>DATJXI010000370.1:0-10048 GCA_035500275.1 Roseiarcus sp. | reverse complement strand
CGCTCGACCAGAAGTTCCTGGAAAACATCGACGACGATGTCGAAGAAGGCGCCGGTCAGCGGTTGCGACAGCGCGTGCTCATCCTCCCAGCCGGCGGAGAATTGCGAGAGCTTGACGTCGTTGCTCGCGAGCCGGATCTGGTCATGCTCCGACAATTCCGCGAAGCGGTCGAGTTCGTTGAACACATAGAGATTGCCGTGCGTCTCCGCGAGCAGATGCGCCGCCAACGAATCGAAGTGCAGAACGGCGATGAGCGCGGTGACATCGGCGGCGGATTCATGAAAGCCGTAATATTCGCCGCTGGCCGCGTCGGGCGATGGCAGGCCGATCGTCGAATAGAGGATGAGATGGCCGAGCTCGTGCGCCATCACGTCGAAATTGAGCGCAAACGGCGCGACGCCGCCGTTCGGCAGCGGTTGGGCGCCGATCTCCATGAATCCGTAGCCGGCGTAGGCGTTGTCGATGCGCGGCTGGATGACGATCTCGAGCTGCGGGTAGTCGCGCGCGAAATGCCACTCGATGCGTCGCCCGAAATAGCGCTCCCATATGTCGAGCACGAATCGGACCGTGCCGAAGACATGCGCTTGAGCGAACTCTGGCGTGCCCACCGGGATGCGGTCGAAATGGCCCTCCGCGTCGGGGCCCACCGGCCGGTAGATTGGGCCGCGGTAGGGCGGCAAATCGAGCCTCGGCGTGCCGAGCGGCCCGAAATTGACGCCATATGAGGCGCGCTTGTCGAGCGGGAAGATGAGCCGCATGCGCTCGTCTTCCGGGCCCGGTCCGATCGACCCCGGCGGTTCCGAGACGCTGACCGTCTCAGGCGGCCATTCAGAATGGACGTAAGGCGGTTTCGGAAATAGCCTGAACCGGACGCCGCCCCGGCAGCACTGTTCCAGCAACTTGCCTCTCTAACTTAACAAGAAGAGCAATGCGCTTTCCTGTCAAGGAGATTTTGCTTCGATATCGAGGAACAATCGCTCCCGGTACAGCGCAAGATCGAAGGCCGATGTGTCGGCGAAGCCGTGGCGGGCGACGAACGCCGGAACGTCGTCGGGCATGGGCCGCCCCAGCCGCTTCTCAAACCACCAGAAGCGCAAACCGGCGCTTGCGATGGGCGTGGGGCGGTCGTCGCAGCGTCCCGCCGCCACGATCGCGTCATGCTTCCGGCGGGCGCGCTCCGCCAAACGCGGGTACTCGCCGGCGAGCCGCAGTTCGTTGAGCGCGAAAGAATCGAGCGCGCGCCCGATACGGCCGCGCAACGCCTCAAGGCGCGCCTCGTCCTCGATCAACGCTTCCAGCGCGGCGGGCTCGATGTCGTTCTCCCAGAGCCACCGCTCGAGATCGGCGCGCGCGTACAGGCTGCGCTCGCTGCGAAAGCGGCCAAGCCAGTCGCGCGCCGCTTCGCGTTCGACTTTTTCGGCGCGGGCGTCGCTCTTGACCAGGGCGCGCAAGAGCGCCCGCGCCTCGACCCGCCGCCAGGCGGCGGGCCCTTGAAGCCGCAACTCATCCAGTACGCGTTCGGCTGAAATCGACGGTTTTCCCCCTGCATCGGCCGACCGGGCGACGAATGCGTCCCAGAAATAGGTCCACTCGAAATGAAAGTCCGGTCGCGGAAGCTTCACGTCGCCGAGGTCGCGAATCTCAGCCAGCATCGCGAGCGCATCGAGCCGCTTCTGATCGACGCGGCCCTCTGGCAGCCACGCGCCGAGCGCGGCAAGATCGGACTCGACCAGGCCGAGCCCGGGCGCGGCTTTGAGCAGCGCCGGCCAGTTGCGCTCGCCGAAGAACAGGCCCTTGGCGAAGCCTTCGAGCACCTGCCGCGCCGCTGCTGGCACGACGCCCTTCGCTTCCGCCTCGGCGAGCGTCGCGCGAATGTTGACCATAGGCTCGGAGGTCGCGAGGTAGCCGATCTCCGCCGGCCCGTGGATGACCGCCACCTCGTCATCATCCTCGAGCGCCCCGTCGCGGTAGGCTTCAAAGATGCGCCCGACGCCGCGCATGCCGTAGGCGTGCAGTTCGGCGGCGCGCAGCGCTCCCATGCTGGCGCTGCCAAAGACGGCGACACCCTCGAACATCGCCCAAAGGATTTCCTTGTGCCAGACGGCGGGCGCGCCGGAAAAATAGCCGTCGATAACGCCGACGACGCGCGCGCCGCCCCGGACAGCGCGAAACACGTCGCCCTGCGCGACCGGGGGCAGGCAAGCGAAGTCGCCGGCTGCCGCGATCTCCGCCGGCGCGAGCGTCGGCCCGACGAAAATCGTCGCCGTCATGAAAGACCTCCCCGGACGGCGAGCGCCCGCGGTCCAGGGGCGTATTGCGCGGGGTTATGATCGGCGCCTTCGAGGCCCGGAACGACCATCCGCGCGACCGGGAGGCCGTATTCGGGCTGCGTTAGATCCAGGGCGATTGCTTGCCTGAGCCCGATCGCCCGCAGCCGGCCGATGAGCCACTCGACTTCGGCTTCGGCGCTCTCGCAAACGACGTCGGGCGCTGATTGAAAGCGGTGGGACGGAGCCGATGCCTTCACCATCGCGCGCGCCTCCGCGTGGCGCGCCGCGAGGACAGCCGGATCGTAGTCGGAGTCGTCGATATCCTCGCGCGAGCCGATGATATAGGTGGTCCTGACTTGCGCCGCCTCGAGAACCGCGCCCAAGAGCGCCGAGCCTCGACGCTGGCGACAAGCGGCGCCGACGCCAACGTGGCCGACTTCGCCGGCGCCATCGATGAGGAGGCACAGGAAAGCGCAGACGCCGACGTCGGTCGTGACGTCCCAGACCGCGGCCTCCAGGTCGACCTTGGCGAGCCGAGCGAGAACGGCGAGCGATTGGGGATCGTCGATCGTGGCGAGGTCGAGTCGCCGAGCGTTCCGGATCGCCGCTGAGCTTGCATGCCAGAGGCTGGTTGCGTCGCGCTCGATCACCTCGCAGAGCGCATGGCGGACGGCGCCGGCGAAAGAAGCGCCCGAGGCGAGCCCGTTCGTGCCCATGGCCAAGGCGCCGCTCATCGGCGGCCCGTCCATGCGCGAATCCATATGCACGGTTTCGAACGGCAGCCAGATTCGCTCGCCGTCCATCAGATTGCGCCCCTCGACCCATAGGATCGGCTGGTGGGGATCGAACACCCGACCCGGACGGCGCGGCAGCCCGTCGATATCGATCAGGGGGACCCTGCCGCTGAGATCGGCGAGGCTCGAGAAGGTCAGCGGCAGGCGCACGTTCTCGGCGTGCCACGTTTCAACCGCCTCCATGAGCCCCGACGCCTTCGCGGACGCAAGGTCGACGCCCTTGCCATTGAACACCGCGCTCGAACGCGCATTCGGCCGGCAGACCATGACGACATGAACGCCGGTGCGATCCAGGCCGGTGAGATTTGCGACGCGTGTAATGCCAAAGGCGGTTTTCAAAGCCATCACGCGGGCGATCGTTTCCTCCGAGGAAGGTTCGCTCCGCGGCCGCAATCCAGGCTTCGCCAACCCACAGCTCCGTTCAGCGGCTTAACCCGCCCTGATTCTTAATTCACTTCCGCGCGGAAGTGACGCTCTTGACGGCCCATGGGCCAAGCGAAACAGGCGCCGCCGGCCGGGCCGGTCGCCGCAAGCGATTGAAAAGCCGCATTCGCGGCGCGAATTGGCGAGGCGGGTCAACCGAGTCGAAGGCCCTACTCCGCCGCCTCCCGGATGGCGCAGCACCGGGCGAGCAGCGCCCGCAACGGGGCGGGTTTGATCGGCTTGTTAAGGATGACGACGTCAGCCCGTGCCGCCGCCACGCGCGCCTCCGGCCCGCGGTCGGCGGTGGCGAGGATGGCCGGGACCTTAAGGCCGATATCGCGTCGCAACGCCAGGATCGCCTCGATCCCGTCGCCCTCGTCGAGGTGGTAGTCCGCCACGATGACGTCCGGCGCTCCGAAAGCCTTTAGCGCCGCGCGCGCCTCGGCGAGGCCGCTGGCGGTGGCCGCCAAACAGCCCCATCGTTTGAGCAGCGCCTGCAGGCCCTCGAGCACCCGCGGCTCGTTGTCGATGGCGAGGACCTTGAGGCCGCTCAGGGGCTCCCCCCGCGCCGGCGCGGCCGGAACGGCCTCCGTCGCGGCCTGCGCGGTCCGCCTGCCCAACGGGGCGGTCACGAAGAACACCGAGCCCTTGCCCGGGCGCGATCTCAGGCCCACGGGATGGCCGAGCACGCGCCCCAGACGCTCGACGATCGAAAGGCCAAGCCCGAGCCCGCGCGCCATCCGGGCGCCCTGGTCGAGCCTCTGGAACTCGCCGAACACCGCTCGCTGGTGCTCGGCGGCGATTCCGAGGCCCGTGTCCCACACCTCGACGCGCGACGCGCCCGGAATGCGACGGCAGCCGATGAGGACCCGACCCTTCGGCGTGTATTTCACAGCATTGGAGACGAGGTTCTGAAGCAAGCGCCGCATGAGCCGCTTGTCGGTCCGGATGGCGAGCTTCGTCCCGACGAACCTGAGATCGAGCCCCTTGGCTCGGGCGATCGGGGCGAATTCGACCTCGAGCAGGCGCATGAGCTCGGCGACCGGCACCTCCGCGACTTCGGGCTTCGTCGCCCCGGCGTCGAGGCGCGAGATGTCGAGGAGCGCGCCCAGGATCTCCTCGACCGCCTCAAGCGACAGATCGACGTTGCGGGCGAGGTCCGACCGCTCGTCCCGGTCGAGATGAGCGCCGTCCTCGCTCAGCGAGCTGGCGTAGAGTCGCGCCGCGTTGAGCGGCTGCAAGATGTCGTGGCTCGCGGCGGCGAGGAAGCGCGTTTTGGAAAGGTTGGCTTCCTCCGCCACCGCCTTGGCGCGGGCGAGCTCGGCGTTGAGGCGCCTGAGTTCGGCGGTGCGTTCGTCGACCCGCTGCTCGAGAAGCTCGTTGGCCGCTTCGAGCGCCTCCTCGGTCTGAACCGACTGGGTCACGTCGGTATAGGTCGTGACAATGCCGCCGTCGGGCAGGCGGGCGGAGCGGACCTCGATCACCCGGCGAGAGGAGAAGAGGCGCAGCCGCGTCGGCTGGTCCTCGTAGAGGAGGGCCGCCACCCGCTCGGCGACGAAATCCTCGGAGTCGCCCGGACCATAGACGCCGCGCGCCGCGTTGAACCGCACGATCTCGTCGAGACCGACGCCCTGGCGCAGCATGGACGAAGGCAGATCGAAGAGCTCTACGAATTCGCGGTTCCACGCGGTCAGCGCCAGATTGGAGTCAAAAACCGTGATCCCCTGGCGGGCGTGGTCGAGCGCATGCTGGAGCTGGTCCCGGTTCGACTGGATCGCCGCCGAAGCCTCGTCGATGAGCTTGAGGGCCGACTGTCCCGAGACCGCTCTCGGCTTGAGGAGCAGCGACAAGACCTGGCGTGACGTCGAGGCGCCGATGGCGGGCGAGAGCAGGAACTCCGCGTGGCGGATGAGCTGGGCGCTGGCTTCCCGGGCCGGATCGTACTCGAGCCCGCTTTCGCGCATGAAGGCCGAAAAGGCGAGCCGCGCGCGCTCCGCGCCGAGATAGCGGGCGACCGCGGCTTCGACTTCGCCGGCGGAAGTCGAGGAGCGCCACAGGCGAAAGGCCTGCGGCTTGCCGCCCGCGCCGGCGAAGGCGCTCGCCTGGGCGCGCTCCAGCGCGGTCGGCTGGCGGGTCAGCGAGAAGGCTATGAAGGCGGAGACATTCGCCGCCAGCGAGAGGACGACCCCGCCGACGAAGGCGTTTGGCGCGAAGGCGGTCAGCGCCCAGGGGCTCAGCCAGGCGACCCCCATGGGCCCGTGCGCCAGCACGGTCTGCAGCGCCTCGTTGGCCTCGACCGACGGCAAGAGAAGAAGATAAATCCAGGCGAGCGACCCTGCCGCCATGCCGGCGATGGCGCCGCGCGCGGTGCCGCGCCGCCAGAACAGGCCTCCGAGGAACGACGGCGCGATCTGCGCCACCGCCGCGAACGAGAGAAGTCCGATCGAGACGAGCGCGACGGGGCCGGTCTCCCGCTCGTAGACGAAGCCGAGGGCGAGAACGCCGACAATCGCGAGGCGCCGTATCCACAGGACCAGCGCGCCGATGTCGCCGCTCGTCGGCGGCTCGGGGGCGGCGCGCCCGCGCAACAGAACCGGCATCACGAGGTCGTTCGAGATCGTGATCGCGAGCGCCAGGCTGTCGAGGACCACCATGCCGGTGGCGGCGGAAACGCCGCCGATCATGGTCAGAAGCGCCACCCCGTGCGCGCCGGCCGCGAGCGGCAGGGCGAGCACCGTGAGGTCGCGATTGACGCTCCCGTCCGGGAACGCGAGCAGACCGGCGACCGCGAGCGGCGCCACGAAGAGGTTGATAAGGACGAGATAGGCCGGGAACAGCCATGAGGCCGTGCGGACGTCCCGCTCGTCGTGGTTCTCGACCACCGCGACGTGGAACTGACGCGGAAGCAGAACGATCGCGAAGGCCGAAAGCAGCGTCGTGACGGCCCAGATCCCCGGATCCGGCGGCGTCTGGATGATAGCGTCGATCCTGGGGTTCGCTTCCGCGGCCTTGGTCAAATCGAGGACGCCGCCGTGCAGGCCCCAGACGACGAACGCGCCGCCGGCGAGGAAGGCGATCAGCTTGACGACCGACTCGACCGCAATCGCCAGAATGAGGCCCTCCTGATGCTCCTTCGGATTGATCCGGCGCGTACCGAAGGCGATCGCGAAGGCGGCCAAAAGAAGGGAAATCGCGAGCGAAAAAGACGTCGAGGGCGTCTGAGGGGTGAGCCGCGACGTCTCCAGCGAATTGACGACGGTCAGCAGCGTCGCCCCGACCGCCTTGAGCTGCAGCGCGACGTAAGGGGCGGAGCCGAGAAGGGCGATGAGGGCGGCGATCGCCGCTACGGATTGCGATTTCCCGTACCGGGCCGACACGAAGTCGGCCACGGTTGTGAGGTTCTGCGTTCGCGCCAGCTTGGCGATGCGCGCGACGAACGGCGCGCCGAGGCCGATGACGAGGATGGGGCCGATATAGATCGGGAGGAAGTCGAGGCCCCGCTCCGAGGCGAGGCCGACCGAGCCGTAATAGGTCCAGGAGGTGCAGTAGACGGCGATGCTGAGCGCGTAGACGACCGCGCGCCGGCTGCCAGCGACAAAGCGCCGCCCCCCGCGATCGCCCCACCAGGCGATGGCGAACAGCAAGAGGACATAGCCGATCGCGGCGAGAAAGACCGTGGCGCCATTCATCGGCGACCGTTCAGCTCAACACCCGTTTGCCCCTGACCATACGGGCGAATGGCGGACGTTGACAATCGGCTTTGAGTTTCGGGGATTGACAATCGGTCGCATCGGACCGGCATGTTATGCTTCGCGCAAGACAGGGGCGAGCCTCATGCACCAAATCGCGGCATCCTCTGCTATTCGTCGCGCTCTAATGCGCCTGTTCCCAGATTTAGCTGAAACGCCTGAGGGCCGATCGGAAATTGAGCATATGGTGCGGGAGATCATGAAGTCGTTTGAAGAAGAGGGTCTGCGTTTCATTAGCGAGAGAGAAGGCGAATAATCGCCAACCGAAGAACGTCGAACGCGCCCGACATCGGGAGAAAATTGGCCAACGCTCTCGACATTTGGGACGCGGAAGCTGGCGGGCCAGCGCTGCTTTTGGCCGTCGCCCCGTACGAAACCGAGGACTTGCTGCTTCGAGTCCCCCCTTTAGGCCGAGAACGGAAGTTTTCAAGCTCAAGCTGAGCCGGCGCGCGCTCATATCGGCCCTCCGTGCTGCCGCCTTGCCCTCGGCTTTTGCGGCCGCCGCGGCCGAAACGGGACGATCTACGTTCAAGCGGCGTTGGTCGCCCTTTCAGCCTTTAGAGCCAGGGCCGAGCGGCGGCGGCCTTTTCCTCATGGGCCGCGATGGCCTCCGCCTCGACAAGCGTCAGGCCGATGTCGTCCAGCCCCTCCATGAGACAGCGCTTGCGGAACGGGTCGATGTCGAACCTGACCACGCCGCCGTCCGGCCCGCGGATTTCCTGCGCCTCGAGGTCCACCGTCAGGGTGGCGTTCGCCCCCCGCTCGGCGTCGTCCATGAGCTTCGCCAGATCCTCGGGCGACACCCGGACCGGTAGAATGCCGTTCTTGAAGCAGTTGTTGTAGAAAATGTCGGCGAAATCGGTCGAAATGACGCATCTGATCCCGAAATCAAGCAGCGCCCAAGGCGCGTGCTCGCGCGACGAGCCGCAGCCGAAGTTGTCCCCGGCGACGACAATGGCCGCTTTGCGATAGGCCGGCTTGTTGAGCACGAAGTCGAGGTTCTCCGAGCCGTCGTCACGGTAGCGCATTTCCGCGAACAGCCCCTTGCCGAGCCCGGTGCGTTTGATCGTCTTCAGGTACTGTTTCGGGATGATCATGTCGGTGTCGACGTTGTCGATCGGCAACGGCGCGGCGACGCCCGTGAGCTTGGTGAATTTTTCCATTTCTACGTCTCTTATGAAGATGCCTGCTGTTGCCCAGCATCGTCATTGGCGCGATGCTCTATCAAACAGGATGAGCCTCCGCAAACCTTGCGACGACCGCGATGCGCGGCGGACAACGATCTTTAGCCAAGCTGACTGGTGGCGACGGCGAATTGTTTGGCGCTGTGCTGTAGCCACTTTGCGTTGTTGGCCAACAGAGCCCTCAGCCGGGCGGCGAGATCCGCGGAATTCTGCGGCGGCGTGGCTCCCAGTTTCGTCATGAGGTCCATCCACTCATCGCCGCAGGCTTCGATATCCGTTCGTAAATCGGCCTGGAAAACGGCGTAGAATTTGTCGAGTCCGACGATGCCTTGGCTCTCCGCGTAATGGCGCATCCGATCGTAATCGGCGACGACCGAGCGCACGATTTCGGCGCACCGGTCTGGCGACGGGAGGCGGTACTTGGCCTCCTGATACCGCGGCTCCAGGATCTCCCAGCGCGCTCGGAACATGAGTCGAACCAGTCTCACGAGTGAGACGAAGCTGTCCGGCATGTTGGACGGCATCGACCAGTCAACCAGCGGCCGCACCAGTTCCTTGTTCATCGTGACGAAGATCAGGACGACCTCCTCCAGGAGTCCGTCCACGCTTTGCGCTTTTGTGATGACCGGCAGATAGATGTCGCTTCCGGAGAAAAACGGAGGCAGCGCCGGCGGCAGCGAACCCACGGTGATGGACGGAAGCGCCGCTTCCAGTTCGCTCGGCCAGTCGATCGAGTCGTGCGTCGACATCCGGATGGTCGACCATTTGATGGGCGTGGCTTGCCCGAGCCCGAGAACGTTCAGCCCCTCGACGTTTCCCTGGACAGTCGACGCTTCCGGGTCGAACCGCTTCGCGTCATCGTAACGGATCGAAAGCACAATTCGTCTTTCATAGCGCAGGTCGCGCACCCGCGCCTGCGCAAACTTCTGCGCCATCTCGCGTGAGACGTCTTGTGCGCGTTCGTAAAGCTTGTCGGTAAACTTTCCTATTCTGGGGTTGAGCGGCTTCCCGTTGGTCAGGTTGCCGGAAACAAACAATTCGTCAATGAATTTGCGAATGCCGTCTTCGTCGCCGGAGTAAGCCTGGTAGGGTTCGAAGGTTGGCGGCGGACTCTTGATGTCCGTGTTTTTTATGCATACGATCTTGCGATCTTCTCCGTAAAATCGCCCTAATTCGTAATTACACCAAGTCATATCCATGTCGGCGCTGGGAAATAACAGTAGAAAAATATCCGAACTCCGAACATTGTCTTCGATCCACTTCCGCCAGTCGGTCGCGCCCGCCATCTCTTCACTGATTCTGACGTCCAGCGAGTTCTCCGATTCGAGCGCTTCGAGAGACAGCTTGACGCCTTTCGCGAGGTCGGCGTACTTCGAATTGTGGCTGACGAATATTTTCACTTCTCCCATCGCATTATCCTTATGTTATGACAATTTAGTAAGACGAGAAGTTACCAAGCCGTAAGGTCGGCTGCAATCGTGTCCTGACGAAAGGAGGAAATAATCAGGCCGGCGTTTCTTACGCGCTTCTTCTCCGGAACGGGAAGCAAGGCTCGGCGGTCAGGCGCTATGCCTAAAGATACTCGGACAGCTCCTTCGCGACTTCCAGCGGCGGCCGGTCGAGGTTCA
>DATJXI010000369.1:0-9370 GCA_035500275.1 Roseiarcus sp. | reverse complement strand
CCGGGGTCGGAGGGAATGTGGGAGCTCTTCGACGCGGCGAGCCTCGACGAGTGCTGGATCATGAACCGCGTCGCCTGCATCCCGGCGGCGAGCCCCCAGAATGCAAGAGGCGGCCTCTTGCTGCCGCTTTGGGGCATGCCGGTGCGGTTGGGGCTCACGCTCGGCTCCATTCCCAAGGGCGGCTCGGCGATTTTCAAGGCGACGTCGGGCTAAGTCTTTCCCGCCATCGCCTTCTTGAACTGAGGCAGGTGCCTCTGCTGCGCCTCGATCATGCGCTGGCGATAGACGCCATATATCATGTCGGTGTCGCGCAGCGTGACGCCCGCGATGGTCGGCGAAGCGAAGACGGGCGGCTCGATACCGCGGTCGGCGAGCTTCTGGGCCGTCCGCGCGACGAGCTCGTGCATCATGATCATGGCGAGGACCGTGGATGAGCCCGCGACCGGGCGGCTCCAACCGCCGATGGGGACGATCGCGTCCTCGACCGGCGCGCCGGTGTCGATGACGATGTCGGCGGCGTCCGCCAGGCGCTTGCCGGAACTATGTGTCGCCGGCTTGTCGAGATTGGCGCGTGCCGTGATCGTGACGATGGTCAGCCCGCGCTTCTTCGCGTAGAGCGCCGTGTCGATGCCGGAGGAGTTGCGCCCCGAGTGGCCGAAGACGACGATCGCGTCGCCGGCGTTCAGCGGCTGGTGATCAAGAAATTTTTCGGCGTAGTTTTCGGTGCGCTCGAGCCACAAAAGCTCGCGCACGCCTCCCGGCCCGAGCACGTTGTGCCACATGACGCGGGGATCGGTCAGCGGGTTGAAACCTACGTAGGAGCCGTAGCGTGGGAAGGTCTCCTGCACTGGCAAGACCGAGTGTCCCGAGCCGTAGAGGTGGATGAGGCCATTCCTGGCCAGCGTGTTGGCGAAGACCGTGGATGCGCGGTCGAACGCCTCCGCGTTGGCTTCCGCCGCCCGCTCGGCGATCTCGACGAGGCGGGTGATGTAGAGGGTGGGCATTTGACTTTCAGCCTTTCTAGAGAGTTGGCTTTCGAGGAGAGGATTACGGCAGGGCTCGCCGCCAGTCGGATCCGCACGCCCCGGTGATGGCGGCCCCGACAAGGCCGGCCTGGGGCCCAAAATGCGCCGCCTTCAGCGCGACGCCGCGCAAGTGCGCCGGCAGGCGCTTGATCAGCGCCGGCCGGATCAGGGGGCCAAGCGCGTCGAGCGCCGCGGCGAGGCCGCCTGCGAAAATGACCGCCGCCGGATCGAGCAGGGCGACGGCGCCGGCGAGCGCCGCGCCGAGCGCCTCCATGGGCGGACGCAGCGCGGCCTTCGCTTTGGCGTCTCCTGCCCGCGCGTTCTCGACGAGCGCGACGCCGTCGCTCAAGCCCGTGCTTGCCGCGATCCGGTCGAGGGCGGTCCCTGAACAGTGGCGCTCAAGCCAACCGTGGGTATCATCGCCCGCGTCTTCGAGATCCACGGCTGCCCAGCCGAAAGAGCAGGCGCCGCCGTGCGCGCCCCCGACGATGCGCCCATCCGCGAGAACCGCAGAGCCGATCCCGGTGCCGATCGCGACGAGGATCGCGTCGGAGAGACCGGCCGCAGCGCCCGCGGATGCCTCGGCGAGAAGCGAGAGCTGCGCGTCGTTGCCGACGGCGACCGCGACGCCCGGAAAGCATGCGGCGAGGTCGAGCCCGTCGAGATAGGGAAGGTTGGGGACCCAGAGACAACCCGTTCCCCGCGCAAGACCCGGTATGCCGAGACCGAGCCGCGTCGTATCATTCTCCGCGATTTGCCAACCGATAGTCGCCAAAAACTCCATGCGTGTCGCCGGCGCCGGCCATTCGCCAAGCGGGCGTACTGAGACTGGATTGTCCCTCGACGCGAGCCCAGCGCGAAGCCAAGTGCCGCCGAGATCGACGGCGAGAACCGTCTCGCTCATGCGTTGATCCCGGACGCGACGATCGAATCGACGAAGAAGCGCTGCAGCAGCACGAACAGCAGCACCGGCGGCAGCACCGCCAGCGTCGCGCCCGCCATGACGAGGCTCGTGTTCATCGCGCCGCGGTTGTAGCTTAAGAGCCGCGAGAGCGAGACGACGATCGGGTACTGGTCGCTATTGCCCTCGAGAACGGTGAGCGGCCAGAGATAGCTGTTCCAGTGATAGACGAAGGCGAAGAGGGTCAGCGCGGCGAGGGCCGGAAAAACTGCCGGGGCGACGATCTCGAACAGGAGGCGGAATTCGGAGGCCCCGTCGAGCCGCGCCGCCTCGATAAGCTCATTTGGCACGCCCTTGATAAACTGTCGCATGAGGAACACGCCGAAGGCGTTGGCGAGATTGGGAGCGATCACGCCGGCGAGCGAGGCGTTGAGCCCGAGATAGCCAACGATGCGATAGAGCGGGATCAAGGTCACAATCGGCGGCAGGAACATGGTCGCGATGAGCAGCGCGAACAGCGGTTCGCGGAAGCGGAACTCATATTTGGCGAAAGCGTAGCCCGCCATGAGGCTCGTGACGTCGATTGCGGCCGTCGTCACGCAGGCGATGATCCCCGAGTTCAAGAAGGATCGGCCGAGGCCGAGCACGTCCGCCACCTTGCGGTACGCGTCGAGATTGGGCGTGGCGGGAAGCCACACCGGCGGGACGCTCATCGTCTCCTGCGGCGTCTTGAGGCTGGTCAGCGCCATCCAGAGGAGCGGAAAGGCCGCAACCACCGCCACCAAGATGATGAGGGTCAGAATCGCCGCGCGAGCGGCGTCGGCTCTGTAATTGCGAGGCTCGGCGAGCGCCGCCTTCATGGCTTTGCTTCCCGCGACTGCGCGAAGGCGAAGAGCGCCGCAATGGACACGATCAGCGCCAGCATCAGCGTAACCGCCATCGCCGAGCCGAGCCCGCCCTGCGCCCTTTCGATCCCGACTCGGCGGATGTGGTAGGTGAGCACGTTGGTCGAATCAACCGGCCCGCCCTGGGTGATGAGCGCTACCGGCTCGAACACCTGCACTGCGTTGATGATCGCGATGACCGCAGAGAAGAGCAGCGTATTGCCGAGCAGCGGCAGGGTGATCGACGCGAAACGCTGCGGCGCGTTGGCGCCGTCGATCATCGCGGCTTCGTGCAGGACGGGCGGGATTTGCGTCAGGCCCGCGACCGCAAGCACAGTGAAGTAGCCGACCTGCTGCCAGACGTTGAGGACCACGATCGAGACGAGCGCGGTACGCGGCGACGACAGCCAGGGACTGGGCGGCAGGCCGATCCATCCGAGGATTTGGTTCAGCGGGCCTTCGGTCGGCGAATAGAGCTTGGAGAAGACGAGCGCCACCGCGATCATCGGCACCATGTAGGTCGAGAACAGAACCGTGCGCAGGAAGACGCCCCCCGGCGCGAGCTTCTGATAGACGAGCAGGCCGAACGCGACCGAAAGCGGCAGGATGACCGCGACCGAGAGTGCCGTGTAAATCCCGGTGTTGAAGAGCGCCGTCTTGAAATCGCGCCCGATCGTCGTCGGCCCGAAAATATCGACGAAGTTCCGCAATCCGACGAAGCTCGCCGTCTCGAAACCGGTCTGCGTCGACCAGTCCTGAAAAGAGAGCCAGATCGTCAGCGCCATCGGGGCGAGGACGAACACCGCGATTAGCACCACTGTCGGAGCCAGCATCGCGAGCGCCGGCCGATTCATTCGCTGCGCCATGCGGCGGCTTTGTGTGCGAAGCTAGACGGCAAGCAAGCGCCGGCGGACCGGCCGACGATCGCTCGCGCATACGCTCACTTTGCGGCGCGTTCGAGGATCTGCGCGGCGTCCGCCTGGGCTCGCTTTTGCGCCTCTGCGGCGGAAAGCTGCCCGAACTCCATCGCCTCGAGCGTCTTCTGCAGCGATTCGGAGAATTCCTGGCCGCCGAGTACGACCGGAAAGGCCTTGGCGTCGGGCAGCGTCGCGACGTAGCCCTTGAGGAACGGATCGCTCGCGAGCCGGTCCTTGAAGGCCTCGACGTCGGAATTGCGCGACGGCAGAATCCCCATCGACATGAGGATCTCCCCCATCGCCGAGGCGCCGTTCTGCCCCGAGCGGGGGCCGTTCAGCCAGTTGAGGAAGTCCCACGCCTCCTTTTGCTCCTCGGGCGAGGCCTTGGCGTTCACGATGGTCATCCAGGTGTAGGAGGTCGAGCGCGAGACGTCGCCCGAGGGCCCGACCGGGATCGGCGCTGTCGCGACGTCGGCGAAGCGGTCGCCCATGCCGGCCTTCAACGCCGACTCCCACCAGTTGGCCATGATGATCATGCCGGTCTTGCCCGAGACGAAGTTGTCGAGGAACGGCCCGGTCGTGTTGGCGTCCGACGTTCCCATCGCGGGGTCGGAGTCGCCGGACTTGATCAGCATCTCATAGAGATCGAAGGTCTCTTTCGCCTGCTTGGTGTCGAGGGTCGGCTTTCCGTCGACCACGAGATCGCCGCCGTTCGACACGAGCAGCGAAGCGAACGGGTGGATGACGCCGGCCGTCCATGAGTTGATCAGCCCGAAGCCCTGCTGCCCCTTGGCCTTGTCGGTCAATTTCTTTGCGTCGGCGAGGAACTCCTCCCAGCTCTTGGGCGGCTCGGCGATCCCGGCGGCGGCGAACAGCTTCTTGTTGTAGTTGAGGGCGTAGAGGTCAATCTCGTTGGGAATGCCGAACAGCGCGCCGCCGGCCGATGCCGCCCCGACGAGGCTCGCCGGCCAGTTTTTCGTCGTCTCGGACGCAACCTGATCGGGCGCCGGCGCGACGAACTTGTTCTTGACGAGGTCGGGCAGCCAGGCGTCGTAGATGCTGGCCATGGTCACGCCATGCGCGCTGCCTCCCGACGAGCGGAGCGTGGTCAAAAGGTCGCCGAAGGGCACCGCGCGCATGGTGATCTTCGTGTCCGGATGGTTCTGAGAATAGGCGGCTGCCGCCGCCTCGAGCTTGGCGACCGTCTCGGGCGCCCAGTGGGTCAGGAACGACAGTTCAGCCGCGTGGGTCAGCGATGCAGCCGAAAGGCCGAAGACGAGACCGGCGCTTGCTCCCGCGATGGCGCGCAAGATGGACATGACGATTTTCCTCCCTTTGTCGCCGTCCGGCGATGTTTCGCCATATCGTACCGATATCTCTTGGCACCGCAAGCAACCGGACTCCACGCGCGCTGCTTGGGAATCGCGCCTATCAATCGTTCGATGAACTTGGCTCTTTTTGAAGTTGTCAAAGACATGACGAAGCAACCGGTCGAAGTCATCCGCTCTTTTCTAACGGAGCATCGCTAAATGGCGCGGCGTGGCGGCAGCGCAGACTTGCCCTTGCACGGCGGGCGCGTTCCGCAATGGTTGGGTCAGCGCATGACGCGGCTCGGCGCGATCATCGCCGAGGCAATCGTCATCGAATATGGCCGCGACGAATTTTTGCGTCGGCTCGCGCATCCGTTCTGGTTCCAGTCGTTCGGCGCGGTGATGGGGATGGACTGGCACTCGTCGGGTGTCACCACATCCGTCGTTGGAGCGTTGAAGCGGGGCCTCGAGCCGCTGGCAGGAGAGCTTGGCCTCCACGTCTGCGGCGGTCGCGGCGGCCATTCGCGCAAGACGCCGCACGAGCTTGTCGCGATCGGCGAGCGCGTCGGTTTCGACGGCGAGGCGCTGGCGAAGGCGAGCCGGCTCGTCGCCAAGGTGGACAGCGCAGCCGTCCAGGACGGGTTTGACCTTTATCTGCAAGGCTTCGTCGTGACCGACGATGGCCATTGGGTCGTGGTGCAGCAGGGAATGAACGGCGAGCGGCGCCAGGCGCGCCGCTATCATTGGCTGTCGGAAGGCCTGAAGAGTTTCGTCGATGCGCCGCACGCCGCCATCGACGGGATCGGTCAGGGCGTGATCGTCAATCTCACCGACCGGCGTGCGGAAGCCTCACGCGTGAAGCAGATCGACGTGCTCGCCGAACTCGGTCCGGACGGGATCGAGCGCGAACTCATGAATTTGGAGAAGGCTCCTCCGCCGCGCATGCAATCGCCCGAGCAGCTTATGCTGCCGCACCTCGTCATGCCGGCGCGTCACGACGTGCGGCCGGAGGACATCGTGACGCGGCGGCTGCACGCCAATCTCGCTGCCGCGGCGGAATGCGGGCCGAAGGACTTCGTAGAGCTTCTGCTCACGCCGAACGTCGGCCCAAGGACGGTGCGGGCGCTCGCGCAGGTCGCTGAGATCGTGCATGGCGCGCCGTGCCGGTTCAGCGATCCGGCGCGCTTCTCGGTCGCGCACGGCGGCAAGGACCGGCATCCGTTCCCTGTGCCGCTCACGGTCTATGATCACACGATCCGCGTGCTGAAAAGCGCGGTCAAAAAGGCGAAGCTCGGCCGGTCTGAGGAGCTGGCGGCGATCCGCCGGCTCGACGACGAGGCGCGCCGGCTCGAAGCGCAGGCCGGCGGGCCCTCGGTCGCGGCGCTGTTCGCCGAGGAGCGCGCGCTGTCGCATGGCTACGGCGGGCGCAGTGTGTTTGGTCCAGAGCCTCCGCCTGCGGCGGAACATCCAAGCTGAGGCGAGAGGACGCCAGGATCTGCTGTCAGCCCTTCGCGGCGACGATGAAGAGCCGCGGGTAGGCGAAGAGGACCTTCCCGTCCGGCTGCGGCGGATAAGCGTCGCGTAGCCCGTCGCGGTAGCGGCCGATGAACGCGCACCGCTCGTCGTCGGAAAGAAGTTCGAGGAACGGCCGCAAGGTCGATCCGGCAAACCAGTCGGCGATGGCGTCAGGCCCATCGACGACATGGACGTAGGTCGTCATCCACATGTCGATCCACGCCCCGAACGGACGCAGCCAGTCGTAGTAGTCTTCGAACTCGGCGATGAGCGGCTGGGTCTTGGCGACCGGCACGAGCCGCGACGACCACGGGCCCTCCGCCGCCACCATACGCATAAGCGCGTGCGAAGATTCGCGCGCATTCGAGGGCATCTGAACGGCGAGCGCGCCGCCGGGCGCAAGCATCCTTACGAGGCGCGGAAAGAGCTCGTCGTGATCGGGCAGGAAGTGCAGCGCCGAATTGGCGAAGATAAGATGGGGAGGCTCGTCCGGCGTCCAGTCGGCGATGTCCTGCCGAAAAAAGCGCGCGTTCGGGGTCCGTTCCCTCGCACAGTCGAGCATCGCGTCGGACATGTCGACGCCCGTGAGATCGGCGTCCGGAAAACGGCGCGACAGCAACTCGGTTGTGTTTCCCGGGCCGCAGCCCAGGTCGCACACGATCCTCGCCGAGGCAAGCGGGACGCGCGCCAGGAGATCGCGGGCGGCGAGCATGCGCTGGCCCTCGAATTTCATGTAGAGGGCCGGATCCCAGTCGGTCGTGGGACGGTCGTTGACGATGGCGGGCGTGTTCATGGGCGGCCTCTCGAGCCTACTTTAGTCTACCTATTTAATCAACAATTCTATGAATCCTTCGCGCGATCCCGGCGTGAGGGGTGTGATGCGCATCACAGCGCGCATGACCCGGGATGGTTAAAGACTCATATCGAAGAGGCGGCAAAGGCAGCCGCGTTGGCGCGAGAAAGGGGCGGTAAACCGCTATGGAGACCGTCATGAGCGGGTTCGAGAAGCACGCGGCGTACTACCGCGCGTATCTCACCGAGGAACGTAGTCTGATCCCGTTGACGATTACGCTGGCGACGATCGTGGCTCTTTGGCTGCTCGTCTACCTCGTTGCAGCCGTCGGTCCAGCTTCAAACCACGCTGCCCAGCCCGCCGCAAAGGGCTCGGCTGTGGTCCAGGCGACCACGCGGTAACGCCCGGACTCTGACTACAGGCGCGGCGGGTCCGCGTGAGGCGAAGGAGGCGGCCTAGAGAAGGACTTGGTTCCGACCCCCCGATCTTAGGCTGTCCGCCGCCAGGGTGCGCGCGATAAACGGTGCACTGGCGGCGGCGTCCCCCTGAGGGAGGAGAGAGTTGGACAGAGGATTGGACCTGCGCCGAGACAAGCTCAAGGTCGCGATCGTGGGGCTGGGGTTCGGCGTTCAGTTCATCCCGATTTATCAGCGCCACCCGCTCGCGAACATGTACGCGATCTGCCGGCGGTCGCGGCAGGCGCTCGACGCGGTCGGCGACGCCTTCGGCGTTAAGCGGCGGTACGACCGATTCGAGGACGTGCTCGCCGACCCCGAGGTCGACTTCGTCCACATCAACTCGCCGCTGACCGACCATGGCTGGATGTCGATCGCCGCCTTGAAGGCCGGCAAGCATGTCATGTGCACCGTGCCGATGGCGATCACGATCGACGAATGCCGCGAGATCGTCGAGCTCGTGCGCGAGAAGCGCCTCAAATACATGATGGCGGAAACGGTTCTCTACTCGCGCGAATATTTCTTCGTGCGCGAGCTCTATCGCAGCGGCCGGCTAGGCAAGATCCAATTCCTGCAGGGCAGCCATCATCAGGACATGGACGGATGGCCGGACGGTTGGCCCGGCCTGCCGCCCCTGTACTACGCGACTCACTGCATCGCGCCGTGTCTTTCCATTGTCGAGGGCGAGGCCGAATATGTGTCCTGCTTCGGCTCCGGCCGCATCCGCGAGGACCTTATCGCCCGCTACGGCTCGCCGTTCGCGATCGAATCGGCCCATATAGCGCTGCGCAACTCGGACTTGACCGCCCGCGTGTATCGCAGCCTTTTCGACGCGGCGCGGCAGTACCGCGAGAGTTTTGACGTGTTCGGGACAAACATGTCCGTCGAGTGGCCGCTCATCGAGGGCGAGGGCCTTGTCATGCATGCGGCGAAAGAGCCGCAGGCGCGCGCGGCGAAACGCGCGACCGCGCCCGACTACGCCCATCTTCTGCCCGAGCCGATCCGTCCCTTCACGACTGAGACCTTCCTCGATCTACCTGAGTACCGGCGCCTAGCTCGCGGCGCGGGCGCGGACGCGGACGGCACGCACGCGCATCTCGTGACCGACCCGGGCTCGCTCGAGGGGCACGGCGGCTCGCACCCGCATCTCGCGCACGAATTCCTCACCGCGCTGAGCGAGGATCGCGACCCGTTCCCCAACGCCGTCCAGTCGGCGAACATCACCTGCGCCGGGATTCTCGCCCACGCATCGGCGATGAAGGGCGGCGAGCGCCTCAAGTTGCCTGAGTTCGCGTTGAGGGCAAGTTAGCTTCGGACCTGGACCGGGGCAGGATTCACCTGCTCAAATTGTCTGCAAGACCCCGCGCAGTTCTGGCAGCGATCGAGCGTTTTCAAAGGGTCAAATGTCGAAAACGGGTCAAGACGCAACTAGAGCGTGTCCTCATTTGAGCCAAGCAAGGGCGCAAGCGAGATGGATTCCTGCGAGGAAATTTCGAGCGGTTTTTTCGTAGCGAGTCGCGATGGCTCGGAATTGTTTGAGCGCATTGAAGAAACGCTCGACGAGGTTGCG
>DATJXI010000368.1:0-5335 GCA_035500275.1 Roseiarcus sp. | reverse complement strand
TCTCGAACCAGATCGAGTCGTTCGTGGCGTTCCCGCCGCGTCAGAAGCCCGCCTCGTTCAACCTCGACGCGGTCCTGCGAAAGCTGCAGGAGGCCAACAGCAGCGCCAACCACTGAGTCCTGGTCGGACGTCGCGTAAGCTTCGGATCGCTTGCCGCCGACTGCAGGGGCTATTTTCGCGGACTGACAATACAAACAAGTATAAACGACGCTGATTGCGCGGGCGACAGGCCGAAATCTTCAATGCGCCGGTTCATCTGGCGCATTTTCTCGCTTCTTGAAAAAACGAATGATAACGTCGATTTCAGAAAAAGGAAAAGTGTTTTGACGCCAGAAACAGACCAAGCAAAAGGCCGCCCGGACGGACGGCCTTCGCTGCTGGCTGATCGCCGTGCCTTAAGCGGGGGCCCTTGCCGTTTTGCGGCTCGCTCGATAGCCAGCGGCGCCGAGCCCCGCGGCGCCCCATCTTTTCAGACTGGCTGAACGTGTGTTAACTGGGTCGCTTCCAAGAGCCTGTCAACTATGTTAACAAACCTCGAAGAGCGGCCCCCGGGAGGGACAGTTTATTGTTTCGCCTTGTCTGGAAGACCGAGTTCCCGCCCGCCTCCAGATGGACCAAGAAAATATGCAGAATTTGAGCTTACGTAAAATTCAAGGCTCAGGTTCCTGTCGATTTCAAGAGCAATCGCGAGAAATCTCATCTTCGCCTCTTGCGCGCCGGGGCCAATCCGGCTATTGGGGCCGGCCGGGGTTGGTAGCGCATGCGACCCCGAATGATCAGACATGGCTACCGCCTTATTCGTTGCCGACCTTTTCGAGGCCGGCGGGGATAGGGCAGCGGATGGGCCGGAGGACGGAAGGGAAACCTTGCGTCTGTTTCCGGCCAATGTCCTGTCCGAGACTGCCGGCGCGCGAGAGGCTTTCCGCCGAAGCGCTTAATTCCCGTCAAGCTCCGTTAGGGGGCGGGGGGGCCAGCATAGACGGGGATGACCGGGTTTCAACCCGCCGGACGGTTTCCGGCGGAAAATGCGGTTCGAACCTTCTGTCCGGCGCTAAAGGTTTCGCCTCAAGCTCCGGGGACAGGCGCAAGTCGCTGCGGCGTTCGGTCGAAGTGGCCGTCAGCTGCGGCATGTGCAACAGGCGAATTTCTGAAAAGGAATTCGCCGACCGGAGTGAGCAAACCCGTGGATAGAGCGGAAAAGAAAGAAGCGGTCGCCGCCCTCCACAACGTCTTTATGAAGACGTCGATGGTGGTCGTGGCGCACTATTCCGGTCTGACGGTGGTGCAGATGCAGCGTCTGCGCAAGCAGATGAAGGCCGCGGGCGCCGCCGTTCAGGTCGCCAAGAATCGCCTCGCCCAGATCGCTCTCGAAGGCACCGACGTCGCCTCGATCGGCCCCCTCCTCAAGGGCCCGACCCTGATCGCCCATTCGGCCGATCCGGTGGCGGCGGCGAAGGCGGCCGTGGCTTTCGCCAAAGACAACGAAAAGTTCGTGGTCCTTGGCGGCGCCATGGGCAAGACGGCGCTCGACGTCGAAGGGGTGAGGGCGCTTGCGACCCTGCCGTCCCTCGACGAACTGAGGGCTAGGCTCGTCGGGCTCATCAACGCCCCGGCGACCAAGCTCGCCCAGCTTACGACGGCGCCGGCCGCCAAGCTCGCACGCGTTGTCGCGGCCTACGCCGTCAAGGACGCAGCCTGAGCGAGGCTCTTCACATTTCGTGATTCGAACCCATATAAGGAACTCTCAAACATGGCCAATCTTGAAAAGATCGTCGACGAGCTCTCGTCCCTGACGGTTATCGAAGCCGCGGAACTCGCCAAGCTTCTCGAAGCCAAGTGGGGTGTTTCGGCCGCCGCCGCCGTTGCCGTCGCGGCGGCGCCGGCCGCGGGCGCGGCCCCGGCCGCTGCGGCCGAGGAGCAAACCGAGTTCACGGTCGTGCTCGCTGCTATCGGCGACAAGAAGATCGAGGTGATCAAGGAGGTGCGCGCGATCACTTCGCTCGGCCTCAAGGAGGCGAAGGACCTGGTGGAGGGCGCGCCGAAGCCCGTCAAGGAAGGCGTGTCCAAGGAGGAAGCCGACAAGATCAAAGCCGCCCTTGAGAAGGTCGGCGCGAAGGTCGAGCTCAAGTAACGGGCTTGGGGCCATTTCCGGCCCCACACATTGGGAGAGTTGGCGGTCCCGCGCTACGGCTCGGGGCCGTTTAGGCGTTTCTGAGGGTGCGTTGACGTTTTGAAGATTCGGCGCGGGCAAACGTTGCGGGGTGGGCAGCGTAAGGATCGCCGGATTGCAGAGGGGAGCGCGGGGCGTCCGCAGGGAATTCCAGGGGCGGCGGCTGAGCGCGCGGGCGCGAAGCCGCCCGTCGGGGCATTTTGAGCATCGAGGTGCGACATGGCGCAGACATTCACCGGCCGCAAGCGCGTTCGTAAGGTCTTTGGGCACGTCAAGGAAGTCGGCGAGATGCCGAACCTGATCGAGGTGCAGAAGGCGTCTTACGACCAGTTTCTCCTCATGGACACGCCCGCCAGCGCGCGTATCAACGAGGGCCTGCAGGCGGTGTTCAAGTCGGTGTTTCCGATCAAGGACTTCGCCGAGACCGCGCATCTCGAATTCGTGAAGTACGAGTATGAGGCGCCGAAATATGACCTCGACGAGTGCCGCCAGCGCGGCATGACCTACGCCGCGCCGCTCAAGGTGACGCTGCGCCTCATCGTGTTCGACGTCGACCCGGACACCCAGGCGAAGTCCGTCAAGGACATCAAGGAGCAGGACGTCTACATGGGCGACATGCCGCTCATGACGCCGAACGGCACCTTCATCGTCAACGGCACCGAGCGCGTCATCGTCTCGCAGATGCACCGCAGCCCGGGCGTGTTCTTCGACCACGACAAGGGCAAGAGCCATTCCTCGGGCAAGCTCCTGTTCGCCGCCCGCATCATTCCCTATCGCGGCTCGTGGCTCGACATCGAGTTCGACGCGAAGGACATCGTCTACGCGCGCATCGACCGGCGCCGAAAAATTCCCGTGACTTCGCTCTTGTTCGCGCTCGGGCTCGACGGCGAAGAAATCCTCAAGACCTTCTACCGCACCGTCACCTATACGCGCATGAACGACGGCTGGCGCGAGCCCTATGACGCCGAGCGCATGAAGGGTATGAAGGCCGCCGCCGACATGTATGACGCCGACACGGGCGAGATCGCGATCGAGGCCGGCCGCAAGCTCACGGTGCGCTCCGCCCGCCAGCTTGCTGAGAAGGGCCTGAAAGCCCTGCGCGTGGCGGACGCGGACCTATTCGGAAAGTACCTCGCCGAGGACCTCTACAACGCGGAGACCGGCGAGATTTACGCCGAGGCTGGCGACGAGGTCACCGAGAAGTCGCTCGCGCAGCTCGTGGAGGCGGGCTTCGGGGAACTGCCGATCCTCGACATCGATCATATCAACGTCGGGCCCTACATCCGCAACACGCTAAAGGTGGACAAGAACTCCTCGCGCGAGGATGCGCTGTTTGACGTCTACCGGGTCATGCGTCCGGGCGAGCCGCCGACCATCGAGAGCGCGGAAGCGATGTTCAATTCGCTCTTCTTCGACGGCGAGCGCTACGACCTCTCGGCCGTCGGGCGGGTGAAGATGAACATGCGTCTCGGCCTCGACGCGCCGGACACCCAGCGCACGCTGCGCCGCGAGGACATTCTTGCGGTCGTGAGGGAGCTTGTGAACCTGCGCGACGGCCGCGGCGAGGTCGACGACATCGACCATCTCGGCAACCGCCGCGTGCGCTCAGTCGGCGAGCTCATGGAGAACCAGTACCGCATCGGCCTCTTGCGAATGGAGCGCGCCATCAAGGAGCGCATGTCCTCGGTCGAGATCGACACGATCATGCCGCAGGACCTCATCAACGCGAAGCCGGCGGCCGCGGCGGTGCGCGAGTTCTTCGGATCCTCGCAGCTGTCGCAGTTCATGGACCAGACGAACCCGCTCTCCGAGATCACCCACAAGCGGCGCCTCTCGGCGCTGGGTCCGGGCGGTCTTACGCGCGAGCGCGCCGGGTTCGAGGTGCGCGATGTGCATCCGACGCACTATGGCCGCATCTGCCCGATTGAGACGCCGGAAGGCCCGAACATCGGCCTCATCAACTCGCTCGCCACTTTCGCGCGCGTCAACAAGTACGGCTTCATCGAGAGCCCGTACCGCAGGGTGCGCGACGGGGGGGTGACGGACGAGGTCGCCTATCTCTCGGCGATGGAGGAGCAGAAGTACGCGGTCGCCCAGGCCGATACGCCGATCGACGCTGAGGGGCGCCTGACCGGCGACCTCATCGTCTGCCGGCGCGCCGGCGACGTCGTGTCGCTGACGGCCGACCATGTCGACTACATGGACGTTTCGCCGAAGCAGCTCGTCTCGGTCGCCGCGGCGCTGATCCCGTTCCTCGAGAACGACGACGCCAACCGCGCGCTCATGGGATCGAACATGCAGCGCCAGGCGGTGCCGCTCGTGCGCTCCGACGCGCCGCTCGTCGGCACCGGCATGGAGTCAATCGTCGCGCGCGACTCGGGCGCGGCCATCGCCGCCCGCCGCGCCGGCGTCGTGGACCAGGTGGACGCGACCCGCATCGTCATCCGCGCGACCGAGGAGACTGACGCGGCCAAGCCCGGCGTCGACATCTATCGGCTCATGAAGTTCCAACGCTCGAACCAGTCGACCTGCATCAACCAGAAACCGCTCGTGCGCGTCGGCGACCCGGTCGAGGCGGGCGACATCATCGCGGATGGTCCCTCGACCGACCTTGGCGACCTGGCGCTTGGCCGCAACGTGCTGGTCGCGTTCATGCCGTGGAACGGCTACAACTTCGAGGACTCGATCCTCCTCTCCGAACGCATCGTCAAGGACGACGTCTTCACCTCGATCCACATCGAGGAATTCGAGGCGATGGCCCGCGACACCAAGCTCGGTCCGGTGGAGATCACGCGCGACATTCCGAACGTCTCGGAAGAGGCTCTGAAGAACCTCGACGAGGCCGGCATCGTTTATATCGGCGCGGACGTTCAGGCCGGCGATATCCTGGTCGGCAAGATCACGCCGAAGGGCGAGAGCCCGATGACGCCCGAGGAGAAACTACTCCGCGCCATCTTCGGCGAGAAGGCCTCGGACGTGCGCGACACGTCGCTGCGCGTGCCCCCGGGCGTGCAGGGCACCGTCGTCGAGGTGCGCGTCTTCAACCGCCACGGCGTGGACAAGGACGAGCGCGCCCAGGCGATCGAGCGCGAGGAGATCGAGCGGCTCGCCAAGGACCGCGACGACGAGCAGGCGATCCTCGACCGCAACGTCTACGCGCGTCTC
>DATJXI010000367.1:0-3991 GCA_035500275.1 Roseiarcus sp. | reverse complement strand
TTGCGCTCGTGAACGTCGGAGGCCGAAAACTTCCAGTGCTTCTCTGGCCTGTCGAGGCGCTCCATGAAGCGCTTCTTCTGCTCCTTGCGCGAGACGTGCAGGAAGAACTTGAGGATGATTGTCCCTTGCCGCGTGAAGTAGTCCTCGACATGCACGATATCGACGAGCCGTTCGTCCCAGATCCGCTTGCCTACGAGCGACGAAGGCAGCTTCTGCCGCTTCAGGATCTCCTCGTGCACACGCACGATGAGAACCTCCTCGTAGTAGGACCGGTTGAAGATCCCTATCCGCCCACGCTCGGGGAGGCACTTGGAATAGCGCTACATGAAGTCGTGCGCGAGGTCCTCCGCCGAGGGCTGTTTGAACAAGAATACCGGGCAACCCTGCGGATTTACGCCTGACATGACGTGCTTGATGGCGCCGTCTTTGCCGCCGCGTCCATGGCCTGGAAGGCGAGCAGCAGCGCTTCGGGGCCCTGCGACAACTTGGCGCAACGATGGCAGCCTTCCTGACGTTGTCACCTCACCCTGTCAGAGGTCAAAGTGCCGGCCCAAAAATTACTGCGCGCCGGGCTCGTCGTTTCCCATAAGGCATCGCGAAGTCAACAGCTGTTACAAGGCTGTCTGAGGCGCGTCCGCGATATTGACTTGAGGGTGGGCAAGCGTGGCGAAGGGCTCCAGAGGTCGGGATAAGATGGATCGAGACCCCGTTCTCGTTGACTTTGCTCTCCAGGGCGGCGGCTCGCATGGCGCGTTCACCTGGGGTGTGCTCGACAGACTTCTCGAGGAGCCGTGGCTCAAGGTCGAAGCGATCTCCGGCACGTCCGCCGGCGCGATGAACGCGGCCGTGCTGGTCAGCGGCTGGATGCAAGGCGGCGCCGAGGGCGCGCGGGCTGCGCTCGACGCCTACTGGAAGCGCGTCGCGGAAGCGGCTAGGTTCAGCCTGCTACAGCGCTCGCCGCTCGACCGAATGATGAACCGCTGGACGCTCGACACATCTCCCACCTATCTCGCGATGGACCTGTTGTCCCGCATCTTTTCGCCTTATGATTTGAATCCGTCGGGCCATAATCCGATCAGCGCGATTTTGGCCGAGAGCATCGATTTCGCCCGTCTCCCCGAGGCGCCGATCAAGCTGTTCATCACGGCGACTAACGTGCACACTGGCCGTGGGCGAATCTTCCGCAACCCAGAGATCACGCCCGACGTGCTTCTTGCATCCGCCTGCCTGCCGACCATGTTCCAGGCGATCGAGATCGATGGCGAGCCTTACTGGGACGGCGGTTACGCCGGCAACCCGACCATTACGCCGCTTGTGCGGGAGAGCGACGCGCACGACACCATTCTCATCCAGATCAACCCGCGCGAACGGCGCGACACGCCACGCTCGGCGAGCGAGATCCTGAACCGCCTCAACGAGATTTCGTTCAACTCGCCGCTGATGAAGGAATTGCGAATGATCGCGCTTCTGCGCCAGGTCGCTGATCCGGGAACCGGTGAGGGCGCGCGGTGGGCCGGCATGCGCACGCACAGGATCATGACCGACAAGCTGGCGGAGCTCGGGGCCTCGTCGAAGGTCAACGCGGAATGGGAGTTCCTGACGCTGCTGAAAGAGGAGGGACGGCGGAGCGCCGATGCGTTCCTGGCGTCTTGCGGCAAGGATATCGGCAAGCGCTCGACGACCGATCTCGACTTGCTGCTGCAAGAGTGCTGACGACATGAGCCTCCCCGACCTCATCGGCCTCGCCGGAATCCTTGTCGGGCTCGGCCTCCTGATCTGGCTCGCGTTCAAAGGCTGGAGCGTCCTCATGCTTGCGCCTCTGGCCGCCATGACGGCGGCGCTTTTTTCTCGCGAACCGCTGCTCGCGCACTGGACGCAGACGTTCATGGCGAGCGCCGCGCAATTCGTCATGCAGTTTTTCCCGATCTTCTTCCTTGGCGCGCTGTTTGGCAAACTGATGGAAGACAGCGGTTCGGTCTCGGCGATCGCGGCCTTCATGACGGAGCGCCTCGGCGCCAAGCGTGCTGTGCTCGCGGTGGTGCTCGCGGGTGCGTTGGTCACCTACGGCGGCGTCAGCCTCTTCGTCGCCTTCTTCGTGCTCGCCCCGATGGCGCATGCGCTGTTTCGCGCCGCCGAAATCCCGAAGCGGCTGATGCCGGCGGCAATTGCGCTCGGCACGTCCACCTTCACCATGTCGATGATGCCTGGCACGCCGGCGATCCAGAATGCGATCCCGATGCCGTTTTTCGGGACGACGCCCTTCGCAGCGCCGGGCCTCGGCATTATCGCCTCAGGCATCATGCTGGGATTCGGCCTTTGGTGGCTGTCCCGCGCCGAAGCCAAGGCTCGCGCCAGGGGCGAAGGGTATGGCGACGAAGCCGTCGAGACCGGGGGGAAAAAGCCGGCCGAACATGCGGCGGCCGATCTGATCGTGCGCGAGCGCGCGACGACATCCAGCGCGTTCGATCCCGCCGAAATCGCCCATAGCGACCAAAGCGCCGCGGGTCCGCCGATCGCCCTTGCCGCGGTGCCGCTGATCGTCGTCATCGGCGTCAACCTTGTAATGTCCTTCATCATATTGCCGCGCCTCGACGCCTCCTACCTCGCCGAGGAGGCCTGGGGCGAAACGTCGCTCGCCGCCGTCAGCGGCGTATGGGCGGTCGTCACCGCGCTTGCGGCGGCGATCGTCGTGTTGATCGCGATCAATCTGCGCCGTCTGCCGTCGCTGCGCGCATCGATGGACGCCGGCGCCAACGCCTCCGCCCTGCCCGTCCTCAGCGTCGCAAGTCTCGTCGGCTTCGGATCGGTCATTGCGGCCTTGCCGGCCTTCGCCACGGTGCGCCACTGGGTGCTCGGCATCGAGGGAGGCCCTCTGGTTTCGCTTGCCGTCGCGACGAATGTTCTCGCCGCCTTGACCGGATCGGCGTCGGGCGGCCTCACCATCGCGCTCGACGCGCTCGGCGACTACTACATGAGGATCGCCGCCGAGCAGGGCATCGACCCGGCGCTGATGCACCGCATTGCGGTGATCGGCGCCGGCACCCTCGACATGCTGCCGCATAATGGCGCCGTCGTCACAGTTCTCGCAGTCTGCGGCGCCACTCATCGCGAAAGCTATCTCGACATCGTCGTGACGGGGATCGTCGGCTCGCTCCTTGCGCTCGCGGCGGTGATCGGATTGGGGACGCTGTTCGGGTCGTTCTAGTGATCGCGTCAACATCTATAAGCTGGCGACGTTGCACGCGGCGCGTGAATTCGCGCCGCCGCCCTAGTGGCTCGATTCAGTCAGATTGACGGGTATAGATGCTTGAGCTTGATGCGCGCGCCCGCTGCGGTGAACTGCCAGTCGGCGTTGGCGTGGTTGGCATTTCGATCATCCTCCCAAGCTGCGATTTCGTCGATAAGAGTTTGTTTGTGTGGGATGCGGCGATCGAGGCGCGGGGACGAAAGGACGCCGAGTTCTGATTCCGCCATATCGAGCCAACTGCCGTGCTTTGGCGTGTAGCGCCATTCGAACCGTTCGGCCAACCGCCTTGCTTCGGCGGCGGGGAAAGCATCATAAAGCGAAGCCTTGGTGTGGGTGTTGAGCGGAGCGCTCCGGACGCCCCCGGAGCGTGGAGAGTTGTCTTGCACCAAAGCGATTTTCTTGGCGTTCAAGAAGTGGACATCGGCTAAATCCTTCAGGGCGTGAGCATAATCAACGGCGGTGTGGCGATCCGTGACTTTGACATGCCGCCAGCCTTCGAGGGGCGCGAACATCATGAAGAGATTGGCGGCGCCGTTGCGCTCGTATTCATAATCCAACCTGACCGGCCGTCCCTCTTTCATCTTGATCGGAGCGCGCGTTTCGGCAATCAATTGCTTCGAGGTCTCGTCCAGGCAAACCAGAGGCATATCGGGATCGCGCGGCCGCGTGTACACGGCCAACACGTCCTCCATCGCCGCCACGAACGCGCTGTTGGCCTTCGGCGGGATGACCCATTGCTGTTTC
>DATJXI010000366.1:0-9614 GCA_035500275.1 Roseiarcus sp. | reverse complement strand
AGCGCCATCGAGGACGGAATTGCGGTGGAAATAGATCTCACGCCCGTCCGCCGTCTCGATGAAGCCGCTGTCGTTTCCGGTCAGAAACTTCGCCACCCGGCCGTGATTTTCCGCGACGTGGTTTTTGACCTGACCTCGCATGTCGCGCATCGCATCTTCGATCTGACGGGCCGCGGCCTCGAACGCCTCCCGGATGGCGACCAGCGCATGCTCGCGCTGGGGCGAATCCGCATGCTGCTTGTCGACAACGATGTCCTTGTGCTCGGGCATCGCGAGGAAGAGTTCGACCTGGAACAGACCGCCACTGCGGTGTCGAGTCTGTGGCCCAGTGACTACCGCCCGGCAACTCGTGATGCGCGGGCTGAACTTCTCCAGGCGCTCCACTTGCGCAGCGATTTCAGAACGAATCTCTTCCGTCGCCTCGCAATGTCGAAAGACGACCTCAACTGGGGTTTGCATGATCCCTCCGCTGGCGAGCTTTTGAGTCATGTTTGGCGCCGTTCGACCGGCCCTTCCATGACGAGGATCAATGACGCCTCACGATCCCAGGCGTTCGGGTGGCCTTTCTCTGGGACAGAATGAGGCCGACTGCGGCGCTTGGCGCTCGCTTTGTCAGGGAGAAGCGTAGGTCGGGATCCACCCTCCGGGCGGCCTCAGGTCCAACCGGTCCGCACGCCGAGAACCGCGACCCGAAATCAAGAATATTTCGCCGCGATAGGCCCAGATCCTAAGGTCGGTCCAAAGGGTCACGCCGTCGAGACGCAGGGAGGGTCTAGCAACTCGTTGTTGCGCCACGTAAGTCTCTCCGCGCCTCAGCAGCTGACGTAGGCGGGCGCGGCCCACGGCGGAGCTGTCAAGCAGTCCGCGCCCCGCAAACCCATGAGCGGGCTTGAAGACGAAGTCGAGCTTTCGATCCGCCAACCTGTCCACAGTCTCGGCGGTGAGGACGCACGTCTCCGGAACGTGAGCGCTTCGGCGCTCGCCAGGCTCGACGCCGAGTTCGCCATCCAGATCAGGCGACGACAGCCATTCAAGCAGCCGCTTGTCGCTGCGGGTCGAGTAGGTGAACGGATTGGGCGCCGCATAGACGCGGCCGGTCTCATGGGCGGTTCGCAAGGCGGCGAAGTCCCCGGAAGCGCCACAGGAAATCAGTCGAGCGGTTGACGACGAACGCGACAGGCTTGTTTTGGAGCATGAGCCGTCGCCCATCCCAGCGGATGTCGCACGGCCGCGCCAGTTCGGCGCGCCAGCCACGTTCGCGCAGGAGATCGAGCAGAAGGCGGTGTTTTTCCCGGAACTTGCCCCGCTGTAACGACTCCGGGTCATCGATGATGAGGAGGAGGTCAGGGGGGAGGTCGTCGAAGAAGCCGATAGCCTCGCGCTCCACGAGGTCGCCGATCGTTTGGCGGAAGGCGGCAATGGCGGCGGGCGGAGCGATCCCGCCAATGAAGCCAGGCGCCACCCCGCCGCAGACGGCATTAATAATCCCAGCGAAGAAGAATCCTGACCCGTTGTCATTGAATTCGATGAGCTTGAAGCCGCCCTCAGGGGAAAGGTGAAAGTCCCAGGCGCTGAAGAAGCAGACCTCGCGGCGCGGAAACTGCGCGATCGGCGGCGCGGACCGAGTCGCCGCCGACCGCCAGGCCTCGCGGCCGGTGACCCGGTCGAATGTTCGGATGAAGTCGGCGATTTCGGCGAGCATCGCGGCGGGAACGACCTGCCGTAACGACGCGACCGAAAAGTCGCCCGATATCCCCGCCGCGTGCAGGGCGCTGAGGACAGGCGTGAGAGCCAGTGGCTCGAGGACCAAGCCTTCGCCTCGGAGGCGGCTTAAGCCACCGCTTTTCGCTTCGCGAGCGCCGCCCGGACGGCCGGGGCGACCACCGTCCCGAAAAGCTCGATCGATCGCAGGATGGCGGATTGCAGCTGCAGGCCGACCGCCATCTGCATGAGATATCGCCGATGGCCAAAGACATCGCGCTGTGCGAGGATCTTGGCGACGGCCTCGTCCGGCGTTCCCGCCAAGAGGCGCCCGCGCGACCCCCGGCCCTCGTCGAACTGCGCGCGGATGAACGGCGGCCAGCCGCGCTCCCGGCCGATCCGGCTCATCGTCGGGTCGCGTCTCGTTTCGACGAAGGTATAGACGCCGAACTCCATGACGCCTCCAACCGCAGCCTCGTTCTCGTGAGGGAAGGCCGTGATAGCATGCCATCCCGCAGAAGGAGTCCTCTGACGTGACGCCGCCGCCGATCAGTCGTTTCGCTCCGCCCGAACTCACCGACTTGCCCAAAGACATCCGCGAACGGATCCAAGCGGTGCACGAGAAGTCGGGCTTCGTCCCCAACGTCTTTCTCGCGCTGGCGCGGCGGCCGGACGAGTTCCGCGCCTTCTTCGCCTATCACGACGCGCTGATGGAGAAACCCGGCGGTCCTACGAAAGCCGAGCGCGAGATGATCGTGGTCGCGACCTCGGCCCTCAACAACTGCCAATATTGCGTGGTCGCCCACGGCGCCATCCTGCGCATCCGCGCCAAGAATCCGCTGATTGCCGATCAGGTTGCGGTCAACTTCCGCAAGGCGGACCTGACCGCGCGGCAAGCGGCGATGCTCGAATTCGCGCTCAAAGTCGCGGCCCGGTCGCATGATATCGACGAGGCCGATTACCAGAGGTTGCGCGAGCACGGCTTCACCGACGACGACGCCTGGGACATCGCCGCCATCGCCGCGCTTTTCGCGATGTCGAACCGGCTCGCCAACGCCTTCTCGATCCGGCCGAACGACGAGTTCTACAACATGGGTCGGGAGCCGCGCGCGTGACCGCCCGACCTCGGGGGCAAAATCCCCTCTCTCGCTGTTGGATTCGTCGCCACGGGGAGGGTTTCATGCGAACGGGGTTGGCTCTGCTTGCCGGATGTCTCGCGGCCAGCGCCGCGCTCGCGGCCGAGGCCGTGCGCGTCGGACCGGCGGCCTTCGGGAGCTGGCGCGACGACGCGCCGGGCATAAAGCGGCTCATCACGTCCGCCGATCTTCCGTCGCCCTTTGCGACCCCGTCGGCCGCCAACCCATCGCGCGAGGCGCCGCGCAGCCCCTCGGAGGCGCCGATCGCGCCTCCGGGCTTCACGGTGGACCTTTACGTCTCCGGACTCGCCGCGCCTCGGGTCGTCCGGGTTGCGCCGAACGGCGACGTGTTCGTGGCGGAGAGCAGCGCGGGACTGGTGCGCGTGTTGCGCCCCGCCAGCAACGACGGCCCGCCGGCGCGCAGCGTCGTCTTCGCCGAGGGCCTCCACCGGCCGTTCGGCATCGCCTTCTACCCCTCGGGCAACAACCCTCGCTGGGTTTACGTGGCGACGGCCGGATCGGTTGTCCGCTTCCCCTATCGCAACGGCGACCTGAAGCCTGAGGGGCCGGCCGAGGTCGTCGCGCCGAACCTGCCCACGGGAGGATCGCACTGGACGCGCGACATCGCCTTCTCGCCCGACGACAAGACGATGTTCGTCTCGGTCGGCTCGGCGACCAACGACGCAGAGGGCCTGATCGCTGCCGCTGCGCGCATCCTCTCCTGGGACAAGGAGCGCGATCGCGCCAACGTGCTCGCCTTCGACCCGGACGGGAGAAACAAGCGCGTCTTCGCCTCCGGTATCCGCAATTGCTCGGGCCTGACCATCGAGCCCGCGACCGGCGCGCTGTGGTGCGCTGTCAACGAGCGCGACGGCCTTGGCGACAACCTCCCTCCCGACTATGCGACCCACGTCGTCGAGGGTGCCTTCTACGGCTGGCCGTGGTACTACATCGGCGACCATCAGGACCCGCGCCACAAGGGCGAGCGATCGGACCTTGCGGCGAAGGTGACCGTGCCCGACGTCCTCTTCCAGGCCCATTCGGCGCCGCTGGGGATCGTCTTCTATGAAGGCGCCCAGTTCCCCCCTCAGTTCCGAGGCGACGCATTCGTCGCCTTCCATGGCTCGTGGAACCGCTCGACGCGCACCGGCTACAAGGTCGTGCGCGTGATCATGAAAGACGGAGAGCCGACGGGCGTTTACGAGGACTTCCTGACCGGGTTCGTCGCTGGAGACGGGAGCGTCTGGGGCCGTCCGGTGGACGTGGCGGTTATGAAGGACGGGGCGCTCCTCGTCACCGACGACGCAGGCGGCGCCCTTTGGCGGGTGAGGTGGAAGGGGTAGGAGCGGCCTTTGCCCCGGCCTTCAATTCGCCCCAGAGGTCGGGAGCTGCAACGTTGCAGAATCTGGCGGCCAAAGCATCGGACGGCGCCGCCAGGTGAAATGGCTCCGCCGAAGCGGAGCCATTTCGAATCGCCTTTTCTATTTTCAGCCTGCGCAGACGTTCACAAGCCGTCGGCCAAGGTAGTGTCTGCGCCCCGGCCCCGCCCAGACCTTGCGGTAGACAAAACAGCCCGGGTCATAGTAGTCGCCGGCGACGACGACGCTCGGGCCCCAGCCCCATCCCCACCAGGGATAACCGTAGCCGTAGTAGGCCCAGTACGGATAGTAGCCGGCGTAACCGTAACCGCGCCGCCAGTAACCGCCGCGCCAGTAGCCATGGCCGGGCCAATATCCTCCATGCCATCCCCCGCCGCGCCATCCGCCCCAGGCGACCGAACCGCCACGCCATCCCCCGCCATGCCAGCCGCCGCCATGCCAGCCGCCCATGCCGCCAAGGAAACCGCCGCCGCCAAAGCCTCCGTGGAAACCGCCCCCGCCGCCGCCGAAGCGCATCTGCGCTTGCGCGGGCGTCGACATCGAAACCGCCGCGCCGGCGAGGCCGAGCGCCGCTGCTCCCGCAAGGATCGATTTCACAATCTTGCGCATGCGTTACTCCTCCAACTCGACGACCGGCCCAAACCGGCCCGCCCCCGCAGTCCCTTGCGATATAAGTATGCAGCGTCACGCCGTTCGCTACGCGGACGGAAGCTGGCCGCGCAAAAAATTGATGATTCCGGAGAAGTCGTCCCCGCCATGCCCGGCGGCGACGAACAAAGCATAGAGCTGCGCGGCCTCGGCGCCCATCGGCGTCGCGGCGCCGGCGCTTGCCGCCGCCTCCTGCGAAAGCCGCAGGTCCTTCAACATGAGGCTCGCGGCGAATCCCGGCTTGTAGCCGCGGTTCGCGGGCGAGTTCGGAACCGGACCAGGCACGGGGCAATAGCTGGTCAGCGACCACGACTGGCCCGAAGCGGTCGAGGCGACGTCGAACAAAGCCCGCGCGGAGAGGCCAAGCTTCTCCGCCAGCGTGAAGGCTTCGCAGGTCGCGATCATCGTCGCGCCGAGGATCATGTTGTTGCAGATCTTGGCCGCCTGGCCCGCTCCCGGACCGCCGCAGTGGACGATGCGCTTGCCCATGGCTTCGAGGATTGGCTTCGCCTTGGCGAAGGCCTCTTCCGCGCCGCCGCACATGAAGGTCAGCGTCCCGGTGCTCGCGCCTCCTACGCCCCCCGACACCGGGGCGTCGAGGGTGAGCACGCCCGCGCCCGCGCCGGCGTCATGCGCGCGCCTCGCGCTCTCGACGTCGATGGTCGAGCTGTCGATGACGAGCGCTCCTTTATGCGCCGCAGGCAGGAAGTCGGACCAGCTCGCCAGCACATGGCGGCCGGCGGGCAGCATTGTGATGATCGCGTCGGCGTCCGCGACGGCCTCGCGGGCGCTTGCCGCGGCCCGAACGCCCATGGCGGCCGCGGTTTCTTTGAGCGTCGCCACAAGGTCGAAACCCGCGACCGAATGGCCTGCCTTGACGAGATTGGCCGCCATTGGCGCGCCCATATTGCCGAGGCCAACAAACGCGATTTTCATCGGCGTCACCTCCAGGTCGGCGAACGATGGTTCTTCAATGGAGCCAAGTCAAACATGAATAGAGCGGCCCGATCGGCGAGCGGATTGCGAACCGCGGCTTGATTTTAGTCTTCCGACAGGGCAATGCGGTCGTCTTCAAAACGAGGCGGCTGCGGGGGCGGTGGGATGGTGTTTGGGCCGAAGAAGATGAGCGCCGCCGCGCTCGCGATCGTGCTGTTCGCCGCGGGCGGCAACGCCGAGACTGTCCAGCATCGCGCCAAGCATGGGAAAGCGGCGACCCATAACGAGCAAACCGGCCGGAACATCACCGTTCACAATCAAACGCCGTCCTGGCTGACGCTCGGACCGAACGCCCGAGCGCAAGGGTCAAATTCCTACGCGACCGACACCTTCAACCAGCCGTCGCCTGTTCAGGGCACGTTCACCGGCTACAGAGGGCGGGAGCGTCTCATCGACCAGTACGGCGTTCCCAGCGCGCCGCTCTTCCGGTTTTAGTCGGCGGGCGGAAACATCGCCTCCACCGCGACCTCGAACCCAGGGGGATCGAGCTTCGCGAAGCCAGTCGATAGAACGCGCGTCTCGATTGCGTCGGCTTGTCCGCGCTTGTGAGGAATGGCGACCCGTTGCCCCGGGTCGAGGATCAGATAGTGCTGGAGGCTCGGCAACGAAAAATAACCGCTAAGCTTGCGGCCGTGGTCGATCGCGGCCGTGGTCGGCGAAAAGCACCTCGACGACGATGATGGGGTCGGAGATCGCTTATGCGTCCGGAGGAGGCCGCGCGCCGCAACTCACCAACGCGTCGGGCTCATCATTGGTTCGGGCGTCGATTTTGACCGTTACGCCGTCGGGGTAGGCACGACAAGGCAACCCGGCGCGCCGATCACCGGAACGCCGTCATGCAGCTCCCACCGTCCCTCCTTGCCTTCAGCCCAGAGGACAAACTCCTCGGCGATCATCTAGCGCAACGCCGTGGGCATCGGCTCCATCCATTGCGAACCTGTTTGCGCGGACGAGCAGCATAACCCCGTCTGCGCTTGCTGTCGCCCGCCTCAGTGCATCGTCGGGATCGTGAAGCTCGCGCCGTCCTTGATGCCGGACGGCCAGCGGGCGGTCACCGTCTTCGTGCGCGTGTAGAAGCGGATCGAGTCCGGCCCGTGCTGGTTGAGGTCGCCGAAGCCGGAGCGTTTCCAGCCGCCGAAAGTGTAGTAGGCGACCGGCACCGGAATCGGCACGTTCACGCCGATCATGCCGACCTTCACCTTCGTCGCAAAATCCCGCGCCGCGTCGCCGTCGCGGGTGAAGATGGCGACGCCGTTGCCGTATTCGTGGTCGTTACAGAGGCCGAGCGCCTCCGAATAGTCATGCGCACGCACGACCGAAAGCACCGGGCCGAAGATCTCCTCCTTGTAGATGCGCATGTCCTTCGTCACATGGTCGAACAGGCAGCCGCCAATGTAGAAGCCGTTCTCGTAGCCTTGCATCTTGAAGTTGCGGCCGTCGACGGCGAGCTTCGCCCCTTCCTTGACGCCGAGATCGACGTAGCCGCGCACCTTCTCGAGCGCCGTCTTGGTGACGAGCGGGCCGTAGTCCGCGCTCTCGTCGGTCGAAGGCCCGATCTTGAGCGATTCAACCCGCGGGATAAGCCGCTTCATGAGTTCGTCCGCCGTCTCCTGGCCGACCGGCACCGCGACCGAGACCGCCATGCAGCGCTCGCCCGCCGATCCGTAGCCCGCGCCGATGAGCGCGTCCACCGTCTGGTTCATGTCGGCGTCGGGCATGACGACGAGATGGTTCTTGGCACCGCCGAAGCACTGGACGCGCTTGCCTGTCGCCGTGCCGCGCGAATAGATGTAATGGGCGATCGGGGTTGAGCCGACGAAGCCGATGGCCTGGATGTCCGGATCGTCGAGGATGGCGTCGACCGCCTCCTTGTCGCCGTTGACCACGTTGAGGACGCCGGGCGGGCCGCCGGCCTCGACGAAGAGCTCGGCGAGCCGCATTGGCACGCCCGGATCGCGCTCCGAGGGCTTCAGGATGAAGGCGTTGCCGACAGCAATCGCCGGCGCAAGCTTCCAGAGCGGGATCATGGCGGGGAAGTTGAACGGCGTGATGCCGGCGACCACGCCCAATGGCTGGCGCATGGAATAGATGTCGATGCCGGGGCCGGCGCCGTCGGTGTATTCGCCCTTCATGAGATGCGGCACGCCAAACGCGAACTCGACCACTTCGACACCCCGCTGGATGTCGCCCCTGGCGTCGGCGATCGTCTTGCCGTGCTCGCGGGCGAGCGTGTCGGCAAGCTCGTCGTTGTTCCGGGCGATGAGGTCCAGGAACTTCATGAGCACCCGGGCTCGGCGCTGCGGATTCATCGCCGCCCATGCCGGCTGCGCGGCGGCGGCGTTCTCGACCGCGGCGCGAACCTCGGCCTTGCTTGCGAAGGCGACGTGGGCGCGCACCGTCCCGTCCATCGGCTGGAAGACTTCGCTGCTCCGTCCGGACGTCCCGGCGACCCGCTTGCCGCCGATGAAGTGGCCGTACTCGATCATGTGTCGCTCCCTTAAATCATGGCGTGTCGCCGGTCTTATGCCTCAGGCTCTTGCGCACAACAATGCAGGAGATCGAGTAGCCGCTGTGCGGATATGCGCTAAGGGGTTGTTAGGGCGCGATTGTAGGGCGCACTCGCAGAGCGGCCGGGGCCGGGTCATCGACCCGGCCCTACAGGACCGCGCGACATTGGCCAGGGCGGCATGGACTGGGACAGCGTCAGGATCTTCCTCGCCGTCGCCGGCGCCGGCCAGTTCCTGGCCGCCGCCACGCGCCTCAGGCTCGACCACGCCACCGTCAGCCGCCGCATCGCGGGGCTGGAGGCGGCGCTCGGCGCGAAGCTCTTCGACCGGCGCACGACGGGGGCGACGCGGACCAGCGTCGGCGAGCGTTTCTTAGGCGCAGCCGAGCAAATGGAGAGCGCCTTCCTCCATGCGCAGGACGAGATCGCGGGCGTGGACCTCGACCTTGTGGGCGACGCGCGCATCGGCGCGCCCGGCGGCTTCTCGACCTCAACGGCGCCTTGCGCGGCTTCGCCGAGCGCCATCCCGGCGTGCGCCTGCAGTTCATGCCGCTGCCGCAGCTGACCCCGCTCGTGCGCCGCGAGGTGGACGTGGTGGTCGGCCTCGACAAGCCGGAGGCCGGGCGGTTCGTCGCGCGCAAGCTCACCGATTATGCGCTCGGCGTCTACGCGAGCGTCGCCTATCTCGGGGCGATGGGCGAGCCCAGAACGGTCGAAGACCTCAAGCGGCGCCGGCTCATCGGTTATGTCGAGGAGCATGCGTTCTCGACCCCGCTCGACTACGTCCGCGAGCTCTTCGGCGGCGCGCCGACCCTATTCGAATGCGCGAGCGCGACCACTCAGGTCGAGGCGGTGCGCGCGGGCGTGGGGCTCGGCGTCGCCGGTTCATCGCGAGGCGGTTCAAGGATCTGGTCCGGGTTCTGCCCGAGCCGGCGGCCTCGCGCGCCTACTGGCTTGTCACTGCCGCCTTCCGTGCCTTGGTCTCGGGGCTTTCCTCGGTCTAGAGGACGGGCATCGGGCGCGAGCCCGGCCACATAACGAGCGACGGACGTTCCCCACCTTTCGTGCTCCACCCCCGGCTCTGGGCAGCAGAAAGAAGAGAGCGTCGTGCCTTACGCTGGCGCGACCTCGCGTCCGATGGCCCACAGGAAAGCGGCCGTCTCGCGAGCGATCGCCGCCACGACGATCGGGAGCTTCCTACCCGTGGCGGCGAGGCGGCGATGACGGGCGCACGAGAGGGACCTGCGC
>DATJXI010000365.1:0-2402 GCA_035500275.1 Roseiarcus sp. | reverse complement strand
ATCGCTCAAGGTTTCGACCCCGAGACGGTGCGCAAGGTGGAGCGGCTCCTCTATCTCGCCGAATACAAGCGCCGCCAGTCGGCGCCGGGGGTGAAGGTGGGGCCGAAGAATTTCGGGCGCGACCGGCGCTATCCGATCGTCGACCGCTTCCGCGATCCGGGCCTGGAGAAGCAGGCGCCGGATTTTTCGATCGCGCCGAAGAAACAGGCGGGGACAAGCGAGCGGTTCGAGGAGTGAGCCCGCGGACTTCATATTCGTGTCACATGCTCACGCAATGAAAAACGCCCATGGACGGCGCGACGAAATCGAAACTCGACGAACTCCAGGCCGCTTACCGGACGGCGGTGGACGAATGGGTCAAAGCCATCCGCGCGGAGGCGGCGCTCGCATCGGTGGACCATTCGGTCGCCAAGCTCGACGAGTGGGAGCAGGCGCACTTTCGCGAGGACGACATGCGCAAGAATGTCCTCGCGGCGAAGCGCGCGTATGAGGACGCGTTGCGCAGCGAGATTTACGGCTTCTGATCCGGCCGCGCTCTCGCTTTGCCTGATCCCCGAAGGGGGCTTCGTTTCCGCAACGCCATCGGCGCTAAGCACTGTTTTCGCGACTTGACAGACGCCGGTCTTCACGCGAAGTCCGATAGAAACGCAGGGGGGTTCGCCCTTCGGCCGGCGAGGCCTCGCGGGGACTCTTGGAGGCGCGTCTAGAAAGCCGAATGAACAAGCCGGCCGACCCAACCCAGCCCTATCGCAGCCTGATCGCCGGATATACGGACACGATCCGGCAGTGCGATTTCAAGGCGAACATCGCGATTCTGTTCGTCGCCTTCATGATGGGCCCGATCCTCTATAACTACCAAAGATTCCCCACCTACCTGCCCATTCCCTTCATCTTGCTGCCGTTCCTGATCGCCTACTTGTGTCTGTTCCTGGTCCTCATTCCGCGTTACCCGAAACGCGGCGCCAAGAATTTCCTTGTCTCGCGCACCGCGACCGTCGCGGACTTCGAGAATGTCTCCGAAACTGAGGATGAGCTCGAGCAGTTGAAGCTGCGCTGCGCGGTTCTGTCAGAACTTCTCTGGTGGAAAACCCTCTACATCCGGATCAGCTTTATCCTATCGATGATCTGCATCGTGGCGACTATTTTTCTGTTGCTATATGTTTGGTACTGGTGAGGGCGGCCCTTCGACAAACCATGGCTAGAGACCGGGACGCTCAGCTCCGAAACATCATCGCCGGGTACGGCGATTCGATTCGCTTGAGCGACATCAAGGCCAACATCGCGGTCCTGTTTGTCGCCATCATGATGGGCACGGTCGTGCAATACCACGACCTCTACCCCTGGTACTTGAGTCTGCCGGTGGTGCTGGCGCCGTTCCTGTTCATTTTCATGAGCCTGCTGATCTCGGTCTATCCTCGATATCCTCGCGATGGACAAGACCGCTTTCCGCTCAGGCGAAGAATTGAGCCGGGGGACTTTGACTTTCTCGCCGCGCCGACCAATCGCGACGAGCTGGCGGAGCGCTGCGCGCTCCTGTCGCGCATTCTTTGGTGGAAGAACATCACGTTGCAGGCGGCCTATGTGATGTCGATGACCACGCTCGTGGTGGCGGCTATTCTCGTGTTCGTGACATGGCTGAACCCGTCGTCTCCGGGCTCCTCCGGTCAGACTCACGCCAAACGCTTGTCCTTGTCGAACCGCGCTTCGACCTCGGCGACGATCGCCCCTAGCATCGCGTTGATCTCGAAGTCCTTCGGCGTGTAGACGCCCGCGGCCCCCGCGGCCCTGAGCCCCTCTGCGTCGGCCGGCGGGATGATGCCGCCGACGAAAAGGGGCACGCGCTCGAGCCCCGCCGCCCGCATCTTGGCCAGGACCTCTTCGGTCAGCGCCACATGCGAGCCGGACAATATCGAGAGGCCGATGCAATGCGCGCCCTCTCTGGCACGTTCGACGATCTCGGCCGGGGTGAAGCGGATGCCGTCGTAGACGACGTCCATGCCGGCGTCAGTGGCGCGCCCGGCGATCTGCTCGGCGCCGTTCGAGTGGCCGTCGAGGCCGGGCTTGCCGATGACGAACTTGATGCGCCGGCCGAGCTTCATCGAGACGCGCTCGACCTCAGCCCGAAGCGCGTCGAGCCCGGCCGCCTCCTGCCGGGCGCGCGGCGAGACGCCGGTTGGCGCGCGGAACTCGCCGAACTCAGTGCGCAAGGCGTCGCCCCATTCGCCGGTCGTGACGCCGGCCTTGGCCGCTTCGATGGACGCGGGCATGACGTTCGCCCCGCTCGCCGCGGCGGCGCGCAGCGCCTTCAGCGCCGACCGCACGCGCGCTTCGTCGCGCGCGGCGCGCCACGCCTTGAGACGCGCGACCTGTTCCGCCTCGGCTTGCGACGACGGAACCATGAT
>DATJXI010000364.1:0-2146 GCA_035500275.1 Roseiarcus sp. | reverse complement strand
TGCTGAAATAACGAGATATATTTGGGCGCGCCAAGCAGAATGCCGGCGGCGGTCCGTGGATGGCCGGGACAAGCCCGGCCATGACGGAGAGGGCGGCCTTAAAAGAGAATGAACCCTCTAGCCTTTGCGCAATTGGTTTGTAGTTTGTGGCAGGCGACAAAATAGAGTCCGGTCTTTTGATGCTCCTGATAGCACCATGCAGTGTGGTCTTCCGGTGCAAAATTAGATTCAAGGAAATTGGTGACTGTTATACCCATGGTTACTGTAATGCCTAGAGCGTTCTGCTTTTAGTCGGACGCATATCCTGCATGGGCGAGATAGTTCGCGCATTCGCGGGTTGTGACGGTTTGCAGACCGTCGGCGATGGCGGTGGAGACGGCGTCGAATGTCCTTGGCGCCTGCTTGCGAACGAAACTCTTGAGCTTGGCGAAGACCTGCTCGATCGGATTGAGGTCGGGGGAGTATTTGGGCAGGAACACGAGCCTGGCGCCGATGCGGCGGATGGCGGTTCGCACCGCCTTTCCTTTGTGAGAGCCGAGGTTGTCGAGGATAACGACGTCGCCCGGCTTGAGGGTCGGAATCAGGAACTGCTCGACGTAAGCCCGGAAGCGCTCGCCGTTGATCGGCCCGTCGAACAGGCAGGGCGCTTCGATCCGGTCGTTGCGCAGGGCGGCGAGGAAGGTCGCGGTTGTCCAGTGGCCGTGGGGAACCTTGTCGACGAGCCGCTTTCCTTTCGGCGCCCAACCGCCAAGGCGGGTCATGTTGGTCTTGGTCCAGGTCTCGTCGATGAAGACGAGGCGAGAAGGATCGATCAGGCCCTGATAGAGCCGCCAGCGCTCGCGGTGGCGTCGGATGTCCGGCCGGTCCTGCTCGCGCGCGACGAGGGTCTTTTTTTGAACGTGACGCCGATGCGGCGAAAGAAACGGCTCATCATCGAGGTGTCCGACGTGACGCCGCGCTCCGCCAAAAGACGGTCGCACAGAGCCTGCAACGTGACGTCCGGCTTCTCCGCCCGCGCCGCCTCCAGAAGATCACGGTGAGGGTCCAGTTTCCCCGGCTTGTAGCCGCCCATCCGCGCCGCGGTCCGCGAGCCGGTGCGCTCCAGCCGCTCAACCCATTTGATCGCCGACGAGTCGCTGACCCCAAACCGCTCCGCCGCTGCTCGACGGCTCATCCCGTCCCTGTCGACCGCGTCGAGCACCCGGTCACGCAAATCCTGAGAATAAGGCTTCGCCATTCCTGCTGGCCTCCGCCCAGCCAACAGGTTGAATCAGAACGCCGCTGATTCGTGAATCCCCCTCGATTCAGAATGACAGCAGCCCGCTCTAGCAGCCCGTTGAGGAAGTGCCGTTTTCAGGTGTCGGTTGGCGCGAGGCCGATGGCGACACCGAGCGGGGCGGGTTCGGCGTCGATGAGCGCGATCAGGCCGAAGACCATTAGCGAGTCGGTTTGCAAGACGAAAATGAAGGCGGCGCGACCGTCTGCGGCCTCCCTCGGGGTCCCCTGGCCGTAAAGCGCACGCATCAGCACGCCGAGATTGAAGCCTGCGACATGGATCAGGTAGCGCTTGTGGATATTCTCCCGGCCGCGCAGCCAGGCCCGCCTCATGCCGCCGCGATCGAGGATATGGGCGAAGCTGCGCTCGACCAATTCGCCGCGCCGGCGCATCGTCTCCCGCCCGATCCCGGATTTCAACCGCGCCCGGTTGGCGTAAACCGCCTTGCGCGCCGCCTCGTCGCCGCGCCAGCGATGATACCCGTTGGCCGGCTTGGGTTCGGCGATGCGGGTCTTCCACACGCCGCCTTCGAGCGCCTTGAGTCGGTCGCGCGCGTGATACCCCTTGTCGGCGGCCAAGTCGCAGGGCTCGTCGGTGGTCGGCGCCAACCCGACTTCCCCGAGATTGCGCTCGGCGACATCGAGGGTCGGCGAGAGCGTCGTCGTGTCGCCTTCGTCGGCCGGATGGATCGGCGCGGCCACGACCACGCCCGTGTCGAGATCGACCGCATGCTCCGGCTTGTACGCCAAGTGCGTCGTTCCGTCCTTCATCTTGGCGATCCTGGCGTCAGGGTCGGTCGGGCTTTCCCAGTCGGCGTTCGATAGCGTCTTGCCCTTGCGCTTGCGGTCGAAGCGCGCCAAGTCCTCGGCG
>DATJXI010000363.1:0-4000 GCA_035500275.1 Roseiarcus sp. | reverse complement strand
CTGCGCCCCGAGCACGAATGGACGCACCCGCTGCGTCCCGACCCGATATTGCGGCTCCCGACCTCTATTTACCGAACTTCGTATGCCAGCGGAGTCTGAAAATCCATTTTCTCAGGCGGCGGTGTTAATCGTCATCAGCGTTCGTCAGCGAGGAAATGCTGGGCCCTCTCCACCTCATGTGGATCGGGATAGGGGGGAACCTCGCGGCCCCTCCCCTCCCACACCACCGTGCGTACGGGTCCGTACACGGCGGTTCGGCTGATTATGCGGTCTTGGCGGTCGCGAGGGAAGCGAGGCCGAGGGTCTTGCGGAAGTGGTCATTTGGCAGCGCGATGGCGAGCGCGGGGCTGTTGCTGATCCGCCAGGGGCCGTGAGCGCTGCCGGCGGTTTGCGCCGCCAATTCAACGCCCACGCCTCTGCGACGCAACTCCGCAAAGCGGGTGCGCCCGCGTTTCCATTGCTTCCACGCGATGGATCGAAGCCTGCGCCTGATCCACTGGTCGAGCGCGCGCAACACCGAAGGCGTCTCGCAGAAGCCGAAGTAGCCGCGCCAGCCGATGAGGTAGCGCGACAGATCCTCGACGATCTTTGCAAGACTCGCGCCCCGCGTCCGCCTCGTCGCCTCGCGCACACGTTCCTTGAACCGGGCTATGGCTTGCGGAGCGATGCGCCGCTTCGGCGTCGCGCCCCGTGTGAAGCTGAACCCGAGGAACTTGCGTTGCGACGGCGGCGCGACCGCGCTCTTGGCTCTGTTGATCCTGAGCTTCAGCCGCCGTTCAAGGAAACGTTCGACGCTCGCCATCACCCGCTCGCCCGCACGCAGGCTGCCAACGTAGATGTTGCAGTCGTCGGCGTAACGCGCGAAGCAGTGGCCACGGCGCTCCAGTTCCTTGTCGAGGACGTCGAGCATCAGGTTCGACAAAAGCGGCGAGAGCGGGCCGCCTTGCGGGGTTCCTTCGTCGGTCGGCCCGACGAGCCCATCCACGAGCACGCCGCAGGTCAGGAACCCACGGATGAGCTTCAGGATGCGCGTGTCGGCGACCCGTTTGGCCACAAGCCCCATCAGGATGTCGTGGTTGACTCGGTCGAACGAAGACACCACAGACTACCCATTCCCAAGACGTTCCAACTTCAGTGGTGATCGCCCGCAGGCGCCATCCCTTCCAAGGATGCCGCTTGGCCGTGATCAAAGGGCTGACTCGGCGCGGCGTGCCGTTGTTGTTGGTGGTGCTGCCCGACGGCAGCCGATCCCTCATCCCGTCAGCCTGGACGGATTGGTTTGGGAGCTGCGGCATCGACGCGCCGGCGGAGGCTAAGGACGGCGAAGATCTTTGCACAGTAGGTGATTTGATCAAGGCGCGCGCCGTCATCGACGCTCTTCTCAGCCGACTCGCCGAGTCGGCCCCTGGAGAGGAGGGCAACCATGCAGTTGGAGTTAGCGTTTCTCGAACGGCCCACGGCGCCGGTGGCCCGGATGGAAGAGCCCTGGGATCAGATCGATCCGCAGGCCCAGATCGCAGCGTTGGACATCCTCTCGCGTCTCATCGCGCAGATGCTCGCGGCCGGCTCGGTGCTGGAGACAAGCAATGAGTGACATCCAGAAGATCACCTCCGGTCACCTTGCTCGCGTGGCCATCGTCTATCTGCGCCAGTCCAGCTCCGCCCAGGTTGAGCACAACCGCGAGTCGACTGAGCGACAGTACGCCCTGGCGCATAAGGCCAGTGGGCTCGGCTGGCCGACCGATCGGGTTGTCGTCATCGACGAGGACCTCAGTCTGACCGGCTCCGGCGCCGTCGCGCGATCGGGCTTCGCGCGGCTGACCGCTGAGGTCGCCCTTGGGCACGTCGGTCTGGTGTTGGGCCTGGAGGCGTCCAGATTGGCCCGCAACAATGCCGACTGGTATCGGCTCATCGACCTGTGCGGCCTCACCGACACATTGATCGGCGACGCGGACGGGGTCTATCACCCGGCGCTGTTCAACGACCGGCTCCTGCTCGGGTTGAAAGGCACAATGAGCGAGGCGGAGCTCTACGTCCTGCGCGCCCGGCTCAACGGCGGCATCCGCAACAAGGCGGCGCGTGGCGAGCTTCGGCGCGGTCTGCCGGTCGGCTTTGTCTGGGGCGAAGCCGACGGCGAAGTCCGCTTCCATCCCGATGAAGCCGTGCGCTCGACGATCGCCTCCGTCTTCACGCGATTCGCCGAGACCGGTTCGGCGCGTCGGGTGTGGCTGTGGTTCCGATCGGAAGGCCTTCGCCTGCCGCTCCAGATGTATCAGCGCTGCGAGATCCGCTGGGTGGAGGCCAGCTACACCGCCATCCACCATATATTGAGCAATCCGGTCTATGCGGGCGCGTACGCCTACGGCAAGACGCGCCGGGAGGTCACGCTCGACGCCTCTGGCCTGCGCAAGAAGCGTATGCGACACTTGCCCCAGTCCGAGTGGCAAGTGCTGATCAAGGAGCACCATGAAGGCTTCATCGATTGGCCAACCTACGAGGCCAACCAAGCCCGGCTCGCCGCCAACACCCGCCCTGGACCGCACAAGGCGGGCGGCGCCGTGAGAGAGGGCTCGGCGCTCCTGCAGGGGCTGGCCAGCTGCGGCCACTGCGGCCGGCGTTTGAAGACGCACTACAGCGGGCGCAACGCCGCCCCTGGATACCATTGCCCAGGCAAGACCATTGTCGAGGGCCGCGGCTGCTATTGTCTCAGCGTGGGGGGCGTGCAGATCGACGAGGCGATGGCAAAGACTTTCCTCGCCGCGCTGGAACCGGCGAAGCTCGCCGCCACCATCGCCGCCGCGGAGCGCCTCGAGGCCGACAGCGAAGCGGCGCTGAAGCAATGGCGGCTGGGCGTCGAACGCGCGAGGTATGAAGCCAGCCGCGCCGAGCGTCGTTACATGGCGGTCGACCCGGACAATCGGCTGGTCGCCCGTGGGCTCGAGCGTGAGTTGGAGCAGCGCCTGACGGACCTCGAGGATGCGAAAGATGAACTCGCCCGACGCCTGGATCAGCGCCCCCGCGTCCTCGGCCAGGAGGAGCGCGAGCGCCTGCTCGCCCTGGGGGCCGACCTCGCCACGGTGTGGGACGCGCCGACGACCACACCGCGCGACCGCAAGGAGCTTTTGCGAGCCCTCATCGAGGAGGTGATCCTCTCGGTTGACCGTGACAAGTCGACGGCCCACCTCACACTGCGCTGGAAGGGTGGCGCGTTGACCGATCTCGACGTGCCGCTGCCTCGCTCGAGACCCGCAACAGTTCGAACCGATGAAGAGACCCTGGACCTCGTGCGCCGACTGGCGGCCCTCTATCCGGACACGGTGATCGCCGGCATTCTCAATCGCCAGGGGCGGACGACCGCCCGCGGGCATCGCTTCGAGGCCAATCGGGTCGCCAGTTTGCGCACCCATTGGCGCATCCCGTGCTTCCAACCCAAGCCGGAGGTCGCCGCAGGTGAGATCATGACGGTCGCGGCGGCGGCGGCCACGCTGAACGTCGCGCCATCGACCCTGCATCGCTGGCTCAATGACGGCCTTATACCCGGTGAGCAGGCGACGCCGGGAGCGCCGTGGCGCATCCGCATGACCGACGAGCTCAAGGCGAAGTTCACCGAAGCGGCCGGCGATGGCTTCATCACTATGCAGGAGGCCACCCGCGCGCTCGGCGTGACCCGCCAGACCGTGTTGCAGCGTGTAAAGCGCGGCGAGATCGAAGCCGCTCATGTCACCAAAGGCGGCAAAAGAGGATTACGGATCAAAGTGATAGAGAGCCAACCCACCCTTTTCAACCGTATCTAATAAACCTGGGTGCAGTATGAAGCAGACTCCAAGAACTTTTCGATGTCGAGATCCACCACGACGCAGCGTCCCGACGCAATGAACCCCTGCGCCGCGCTCACCGCCTGATGCGCCGAGCGCCCGGGCCGGAACCCGTAACTCGACGCGCTGAACGTTCCGTCCCAATGCGCTTGCAGCACCTGCAAGACCGCCTGCTGGATGAAGCG
>DATJXI010000362.1:0-4014 GCA_035500275.1 Roseiarcus sp. | reverse complement strand
GATGCGGCGATCGCCAATAGTCTCGCCGCGATGCTGCGCGCGGGCCGCACCGTCGTCTCTCGCCACCAGGCCGAGATCAACGATCCCAACAAGGGGGACAAGGGATTCACCGGGGCGAAGCTCCTGGCCGAAGCCAAGGCGATCTACAAACAGACGACCGGCGAGGATCCTGACTCGGTCGATGCTTCGAGCAGGCGCGGAAAGCTGCTGCGGTTGCAGATGGAGGCCATGAGCGGAGTGGTCGACGCGAACCAGGCGACGATCAACGAGAAGGGCCTCGCGTTCAAGGGCTTTATTCCGGCTACTTTCGGCCGGCTTACCGACGAGACGTTCAATCGCCGCGCCGGAGGTGAAGCTCGGATGAAGGTCACCGCGCCGCCCGACTTCATCCGCAATCTTAAGGCCGAGCCCGACGGGTGGGAATTGAAGGTGATCAAGAACGATTTTCTTTCGCCCAAATGGCCGAAGGGGAAAGCGTACTCCGAGATTGTGGACGAAAACGGCCGCAAGGCGTTCCGCGTCGCCGTGCCCGAATACTACGTCGCCTCGTGCCTTGCGTGCCATGGCGGTCCGAAGGGTGATATCGACGTGACGGGCTATCCGAAGGAGGGCGGAGCCGTCGGCGATCTGGGCGGTGTCATCAGCATCAGCTTATTCAGGTGATCAGCCGCCAACCATGCTGAGACGGCTGAGCATCAAGGCGCGGGTCCTGCTCATCACGGCGATCCTGACCGTGGTCCTGGCCGGCGGGACAGCGTTCATGATCGCACGGCTCGCCGACAATTCCGGCGCCGTCGTCAGGACGGCTCGACTTGCGGAGCTGAGCGACCTTGCCGGGCAGACCCGCTTCGCCTTCGGCGAATACCGGTACTGGCTGACGGATCTCGCGGTCAGCTTCCTTCGCCTCTCGGAATTGAACGCCGACGCGGCCAAGGAGAGGCTCATGCGGCGGCTGGACGAACTGGCCAAGACCCGGCCGGAACTCGCCGCTTCGATCCGGGAAGAGCTTGCGCAATTCGAAGCCGACGCCAACCGCGCGGTCGAGGAGTACACGAACGACAGGAGGGTGATCGGCAACACTTTCATGGCGTCGGCGCGCCGGCACAGCATCGCGATCGACGCGAAGATCACGGACTTCGTCAACGGATTGAGCCGGGAGGCGGCGGAGGCGCGCGCGCAGGTCCAGGCGGAGGTTGCGCAGACAACGCTCGTCGCCGCCACCGGCGTCGCGCTCGCGATTCTGCTCGCGCTCGGGGCGACTATGATCGTGCTCAGGTCCATCTCGAGGCCGCTCGACGAGGTCGTGGCCGCCATGTCGCAGATCACGGCGGGAAATCTCGACGCTTCGATTCCGGCCCCCGCGCCCGACGAGATCGGCGCGATGGCGCGCACTTTGAGGCTCTTTCGAGAGAGCATTGTCGAACGCGCCGCTCTTTCCGCCGCGAGCGAAGCCCAGCGCCACACCATTGAAACGGCCATCGAGACGATCAGCGACGGATTCGCGCTGTTTGATCCCGAGGACCGTCTCGTCATCGCCAACCGCCGCTTCCACCAGCTCTATCCGTCGCTCGACGACGTCGCGGCGCCTGGAACGCCGTTCTCGAAGTTGGTTGAAGCCGTGGCCGCGCGCGGCGACATCGACATCGGCGATCAATCGCCGGAAGCCTGGGTTAACGAACGTTTGAGGCGGCACGCCCTCGCGGAAGGCGCGGCCGAATATCGGTACCGCGACACTTGGGTGCGCATTACGGAGCGGCGCACTCCCGACGGCAGCACCGTCGTCGTCTACACCGACATCACCGAACTCAAGCGCCGCCAGGAGGAGCTTGAAGAGGCGATGCGGCAGGCGGAGGCGGCCAACCGCGCCAAATCGACGTTCCTCGCCAACATGAGCCACGAGCTCAGAACCCCGCTCAACGCCGTCATCGGTTTGACCGAGATGCTGGTGGCCCACTCGGAGCGCTTCGGCACGGAGAAGGCGTTGGAGCCGCTGCGGCGTGTGCACCGGGCCGGCAAGCATCTGCTCGAACTTATCAATCAGGTCCTCGATCTGTCGAAGATCGAGGCCGGCAAGCTGGACTTCAATCCGGAATCGACGAGCGTGCCGCCCCTGGTCGAAGAAGTTGCGGGGACCGCCCGTCCGCTTGCGGAGCAGAACGGGAACCGGCTCGTCGTCGACTGCCCCGCCGAACTTCCAAAGCTCTACGTCGACGCCTTGCGGCTGCGGCAGATCCTGCTCAATTTGCTCAGCAACGCCTGCAAATTCACCAAGAACGGTGAAGTTTCGCTGCGCGTTGCGCCGCTGACCGATGACGGTCGCGACTGGCTGGAGTTCACCGTCGCCGACAGCGGGATCGGAATGAACGCCGAGCAGCTGGGCAGGCTGTTTCAGGATTTCACCCAGGCCGACCAGTCGACTGCGCGCCGCTACGGCGGCACTGGCCTTGGCCTCGCCATCACGCGTCGTCTCGCACGCATGATGGGCGGCGACGTGACGGTGGCGAGCGAGCCCGACCAAGGCTCGACTTTCACGGCAAGGTTGCCGGTCGCCTCGCGCCAGGTGAGGCCGCCGCCGACGCCGGAGGAACCGTTTCAGACCAGGGGCGATTGCGTGCTCATCATCGACGACGACGCGACGGCGCGGGAAATCATCGCCAACCATTTGCGGGGCGCGGGCTTTTTTGTCGTCGCCGCCGACAGTGGCCGCGAAGGACTGAAACTCGCGGAGCGGCTGCGGCCCGTCGCAATTACGCTCGACGTCTACATGCCCGACCTCGACGGCTGGACCGTGCTTTCGGCTCTGCGCGGGAATCCCGCGCTCTCCGACATCCCGGTGGTCATGGCGACGATCGCCGACCAGCAGCGCAAGGGACTGACGCTTGGCGCGGCCGGCTACCTTACGAAGCCGATCGATCGGGAGCGCCTCGTCGCGCTCTTGCGCCGTTTCCAGACCTCGGTTCGACCGACTCATGCGCTCGTGGTCGAGGATGACTCGGCGCAACGCATGTCGATCCGGTCGGCTCTCGAGCAGCTTCAGTGGCGTGTGACCGAGGCGGACAATGGCCGGGTCGCGCTGGACCGCCTGGCCGCGCAATCGCCGGACGTGATTCTGCTCGACATCATGATGCCGGAGATGGACGGTTTTCAGCTGTTGAGCGCGCTGCGCGAGCGCCCGCAATGGCGTCACATTCCGGTGGTCGTGATCACCGCCCTCGAACTGACGGCTGCCGACCGCAAGCGGCTCAACAGCGGCGTGGAGGCGATCCTGTCGAAAGGCGCGTTCGAACCCGAGGAGCTGGTGCTTGCGGTGCGCATGGCGATTGACAACGCGAGGCGCAAGCAAAGGACGCCCGAGGCGGCCTCGTGACGAGGATTCTCTACGTTGAGGACAACGACGACAATGTGTTCATGCTCAAGATGCGCTTCGAGTTAGTCGACGGATTCGAAGTGCTGACGGCTTCGGACGGCGAGGAGGGATACGCAAAAGCGGCGGCGGAATCTCCCGACGTCATCCTCATGGATCTTGAACTGCCGATCGTGGATGGGTGGGAGGCGACGCGCAGGCTGAAACGCGACCCGGCGACGCAGAACATTCCGATCATCGCGCTCACCGCGCACGCCATGGCGGGCTCGCGCGAGCAGGCGCTGGCGGCGGGGTGCGACGAGTTCGACACCAAGCCGATCGACTTCGAACGGCTCACGCAGAAGATTGACGGCGTGCTCGCGGCGCGGCGGGCGCATCGGTGAGCCTATAGCGACACCGTCATCAACCCACACAATCGCGGACCGGGCTCGAATCTTATTGCCCGAAGGGGAGAGCCCCGTTACGGCGCGGCCCGAATAATTTGCTCGCCGTCGTGTTTCCTCGGCTCCGGATACCGACGGAAAGGGTCCCACGATGCGAGCTTCCATAAGATCATCGGCTGCGCCCGCCCAGCGGCTTTTTGCGGCGCTTACCTGCGGCGTTTTCGTCCTTGGCTTGGCGCTCGCCGCTCCCGCAGCATTCGCGGCGGG
>DATJXI010000361.1:0-14295 GCA_035500275.1 Roseiarcus sp. | reverse complement strand
GAATTTGGCCAGCGAATCGGCGCCGGTCTTCACGATTTCGTTCAGATAGACGGAGTCGCCGGTCGCGAGCGACCCTGATGCTCCGGCCAGCTCGCGGATGACCTGGTTCTGGGCGACGGTCGTCGAGCCGATTGGCTCCACGGCGCGCGCGGCACCGCTCGCACCGATCGCGAGCATCCCCACGAGGCAACCCAACACAACCAACGGGTGGCGGCGCCCCATGAGCCCCCGGCAAAAGATTCTAACTGCCCTAACGGAACCACTAAATGGGGGAGTTGGCCCTTGTCAATCGCCGGGGTCTAGGAGCTCCCGGGCGGAAGCCAAATCATTCGGCGTATCCACATCGAACGCAGCGTCGCTTCGGGCGGCCTCGATCTCCACCAATTGCGCGTCGTTCAAGGCGGCAAGCAGCCGGCGAGCCCCCACGTCGCCTGTCAGTCGCACGGTTTGAGCGAACAAGGCGCGGCCGAGAATGACGGGGTTGCCACGTTTACGGTTGTAAACAGGCGCCGCTGCAACCGCTCGCGGACGGGATTCGAAAGCCAAGATCAGCGCGTCAATAAGCCTCACGTCCACCTTCGGCATGTCGCCGAGCAGCACGACCACGCCGTGCGCCTCGGGCGGGACCGCGGCAAGGCCGGCCCGGAGAGAGGTCGAAAGCCCCAGAGCGTAGTCTGGGTTGAACGCGATCGTCACCGGCAGGCCCGACAGCGCCTGCTCGACTGCCTCTCTCGCATGACCGGTCACCACCACAATCGGGCGCGCCACAGAGGCAAGCGCGGCCTCGACGACCCGCCGAATTATCGGCTTCCCGTCAAGCTCAACAACGAGTTTCGTCTCCTCTAGGCCGCCTGCGGCGCGGAATCGCGACGACCGGCCTGCCGCCAGAACAACGGCGGCGACGTTACTCATGCGGGTCGCGCGGCTGCGGACGCGAGGCGATCTCCATGAGAAGGCCGCCGACGCCCATCCCGCGGATGTCGGCGTCGGATGTCGGAACTCCGGCGATGACACGCTGCAAAATCCAGTCGAAGCCGTTCTCCTTCGGCGAACGGGCGCACCCCGGAGCGCCGATGATCGTCGTGTCGCCCGCGCATGCGAGCAAAAGCAGGTTTCCGGGATCGACAGGCATGCCGAACCGCTCGATCCGTCCGCCGATGGCCGCGATCGCCGCCGGGATGACGTCGCGCCGGTCGGTGATCGCCGAGGCGCCGAAAACGACGACGGCGTCCGCCGCCGGCGCGAGGCGCTGGAGAACCTCAGCGAGCGGCGCAATGTCATGGGGCGTCGTTTCGTGGGCGACGACCCTCGCTCCCGTCGGCTTGAGGCGCGCCTCGAGCGCCCGCGCGGTCTTGGCGACGACGCTCGTCTTGAGCCCGGGCAGGAGCGTCGAAGCAACCGCGATTTTCAGCGGCCGGAAGGGCGCAACAGCGACGGCGCCCGACCCCGCCGCCTCGAGCGCCGCCTTAAGAAGATCGCCGCGCGTCGAAAACGGAATGATCTTGACCGTCGCGACCATGTCGCCCTCGGCCACAACGCGGAAGCGCGGCAAAGTCGCGACCGTGATCGATTCATCAAGCGCGTTGGCCCTGTCGATCGCGGCGGCGTCAATGAGCGCGAGCCCGGCTTTCTCCGCGTACAGATTGACGCGGCCCGTGAAAGCCGGGGCAGGGCGTACGTTCGTCCCGGCAATGCGGACGGCGAGGAGCCGCGCCGCCGCGTCCTCGCCGACGTCGCCCTGTTCGAGGCGGGCCGCCATGACTTCGCTAACGCCCGCGGCGGCAAGCGCCTTGCAGCGCTCCGCCGTCACGACGTCGCCCTTCTTGAGCGCGACGCCGTCGATGCGGACGGCGTGAGCGAGGATGGCGCCTTCCGCCTCCGAAAGCGGAACCGACCCGAACTTCATGCGGCCTTGCTTTCGGAGCGCAACGGTTTCTTGCGCATCGCCGCGACGATTTCTCCGAGGACGGAGACGGCGATCTCGGCCGGGCTGACGGCGCCGATGTCGAGGCCGATCGGCGCATGAATGCGGGCAAGCGCCTCCTCGCCGAACCCTTTCGCGCGCATTCGCTCGAGCCGCTTGGCGTGCGTCTTCTTCGAGCCGAGCGCCCCGATATAAAAGCAGTCGCTATTGAGCGCGGCGATGAGCGCGGGGTCGTCGATTTTCGGATCGTGGGTCAGGAGGCAGACCGCGGTGTAGCGGTCAAGCGGCGCCGGGCCAAGCGCCTCGTCCGGCCATTGCGCGATGACCGGCGTCTCGGGGAACCGCTCGGGCGTTGCAAAGGCGGTGCGCGGGTCGATGACGGTGACGTCGAGGCCGGCAAGCCGCGCCATCGGCGCCAGCGCCTGCGAAATGTGCACCGCGCCGATGAGCACCAGGCGCGGGGAGGGTGTCTGGACGGTGAGGAAATACTCCCCGCCGCTGGCCGTGATGGTCCCGCTCTTGCCGGAGCGCAGCGCCGACTCGAGCGCCTCGGCGAGCGGATCGGCGCCTGCCGCATCGGCTTCGACAAAGCGCTGCTCGCCGTCGCCGAGCCGTGTGACAATGACGGCGGCGCGCCGCTCGCGCCGCGCCGCATTCATCGCCTTGAGTATCTCAAGCCGCATCAGGTCACTTTCTCGACATAGACCTTGATGCGCCCGCCGCAGGAGAGTCCGACCCGCCACGCCGTTTCGTCCGCGACGCCAAATTCGAGCATGCGCGGCGCGCCGCTTGCGATCACCTCGGCTGCCTCTTCGACCACCGCGCCTTCGACGCAGCCGCCGGACACGGAGCCGAGGAAATTGCCTTCGCCGTCGACGACGAGGTGCGACCCGACCGGGCGCGGCGCGGAGCCCCAAGTCTCGACGACAGTCGCAACGGCGACCTCGCGCCCCTCATCGCGCCAGGCCTCGGCGGCGTCCAAAACGTCTTCCTCTCGCGTCAGCATCTCGAACGCCTTTCTCGCGCTTCAAGGCGCAGTAAAGCCGACCCTCGCGTGAGCGCCGTCGCAAAACGGCTTATGGCCGGACTGGCCGCAGCGGCAGAGCGCCGCGTCCTCGACCCGGTGGACGGTGCGCCCCGTCCCCGAAATGATCTCGACCGGGCCCACGACTTTCAGCGGTCCGTTCTGACGGGTCCGGATCCTGAGAGGGCCGTCCCGCTTGGCGAGCGGCTGGCTCTGGATCGTCTCCGGTTCGCCGGTCGCGACAAAGCCGGCCGCTGCATGTGAGCCGTCGCAATAGGGTTTGCTCTTGGACTGGCCGCAGCGGCAGAGCGTCGCGCGCATTCCGATCCGCTCGCCGTTGAGCTCGATCTCGGCGTGAACGGCGAGCGGGCCGTTCTCGCGCAGGGCGATCGTATTGACCTTAGGGGCGCCCTCCGCTTCGCCTCCGTCGCGCCGCTCGACCCGGATGGCGCCCGACGGGCAATTGATTGCGACCCGCACCAGCGCGTCGGCGGTCGCCGCGTCCGGGTCGATCCACGGACCCTCGACGTTCGCCTTGAAGACCGCGGGCTCGGTCAGGACGCAGCGGCGGGCGTGGATGCAAAGTCGGCTGTCGAAGCGAATCGCGGCCGATTTTCCCTCGACGACTTCGCTCATGCAACCCTCCTCGCTCGCCCCGAAAATGGCCCCGCCAAATTCGATCCGCAAGGCCGATCAGGCAGCGGTCTCCCGCAGCCATGCCTTGGGGTCGCGCGATTGGTCGGGACCGCGGGCGAGCGCCTTGCAGAGATCGGCCATGCTGGCGAGATTGTGGATCGGCCGGAAAGCGTCCACATGCGGCAGCATCGCCCGTACTCCCTGCGCCTTGGCCGAGAAGCCATCGAATCTCAGAAGCGGATTCACCCAGATCACCTTGCGGCTCGACTTGCGAAGCCGCTCCATCTCGGCGCCGAGCTGATGCAGGCTGTCGCGCTCGAGCCCGTCGGTGAAGATGAGCATGATCGCCCCCTGGCCGAGCACGCGCCGGGACCACTCGCGGTTGAATTTCGCGAGCGCCTCGCCGATGCGCGTGCCCCCCGACCAGTCGACCGCGAGCGTCGAGCAACGCGCGAGCGCGTCGTCCGGGTCGCGCGCGGCCATGGCCCTTGTCACGTTGGTGAGGCGCGTCCCGAAAAGGAAGGTGGAGACGCGACGCGTTTCGCTCAACGCATGCAGGAAGTGCAAGAAGAGCCGGGTGTATTCGCTCATGGAGCCGGAAATGTCGCAGAGCGCCACGATCGGGGGCGGACGCTCGATCGCCGCGCGGAATTCGAGATCGATCTTGCCGCCGGGCTGCAGCGACCGGCGGAAGCTCTTGCGCGCGTCGATCCGCTCAAGTCGCGCCGCCGAAGGCGCGTAGCGCCGGGTGCGGCGCCGGTCCTCGGGCATCACGAGCGCCTTGATAAGCTTGCGGGCCTCCTCGATTTCGGCCGCACTCATCTGGGCGAAATCCTTCGACCGCTGGATTTCCTTGTCTGACATGGTGAAGCGCGCGTCGAGGTCGAGCGAGGGGACCGTCTTATTCTCTTCAGCCGCCGATTTGAACAGCGCGTCGGCGACCCGGCTCGCTCCCGCTTCCGCGCGCTGCGGCTTGCGGGCGCTCGGCGCCTGTGGCGACAGCATCGCGATCAGCTTTTCCAGGAGGCCCTTGCGCTTCCAAAAAATCTGGAACGCCTGATCGAACAAGAGGCTGTGCTCGTGCTTCTTTACGAAGACCGCGTGCAGCGTCGCGTAGAAATCCTCGCGGGCGCCGATCCCGGCGGCCTCGACCGCCGCCAGAGCGTCGAGCACGGCCCCGGGGCCGAGCGGCACGCCAGCTTCGCGCAATGCGCGCGCGAAATGGACGATATTCGTCGCAAGCATGCCGCCTCCGGCCGCCTCGTCTTCGGACAGCGCGGCGATCATTAGTCTATGACGAAAAATGCAAGGGGAGGCATGGCTCCTGCCATCTTCATTCACTCATCTCGGACGCGCGCAGCTCCGCGCGCGTCTCCTCGATCAGCTGGGTCGCCTTGGCGCCCTCGATCTTGGCGATGTCGTCCTGATACTTGAGGAGTACGCCGAGCGTATCGGAGACCTGCGCGGGGTCGAGCGCGACCGCGTCGAGCTCGGTGAGCGCCGCCGCCCAGTCGAGCGTCTCGGCGACGCCCGGCGACTTGAACAGGTCCTGCTTGCGCAACCGCTGGACGAAAGCGACGAGCTCGTGGGTCAACCGCCCGGAAGCACGCGGCGCCTTGGCGCGAACGATCGCCATTTCGCGCGCCGTGTCCGGATATCCCACCCAGTGATAGAGGCAACGGCGCTTGAGCGCATCGTGAATTTCCCGCGTCCGGTTCGACGTGATGACGACGATCGGCGGCGCCGGGGCCTTGATGACGCCGAGCTCCGGAATCGTCACCTGAAAATCGGACAGGATCTCAAGAAGATAGGCCTCGAAGGCTTCGTCGGCGCGATCGATTTCGTCAATCAGCAGCACCGGAGGCCCGTTGACGCTCGGCTCCATCGCCTGCAGCAGCGGACGCTTGATGAGGTAGCGCTCGGAAAAGATGTCGTGCTCGATGCGGTCCTTGTCATGCTCGCCCGCCGCCTCGGATAGCCGGATCGCCATCATCTGCGCCGGATAGTTCCACTCATAGACGGCGGTCGCGACGTCGAGGCCCTCGTAGCATTGGAGCCGGATCAGCTTCCGCTCGAGCGATGAGGCGAGGACCTTGGCGATCTCCGTCTTGCCGACGCCCGCCTCGCCTTCGAGGAAGAGCGGCCGATTGAGCCGCAGGCTGAGGAAAAGGACGGTCGCAAGCGACCGGTCTCCCACATAGGAGGCGCGTTGCAAGAGCGCCAAAGTGTCGTCGATCGTATCCGGCAGAGCCGGCGGTTCAAGAGGCATCGAAACTGCCCAAAACGCTAAACGGCTATCAAATGGCCCGCGAGGGCCTCTAAAGCAAGCGGGCGTCCGATGGGGACGCCCGCCGCCGAGCTTGCTTCAAAAGTCGCGGTTTCAGCCGGCTGCCGCCACCGCCCGCCTCGCCATCACGCCGATGAGATGGGCGCGATAGTCGGCGTCGGCGTGGATGTCGGCGATCAGTCCGTCGGCCGGGACCGAAAGGCCGTCCAGCGCCCCGGGGGCGAAATTGGCGTTGAGCGCCGACTCGAAGTCCGGGAGACGGAAGACGCCGCTTGCGCCGGCGCCCGTCACCGCGACCCGCACGCCGCCCGCGGTTTTCGCCACGAACACGCCGACCAGCGCATAGCGCGACGCCGGATTGGCGAACTTCATGTAGCCGGCCTTCTGGGGGATCGGGAAGCTCACCTGGGTGATGAGCTCGCCGGGCTCAAGCGCGGTCTCGAACAGGCCCTTGAAGAAGTCGTCGGCCGCGATGCGACGCTTGCTGGTGATGATCGTCGCGCCAAGGCCGAGGGCCGCGGCGGGATAGTCGGCGGCCGGGTCGTTGTTGGCGATCGAGCCGCCGATCGTGCCCCGGTTGCGGACGTGCGGATCGCCGATGCCGGCGGCGAGCGTGGCGAGGGCGGGGATGGCGCTCTGAACGACGGAACTGCTCGCGACCTCGGCGTGCCGGGTCATCGCGCCGATCGCGATATTGTCGCCGTCCCGGTTGATTCCGGAAAGCTCAGGGAGCCACGTCAGCTCGATGAGGGCCGAAGGCGCGGCGAGGCGCTGTTTCATGGTCGGTAGGAGCGTCATTCCGCCAGCGAGGGGTTTTGCGTCCTCTTTCTCGAGGGCGGCGAGAGCGCCCGAGAGCGTTGTGGGGCGATTGTATTCAAAGGCGTACATGAAGAGGATCTCCGAGCGAGGGGTCGGCGGAGGCGGCGCGGCCGCCTCCAGTTCAAATCATTCCGCGGCCAGCATCTGCGCGAGCTTCGATTTCTGGGCCGCGCGCCAAACGACCTGCGGCGTTGCGGGCATGGCGACGTCCTCGTGGCCCAACGCGTCGGTGATGGCATTGATGACCGCAGGGGGCGAGGCGATCGCGCCCGCCTCTCCGCAGCCCTTGATGCCCAGCGGGTTCGAAGGACAGGGCGTCTCGATCGTATCCACCTGGAACGAGGGCACGTTGTCAGCGCGCGGCATGCAATAGTCCATGTAGCTTGCGGTCACGAGCTGTCCGTCGCTATTGTAGCGCGCGGCTTCGAGCAGGGCCTGGCCGACGCCGTGCGCGATGCCGCCGTGCACTTGGCCCTCGACGATCATCGGATTGATGAGCTTGCCGAAGTCGTCGACCGCGGTCCAGCGGTCGATCGTCACCACGCCGGTCTCCGGGTCGACTTCGAGTTCGCAGATGTGCACGCCGGCCGGGAAGGTGAAGTTGGTCGGGTCCCAGAACGCGCTCTCCTTGAGGCCCGGCTCGAGCTCCTGCCCGCTGAACTTGTGCGCCGTGTAAGCGTTCAGCGCGATGGAGCCGAAGTCGATCGACTTGTCAGTGCCTTTGACCGTGAACTTGCCGTCCTTGAACTCGATGTCGCCTTCGGACGCTTCGAGCACGTAGCCGGCGACCTTTTTCGCCTTGGCCTCGATCTTGTCGAGCGCCTTGGAGATCGCCGACATGCCGACCGCTCCCGAACGGGAGCCGTACGTTCCCATGCCGAACTGAACCTTGTCGGTGTCACCGTGAACGATGGAGACGCTGTCGATCGGTATGCCCAGACGCGAGGAGACGAGCTGGGCGAAGGTCGTCTCATGGCCCTGGCCGTGGCTGTGCGATCCTGTGAGGACCTCGACCGTGCCGATCGGATTGACCCGCACTTCCGCCGATTCCCACAAGCCGACGCCCGCGCCGAGCGAACCGACCGCCTGGGACGGCGCCAGACCGCAGGCCTCGATATACGCGGATATGCCGACGCCGCGCAGCTTGCCCTTGGCGGCCGAGGCGGCCTTCCGGTCACCGACGCCTTTGTAGTCGGCGAGCGCCAGCGTCTTGTCGAGCGCCTGGACATAGTCGCCGACGTCGTAGGCGAGGATGACCGGCGTCTGGTGCGGGAACGACTTGACGAAGTTCTGACGCCGGAACTCTGCCGAGTCCTTGCCTGTCTCGCGGGCTGCGATCTCGACGATGCGCTCGATGAGATAGGTCGCTTCGGGGCGGCCTGCGCCGCGAACGGCGTCGACGGGGGCAGTGTTGGTGTAGACCGCGTCGACCTCACAGTAGATCGCGGGGATGTCGTACTGGCCCGACAACAGGATCCCGTAGAGATAGGTCGGCACCGAGGATGCGAAGGTCGACAAATACGCGCCGAGGTTGGCGATCGTGTGCACGCGAAGCCCTGTGATCTTGCCGTTCGCGTCAAGCGCGAGCTCGGCATGAGACACGTGGTCGCGGCCGTGGGCGTCGGACAGGAAGGATTCCGTGCGCTCCCCCGTCCACTTTACCGGCCGGTTGATCTTCTTCGCCGCCCAGGCGCAGACCGTCTCTTCCGCGTAGATGAAGATCTTGGAGCCGAAGCCGCCGCCAAGGTCGGGGGCGATGACGCGCAGCTTGTGCTCGGGCGCGAGCCCGATGAACGCCGAAAGAACGAGCCGCGCGACATGCGGGTTCTGGCTCGTCGTATAGAGCGTGATCGTGTCCGTTCCGGAATCGTAGTCGCCGACCGCCGCGCGCGGCTCCATCGCGTTGGGAATCGTGCGGTTGTTGACGAGATCGAGCTTGGTGACGTGCTTCGCCGAGGCGAAGGCGGCATCGGTCGCCGTCTTTTCGCCGACGTGCCAGTTGAAGACCACGTTGTTCGGGGCCACGTCGTGGAGGACGGGTTGGCCGGGGCTCGCCGCTTTCCCCGGGTCGACGACCGCGGGAAGTTCGGAATACTGCACGTCGATCTTTTCGGCGGCGTCGCGCGCTTGCGCGTAGGTGTCGGCGATGACGACCGCGACATGGTCGCCGACATAGCGAACCTTCCCCTGAGCCAGCGCCGGATGTGCGCCCGCTTTCATGGGCGAGCCGTCCTTCGAGTGGATCATCCAGCCACAGGGAAGACCGCCGACCTTGTCGGCCGCGATGTCGTCGCCGGTGAAGACCGCCACCACGCCTGGCGCCTTCAGCGCCGCCGCTGTGTCGATCTTGTCGATCGTCGCATGCGCGTGCGGGGAGCGCAGAAAATAGGCGCAGGCCTGGCCCGGACGATTGACGTCGTCGACGTAGTGGCCCTTGCCGGTGATGAAGCGGATGTCTTCCTTGCGTTTGACCGAGGCGCCAATGCCTGTCGCGCTCATTTGTCTTTCTCCCTAGGAACGGTCTGAAACCTGCGGCTATTCTGCGGCCTTCGCTGTGGCGGCGGCCATCTCGCGCGCGCCCTGCGCGACTGCTTTGACGATGTTGTGGTAGCCGGTGCAGCGGCAGATGTTGCCCTCGAGGCCATGCCGGATCGCCCCCTCGTCGAGATTCGGGCCCTCGCGATTGGCGAGGTCGACCGCCGCCATGATCATCCCCGGCGTGCAGAAGCCGCATTGCAGGCCGTGATTGTCCTGGAACGCCTGCTGCATCGGGTGCAGCTTGCCGTCCCGCGCGAGGCCCTCGATCGTCGTCACGTTCGCGCCGTTGCAGCTGACCGCGAGGATGGTGCAGGACTTGATCGCCGCGCCGTCGACGTGGACGACGCAGGCGCCGCACTGAGAGGTGTCGCAGCCGACATGCGTGCCGGTAAGGCGCAGATTCTCACGCAGGAACTGCACAAGCAGCGTCCTGGGATCCACGTCGGCCGAGACTTGCCGGCCGTTCACCGCCATAGAGACTTGAACCATTCCCATATCCTCCTGAACCAAGACATCTTCGTCGGGGTAGGTTGCGCCGCCGCGCTTGGCCGGAGCATCGCCTCGGCCGGCGCGCCGGCGCGGGCCGCCTCGGCGAAATTGGCGAAGAACTTGTCGGCCATGCTCTTGGCGACCCCGTCGATGAGGCGCGATCCAAGTTGGGCGATCTTTCCGCCGACATGCGCCTCGACGTCGTAGCGCAGCAGGGTGCCCCCGCCGTCGGCGTCGGCGAGCGAAACCTTCGCGCCGCCTTTGGCGAACCCGGCGACGCCGCCCTCGCCCTCGCCCGAAATCTTGTAGCCGACCTCTGGCACGATGTCGGAAAGCTCGACCTTGCCTTTGAAGGTTGCGGAAACGGGGCCGATCTTGACCTTGGCGACGGCGGCGAATCCATTGTCGCCGGTCTTCTCTAACGATTCGCAGCCAGGGATGCAGGCCTTGAGCACGTTGGGGTCGTTAAGCAGCTCCCACACCTTCGGCCTCGCGGCCGGAAGCGTCGCTTCCCCCGTCATGGTCATCGCCATGGACACTTCCTCCCGATGCGGACAAAGCGCCCGTTGCTTTCCGGGCTTGGGCCTGTCAGCCGACCCTGTCGCGCGGCGTCAGAAGCGTTTCGTACACTGGTCGCGGGGCCAAAGTCCATATCGTCGCAATAGTCCGAACGCCCTATTGGCGCGACCCGGGCCCCAAAATCGACCTAAACGGGGAAATAGCCCAACCTCCTCCCTGTCATCGTATCTTGCCTGAAGGCCGGAATTTCCGCCGCATGGTTGTGTTGCCGCTGACTTTGGTCGCAAGTAGGGTGAAGTGCGAGTTCAGAAGGGCTGGCTTGAATGCCGGGGCCGGACCGGATAAAGCCGCTTCGAAGACGCGTTTCGATAAATCGACAGGACGGCCGACCGATGGCACAGTTCCTGCGAATCGGGAGGAAACCGGAGGCCACGGTCGCTCATGGACAATTTTCTGCAGCAGCTGATCAATGGCCTGACGCTCGGGTCGATCTATGGACTCATCGCCATCGGCTACACGATGGTTTACGGCATCATCGGCATGGTCAATTTCGCCCACGGCGATCTGTTCATGCTGTCGGCGTTCGTCGCGCTGATCCTCTTCATGATCCTGACCCAGATCCTCCATCTCGGCTCGCTGCCGCTCGCCTTCATTGTGGTGATGATCGGCGGTATGGCGCTGACCGGTCTCTGGAACTGGGCGATCGAAAGGCTCGCCTACCGGCCGTTGCGCGGCTCCTTCCGCCTCGCGCCGCTCATCTCGGCGATCGGCATGTCGATTTTCCTCTCGAATTTCGTCCAGGTCGTGCAGGGTCCGCGCAACAAGCCCGCGCCCCACCTGCCCAATCAAGTGTTCAACTTGACCGGAGGCCGCTTCGGCGTGACGTTGTCGTTGCGCCAGGTGCTGATCGTGGTCGTCACGGCCGTTCTGCTTGCGGCTTTCTGGTACCTCGTCAAATACACATCGCTGGGGCGGGCGCAGCGCGCCTGCGAACAAGATCAAAAGATGGCGGCGCTGCTCGGAATCGACGTCGACGCGACGATTTCGATCACCTTCGTCATCGGCGCGGCCCTCGCGGCTGTCGCCGGAGTCATGTTCGTCATCTATTACGGGGTGGTGACTTTCTCCGACGGCTTCGTGCCCGGCGTCAAGGCGTTCACCGCCGCGGTGCTGGGCGGCATCGGCTCGCTGCCGGGCGCGGTGCTCGGCGGCCTGTTGATCGGCCTCATCGAGGTCTTCTGGTCGTCGTACTTCACGACCGACTACAAGGACGTGGCGGCGTTCATGATTCTCGCCATCACGCTCATTTTTATGCCGTCCGGCATTCTAGGCCGGCCCGAGGTCGAGAAGGTTTGAGAAGACATGAGCGCGACGCCTCGGACCACACAGCTGTCGCGGACCCCGGAGGCGGCCGCGAGCCAGCTCGTCCCTTCGCTGCGCACGGCCGCCGCCTCGGCGCTCGTCGCCTTCGGCCTCTGTTTCCCCATCATCAGCTACCGCGCCGAAGCCAACATCAATAACGAGCTCGTTCTGGACAGCCGCTGGACGTGGTCGTTCGTCATCTCCGGGATCGTGTTCGCCTTCGTTTTCCTCCGGCAGATGGCGAATTCAGACTGGCGGATCTGGTTCGACCGGGTCGGCGCGGTGGCGGTCGGGGGCATGGGCGGCGCGCTCGTACAAGCCGCTCGCGAGGGCGAAGGAACCGCGCCGCCCTCGCGCGCCCGCGTGCTCGCGGGGCGTTATTTCGGACCTTTCGCGCTTGCCTTCCTCATCATGTTCCCCCTGATCGTGCTCGCCACGCTGGGGCCGGCCGGCTCGTTGAAATGGATCAACAATTACGGCGTCCAGATCATGATCTACGTGATGCTGGGCTGGGGGCTCAACATCGTTGTCGGCCTCGCCGGGCTGCTCGACCTCGGCTATGTCGCCTTCTACGCCGTCGGCGCCTATTCCTACGCGCTTCTGTCGACGACCTTTGGCCTCTCGTTCTGGATCTGCCTGCCGCTTGCGGGCCTCCTTGCGTCGATGTGGGGCGTCATCCTCGGCTTTCCCGTGCTGAGGCTCAGGGGCGACTACCTCGCGATAGTAACGCTCGCCTTCGGCGAGATCATCCGCCTCATACTCGTCAACTGGGTCGATCTCACCAACGGCTACGCCGGCATCAGCGAAATCCCGAAGATCACCTTCTTCGGAATTCCCTTCACCGACGACGACAACGGCTTCGCCGCCATATTCCATCTGCCTTACACGCCCATTTACCGCACAATCTTCCTCTTCTACGTTATCCTCGCGCTGGCGCTGCTCACCAATCTCTTCACGCTGAGGCTGCGCCGGTTGCCCATCGGGCGCGCCTGGGAGGCGTTGCGCGAGGACGAGATCGCCTGCCGCTCGCTAGGCATCAACACCACCAACACGAAGCTCACCGCCTTCGCGCTCGGCGCGATGTTCGGCGGCGTCGCGGGCTCGTTCTTCTCGGTCCGGCAGGGTTTCGTCAGCCCGGAAAGCTTCACCTTCATCGAATCGGCGACCATCCTCGCCATCGTCGTCCTCGGCGGCATGGGCTCGCAGCTCGGCGTCGCGGTCGCCGCGGCGGTGATGATCGGCGTTCCCGAGCTCATGCGCGAGCTTGACTGGCTGAAGGCGGTGTTCGGCCGGGACTTCGACCCGACCCAATACCGCATGCTGCTGTTCGGGGCGGCGATGGTGATCATGATGATCTGGAAGCCGCGCGGCCTGGTGTCCACGCGATTGCCGTCGATCTTCCTGAAAGAACGGAAGGCGGTCTCGGGCGCGCTCGTCAAGGAAGGGCATGGCTGATGAACTGGGTGACGAGCCCGCTGCTCGCCGTCGAGAACCTGACCATGCGGTTCGGCGGCCTTGTCGCCGTCAACGCTTTCACCTTCACCGTAGGACGCGGGGACATCACCGCGCTCATCGGCCCGAACGGGGCTGGCAAGACGACGGTCTTCAACTGTGTCACCGGTTTCTACAAGCCGACCGAGGGCAGGCTCGCGCTTGCCCTCGACGGCGTGGCGACGCGCGAGGACGTCGAAGCGGCGACGCGCGCGAGCGGCCGCCACGCGACGACCGCCAACGGCGAGCTCTTCCTGCTCGAGCGCATGCCCGACCACGAGATTTCGCGCAAGGCGCGCGTCGCCCGCACGTTCCAGAACATCCGCCTCTTCCAGGGCATGACGGTGCTTGAGAACCTGCTTGTCGCGCATCACAATCCGCTGATGCGCGCAAGCGGCATGACGGTGCTCGGTCTCGTGGGCGCCCCCTCCTTTCGTCACAAGGAGGAGGAGGCGGTCGAACGCGCGAAGTACTGGCTCGACAAGATCGGGCTCATGGATCGCGCCGACGATCCCGCCGGAGAGCTTCCCTACGGCGCCCAGCGCCGGCTCGAGATCGCCCGCGCCATGTGCACCGATCCGGTGCTGCTGTGCCTCGACGAGCCCGCGGCCGGCCTCAACCCGCGCGAATCGGCGGATTTGAGCGCGCTCTTGCGCTCCATCCGGGCCGATCATCACACCTCGGTGCTCCTCATCGAGCATGACATGTCGGTCGTCATGCAGATTTCCGACCACGTGGTCGTGCTCGACTACGGGGTGAAGATCGCCGACGGGACGCCGGAGGAAGTGCGCGCCGATCCGAGGGTCATCGCCGCCTATCTCGGCGTCGCCGACGAGGAGGAGCTCGAGTCGATCGAGCGGGAGCTCGAGCAATGACGCTCGCTGCCGGGGCGCAGCCGCTGCTGCAGCTGAGAGGCGTCGAAACCTATTACGGAAAGATCCAGGCGCTCAGGGGCGTCGACATCGACGTCAACGCAGGCGAGATCGTCACCCTCATCGGCGCCAACGGCGCGGGGAAATCGACCACGATGATGACGATCTTCGGTGCGCCGCGCGCGCGCCGCGGTGCCATCCTGTTCGACGGCAAGGAGATCACGTCTCTGCCGACGCATCAGATCGCTCGCCTCTCGATCGCGCAGTCGCCGGAGGGGCGGCGCATCTTTCCGCGCATGACGGTGTTCGAGAACCTGCAAATGGGCGCCACGAT
>DATJXI010000360.1:0-2699 GCA_035500275.1 Roseiarcus sp. | reverse complement strand
AGCGGCTCATCCACGGCCAGTGCTTCGCATCGATCGGCGCGGTCTCCAATCCGGACCACATGAACGCCTCGCTCGGCAAGGCGGGCCGTAACCGATGGCTCGGCCGCCGCCCCCACAATCGTGGCGTCAGCATGAACCCCGTCGACCATCCGCTCGGCGGCGGCGAAGGACGCACTTCGGGCGGCCGCCATCCGGTGAGCCCGTGGGGCAAGCCGACCAAGGGAAAGAAGACCCGCTCGAACAAGGCGACCGACAAGTTCATCGTCGCGTCGCGCCATGTGCGCAAGAAGAGAGGCTGAAGCCATGACGCGCTCGATCTGGAAAGGCCCGTTCATCGACGGTTATCTTCTCAAGAAGGCGGACGCCGCGCGCGGCTCCGGCCGCTCCGACATCATCAAGATCTGGAGCCGCCGCTCGACCATCCTGCCGCAGTTCGTCGGGCTCACCTTCGGGGTCTACAACGGCCACAAGCACGTCCCCGTGCTCGTCTCGGAGGAGATGATCGGCCACAAGTTCGGCGAGTTCGCGCCGACGCGCACCTTCCACGGCCACTCGGCCGACAAGAAGGCCAAGAGGGCCTGAGCCAATGGGCAAGCAAGCAAATGAGCGCCGCGAGGCGGACAACGAAGCCAAGGCGGTCGCGCGCATGCTGCGGGTGAGCCCGCAGAAGCTCAACCTGCTCGCTCAGCTCATTCGCGGCAAGAAGGTTGCGACGGCGCTCGCCGATCTTGAGTTTTCACGCAAGCGAATCTCGACCGAAGTCAAGAAGGCGCTCGAGTCCGCGATCGCCAACGCCGAGAACAACCATGATCTCGACGTCGACGATCTCATCGTCGCCGAGGCCTGGGTCGGCAAGGACATGGTGATGAAGCGCTTCAGCCCCCGGGCGCGCGGCCGCGCCGGGCGGATCGAGAAGCCGTTCTCCAACATCACCATCATCGTGCGCGAAGTCGCCGCCGACCAAGCCAAAGCCGCCTGAGGACGAAACGATGGGTCAGAAAGTCAATCCGATCGGGCTCCGCCTCGGCATCAACCGGACGTGGGACTCGCGCTGGTTCTCGGGCGCAAACGAGTACGGGAAGCTTCTGCACGAGGACATGAAGATCCGCGATGTGCTCCAGAAGGGACTGAAGCAGGCGGCGATCTCGAAGATCGTCATCGAGCGTCCGCACAAGAAGTGCCGCGTCAACATCCACTCGGCGCGCCCGGGCGTGGTGATCGGCAAGAAGGGCGCCGATATCGACAAGCTGCGCAAGCAGGTCGCGAAGCTCACGAACTCGGAGGTGGCGATCAACATTGTCGAGGTCCGCAAACCCGAGATCGACGCAAGGCTCGTCGCCGAATCGATCGCCCAGCAGCTCGAACGGCGCGTCGCCTTCCGCCGCGCGATGAAGCGCGCCGTGCAGTCGGCGATGCGGCTCGGCGCCGAGGGCATCCGCATCAACTGCTCGGGGCGCCTAGGCGGCGCGGAAATCGCGCGCCTTGAATGGTACCGCGAGGGACGCGTTCCCTTGCACACGTTGCGGGCTGAGGTTGACTACGGCGTCGCCACCGCCCACACCGCTTATGGCACCTGCGGCATCAAGGTCTGGATCTTCAAGGGCGAAATCCTCGAGCACGATCCGATGGCTCAGGATCGCCGCCAGGCAGAAGCCGACCATTCGTCTACGCACCGTCAGCGCCGCGAGCGCGACCGCGATCGCGAGCACGCCCGCGAGACGGCGTGACCGCGGCGAGCGCAAAGAAGGGTCACGACCATGATGCAGCCAAAGAGAACTCGGTTTCGCAAGGCCTTCAAGGGCCGCATCCACGGCAATGCGAAGGGCGGCTACGACCTCAATTTCGGTCAGTTCGGCCTCAAGGCGATGGAGCCCGAGCGGGTGACCGCGCGCCAGATCGAGGCCGCCCGCCGGGCGCTCACCCGTCACATGAAACGCGCCGGGCGCGTGTGGATTCGCGTCTTTCCGGACGTGCCGGTGTCGAAGAAGCCGATCGAGGTTCGCATGGGCAAGGGCAAGGGCGCGCCGGAGTACTGGATCGCGCGCGTCGCGCCCGGGCGCATCATGTTCGAGGTCGACGGTGTGCCGGAGAGCCTGGCCCGCGAGGCGTTCGATCTGGCGGCGGCGAAGCTGCCGATCAAGACGCGCTTCGTCCAGCGCATCGCGGAGTAGGGGGTTAGGATGAAAAGGACCGGCCGGCTGTCCGATCTCCGCGTGATGACCGAGGACCAGCTCAACGACGAAGCGCTCAAGCTGAAGAAGGAGCAGTTCAACTTGCGCTTCCAGAAGGCGAGCGGACAATTGCAGGACACCGCGCGGGTGCGCGTGGTGCGCCGCGACATCGCGCGCGTCTTGACCATCGCCGCGCAGCGGCGCGCCCCCAAGGGCAAGGACTAAAAAGCATGCCGAAGAGAATTTTGCAGGGCGTCGTGGTCAGCGACAAGCAGGAGAAGACGCTGGTCGTGAAGGTCGAGCGGCGGTTTACGCATCCCCTATTCAAAAAGACGGTGCGGCGGTCCAAGAATTACCACGCTCATGTCGATAACAAGACGCAGAAGGTCGGCGACACGGTGTCGATCGAGGAGACGCGGCCGATCTCGAAACTGAAGCGGTGGAGAGTGATCGAGGAGCCGGCTTCGCAGCCATGAACGGCAAGACGGGTAAAATCATCCGGAGGCGCAAAACGCCTCCCTTCAGACG
>DATJXI010000359.1:0-10644 GCA_035500275.1 Roseiarcus sp. | reverse complement strand
CTTGAACTCCTCGTGCAGGCGCTCGATGGCGTTCGAGGTCCTGATCGACTTCCATTGGCTGGGCGGGAAGCGGGTGAAGGTGAACAGCCTGTCGCCGGCCCCTCCAGGCTGTCGGCGACGGCGCGGCATTTCAGGCGCCATCTGCCGATGAAGGCTTTGCGCCGCGCTTCGACCTCCTGCCGCGTCGCGGCGTAGATCATGTCGCGATAGTCGTTGGAGATTTCCTCGTGCAGCCGCTGGGGCGCGTGCGCGAGGAGATTGCGGTGCTTGTGAACCGTGCAGCGCTGGACGGGCGCGTCGGGCCACAGCGCAGCCAGCGCCCTTTCCAGGCCCGGCGCGCCGTCGGCGATGACCAGCTCCGGCGCCCTCAACCCCCGCTTGCTGAGATCGTCGAGCAGCGCGCGCCAGGCGGCCTCGCTTTCTCCGCCCATGCTCCGGATCGCCAGCATCACCTTCTGGCCGTCGGCCCGCACGCCGAGCGCCGCCAGGAGCGAGATCGACGTCGCGCGCTTGTCGAGGCGGACGCGGACAACGGTACCGTCAAGGATCAGCCGCACGATCGGCTCCTCGATGAGCGGCCGCGCATTCCAGGCGTCCCAGTCACCTTTCACCTTGCGCCAGGCGCGGCTGACCACGTCCTTGCCCACCGGCCCGGCGAACACCGCAGCCAGTGCCCGCCGAACCCGGCGGGTATTGGTCCCGGAAAGATAGGCCCCGGCGATCAGCGCGTCGGCCGCCTTGGTGCGCCGCTGGTAGGCGCGAAGCGAGGCGCTCCTCCATTCGCTCGTCCTGCCGTCCGCGCCCACCAATCGGGCGCGCGGCACGGAAATCTCCGTTCTTCCGAACGTCCCGGTCAGACCGCGCTTGCGATGGCCGTGCCGGACGCCGACGACCGCCAGCGCTTCGCCATCCGCATCGGGTTTGCCTCGTCCGTAGCGCGGACGCGACCGCGCACCGGAGAGTTCCTCCTCCAGCATCATCTCGATGAAGCCCCGAACGCGAGCGCGAACCCCGTCCTCGATCGCGTCGAACCAATCGTCGAAAAGCAATGGCTCGGCGGCGACACCCGCCTCCTTCATGGTATCCTTCCTCATGGCGTGGTCTCCGTTCCGACGAGTCAACGCCGGAATCACTTGGGTTGGGCAACCCGGAGACTACGCCAACCCAATTTCCACCACCTCCGCGACGGGACCTGTTGTCGAAGATGGAATCGCTGAAGGTTGACTGGCTTCCCGTCGTCGATAAGGACGGTCATGTCGTAGGGGTCGTCGATCAGTCGCGTCTGCCGGCTAGCCTGATCCTGGATGTCTCTAACCGGTTGCAGCAGGGGCAACGCCCCAGGGCACCCTAACGCCAGCCTCGGGCCCGAGCTTTCAGAGCGGTCCGCGTCCGCCTCACGTAGAGGCTGTTCTCATGTTCGCTGTCAATGACTTGCGCGCAGCTTTTCGCTCTGGCTTCGCCCAGGCGCTGATCTTTGTCATGCCCACGGCAGGAGGCGGGGCCTGAGACGACGGTTGAGCAAGCTCTCATGCGCGGGTTGGCTACCGCATGACCGTGGTTTCGTCTTGGGCTGCCTCGGTCTAGGGCCGAGCGTCGGCAGAGCCGGCTCATAACAGCGCGCGAGGATTCCCGAACCGCGCCCCGCCTCCAGCCGTGGGCATTGCTTGAGCAGGCGTCAAATGGTGCGAAGAGGAGCGATCTGGACGGAGAGAGCGATCGCCCAGACGAACCCGAGCATCTCGCGGGCGATGGCGGTGGTGACCACAACTTTGGGCTTCCCCGCCGCGGCGAGTCGGCGGTAGCGGGCGCAAAGCCGGACCTGAGCCTTCCAGCCGATGTCGCGGACCACCTGCGGCAGAGCCTCGATACGGTCATGCAGCTTGCGGCTGACGCGTGGATGCATGCGATAGGTCCAGGCGCCCTCGATCAAGGCGCGCCGCGCCAGCGCATTCCCGGCCTTGGTGATTCCCGCCCGATGCACGGTGCGTCCGCTGGAGTGTTCGGAGGGAACCAGGCCGAGATAGGCCATCAACTGCCGAGGACTGGCGAACCGTGAGAAGTCGCCGACTTCGGCGACAAGCGTTACGGCGACGATGAACGCCACGCCCCGCATGGCCTGCAAGGCTTCGACGACCGGGGCCAGCGACCAGTTCTGCGCCAGATCCTCGATCTGGCGCAACAGACGCTCGACTCGCGCCTCGGCGTCCGTAACGGCGTGAATGTAATCCTGGAGTACCACTTGCTGGGCGACATGGTCGAACCGCACCGTCGTCAGCCAGCGGCGGTAAGCCTGGGTCCACCCCTTCTTGCCGGCGTAGACGCGTCCATGCCGGAGGAGAAAGCCTTGCAGATGCTGACGCGCTTTGCTCAACACGCGGACCGCAGTCGCGCGCGCCCGGATCAGGTCGCGCATCGCCTCATGAGCGTCATCGGGAACCCACACCGCCGTCAACTCGCCGGCGCGGTGGAGCTTGGCCAGCATCACGGCGTCGCGACGATCCGTCTTGACCCGGTCTCCCGCCTTCACCGGAATGAGCGACGGCGCCGCCACCATGCAGTCGTGGCCGAGGGCGACGAGCTGGCGGAAAAGGCCATAGCCTCATGGCCCGGCTTCGTAACAGAACGACAGCGTCCGATTGCCCTTCGCCAGCCGCGCAGCCAACTTCTCGATGTGATCCGGCCGGTTGAGAAAATTGCCCAGTTGCAGGACCTCGCCGCCCCGCCGGCCTTCGGCGACCGCTACGGCGATCGTCTCCTTGTGGACGTCCAGTCCAACAAAAATGGTATCGTTCATCAGGCTCGTCCCCCATGTCTGAGGCTCGGCGCCGACCAGCCCGGCGCAACCCTCGATCAGGGACATGCTGGGGGGCGAGCCGCCATCACTTTCAGCCCGCGAACATAGGGCCTAGGTGGGTTTCCGCTCTGACGACGCGACCATCGCAGATTGGACGGCGAGCGGGTTGATCTAGCTCAAAGGCGCGCTCTCTCGATTCGGGCAGCCACGAGGGCCGGGGGCGGGCGTGCTAAGTTTAAGCCGATGCCTCGCGACGGCGCTCCACCCTCGCCGACGTTCGGGTCCTTTCCTGTCGATTGTGTGCGAGCCCTGCGGTCGACACGGGCGCTACCGCGTGGCGTGGCTCATCGAGCGGTACGGCGGCGATGCGAAGCTGACCGATCTATTGCAAACGATCGCCGACTGCCCGAAGGCGCGCTCGGCCAACGTCCATGATAGATGCAAGGCGATTTATTCGGGGCTTCGCTGTAATGGTTGACCTGTGCTAGTCAGCCGGCGGACCGCCGCAACCACGAACGCTGATCGCGCCACCAGCCAACGACCGGCTATTGCGCTTCGTGACCGAGGACCAGAAGATGCTGCGCCGTGCAGCCAATCCATGCTTCACGGCACCCAAAGGGCGGCCAGACGACAAAGGGAGCGACCATGGATTTCATCGAGCGGTTTTTCGGGGTCTCACCGGACGGGGGGTCTGGAGCGACCGAGGCAATGATCGTTGTCGCTGTGATTGCGATGGCCTCGTTGATCTATTTTCGGCGAGAACAACGCCGGAAGTCGAGAAACATCGAACCCTGAGACCGTCGACGTTCGAATCGGGGGTGCCATGACGGCGGGAGCATACGGCGTGTGGTCACTGCTGCGCCGGCCTCGGATGCAAACGGGACCACGCGAGCACGGCCCGGCCAAGGCGTTACCAGGCCTGGGAGCGCTGCAGAAGGCCCAGGAACTCAGCGTGACCTTTTTGGAGGCGCCGCAGATCGGGCTCAGCCTGTCGAAGCGCAGCGGCCGCCTCCGCGAGACTGAGTCGCGGCAGCGCCCGCGCCGTCTCCTCGAGACCCTCTGACACCTCCCTGATCAGCCCTGGATAGTTCGCGTTGGTCACCCGCCGCCTGCCGTAGCCGCGGACGAAGGCTTCGCTCCGTTCGACGACCTCGCGAGCCGAGGCGAGCCTGCGCAGGCGTTCGTCGTTCATGTACAGCGCCCGCTGCCACCGGACGGTCTGCAGGATATCGGCGACGTCGCCCTCCCGTAGGCGCAGCATGGTCAGCCAGGAGTCGATCCGGTTCAGGAGGCAACTGAAGGCGACGGCCAGCGCGCCGGCGTCGCCCGTCCCGATCGCGGCGAGAAGATTGCCCGTCGCAGGGATGATCGCGAAGGGATCCCCTCTCTCGCCCGCCGAGATTGCGCGCCTCAGCATCGCCTCGAAAGCGGGGGCGACCCTGCCCAGGTATCCGAGAAACTCCCTTTCCTCGTGCCGCTCCGCCTCGATGTGGCCGCTCGTCAGATCGTCAAGTTCGCGGGCCGCCTCCAGGCTAAGGAAGGCGAAGAGGCGGGTGAAGACAGACTTCGCCTGTCTAAGCTTCTCGGCGATGACGGATTTCATGTCGCCGAGCCGGGCGCCCATCGCGAAGCCGTTGACGACGACCTCGCCGCTCAGTTCGAACATGTTGACGGTCAAAAGCTGTCCCTCGTCGCCCTTGGACGCCGGAAAGCGGAGGCCGATCCATCGGTTTTCGCCCGGCTGCATGGCGGCGAGCCTGAGAACGCCTTGCTCGCGGAGAGAGGCGGTTTCGCCCCCGACGACGCCGATCTCAGCGCCATGGAGCGCCCTCAGCGTCTCTGGCGCGACCGCGTAGCTGAGCTCCATATTGCGCGGGAAGGGCGCCGCGTTATGCGCGATCGCATAATAGCAGTCGCTCATCCCCGCCCCGCGAGCCGGCGTGGTCGAGAGGCCCATGTTGCGCTGGGCCTTGTTGTTGTCGTTGATAATGCGCAGGTCCGTCGTCGGCCAGCCGGGCGTGTTGCCGACCAGGCTCGGCGGGTCATAAGGGTCGTTGGGGCCGGTGATCTCGACGGCCAGGCAGAGGTGCGTCGAGGCGATAGTCGCCAGATGCCATTGCTGCGGCGGAGTGATCAACGGCCCGAGGTCGGGGGCGGCGAACGTCACGACCGGGTCCGCGCCGATGAACGTGACGTCCGGATCGCCGGAGGTCGCGTCGACGTAGTTGCTGCCGGTGCCGAATTTCGACACGAGGAAATGCGCAGTGACGTCCTGGCTGCCGGAGGCGGCGGCTGCGTTGCGGCGGATGCGGGCGAAGGCCCAGTTGTCCCCGATGTTGCCGACGCCGTTGCCGGCGTCCTCGTTGTCGGGCTGGTCGTTCGGGAACGATCCGGGCAGCGTCCCGCGCCGGTTCCAGACGTCGCTCGTCGCGTAGAACACCGCGTGCGTCGATGGTTCGGCCCCGTTGTCGCCGCTCGACGGGCTGTCGGTCCAGTCGCGAACGTAGAAGTCGTCGGAGGCCGCGACCGTATCGTAGCGGAAGAAGAAAGGGTCGATCGACGCGGCGACCGGATTGCCGAGCCCGTCGGTCAGCACATGCGTGGTGAAGTTGGCGTTGCGCTGGTAGGTGACGTTGTTGGGAAAATTTGCGTTGTCAGGGGTATTGAAGCCGCAGAATACGCCGTAGAAGTTCTTGCCGACCGCGATCAGCCCCGCATAGTCGCCGATCGGATTGGGCCCCGTGTAGTTTCCCTTGTTGTCCTCGAGGTCCGCGAGGATGAAATCTGTCGCGGGGGTCGCGAATCCGTCGGTTGTGAACTGGAAGTGGGTCTGCCAACGGTTGACCCCCGCGACGGCGTGAAGCTGCTGATAGAGGAATCCCACCGCCCCGTGGCGATTGATCGCCAAGCCCGGATTGGTCGCGGCGGCGATCGTCGCGAGGTCGCCGCTCCAGCTCCCGGCAGCGCCGCGTTGGGTCGAGCGGCGCACGTGGATTGTCTGATTGGCGCCGGTCGTTCCGTCGGCCCATGCGACGTAGACGGTCGAGCTGTCGCGCGGGTCGACGGCGATCGCGCATTGTCCGCCAATTCGCTGCGTGCCGAGCAACGTGCCGAGCGGAACCCGCGCGGCGCCCGTCACTACGCGCACGCCCGCGTTCCCGTCTCCGTCCAGGAGCGCCTGGAAGGAGCTCGCGCCGCTCGCCCAATTGTCGTCCCGCACCACGACGACGTCCGTGGTCGTGCCCGAGCGCCAGCCGAGGAAGAGGGCGTAGATCGTCCCGTCCAAATGGACGGCCGGCCGGGTCGGCGGGCCGTCCTGACCGACCGTCGCGCGCGACTCGATTCTCGTGGTGGTGACAAAATTCGCCGGCGGCGGCGCCGTCGCCGCAACGAGTGAGAAATCGACCGTGGCGGTTTGCCCCGACAGCGCGCTGAAATCGTTCTCGCCGACATAGACCCGGTCCGAGCCGGCACCGGAACCGGCGAGCGCCGTCCCCCCTTCGACATAGGGCTGATCGTCGTTGTCCTTGTCGACAAGGACCGTCATGAGCGCTGGCGCCGTGAAATCGGCGGTGCGCAGAATATTGAGGTGACTATTGTCCGTGCGCAGAATTCCGGCATAGAGGACATTCGAGCCGCCGACGAAACGCAAGGTCGTGTCATTGGTCTTGTTTCCGCCCGGGAGGAGCACGTTGAGCACCCAGGTGTCGCCGCCGTCGCTGGAAATGTAGATCGGCGCGTTGCCGGAATTCCCTGGGTCGAGCGTGAAGACTGATGCTGCGATGCTCGAGGGATCGAGAAACGTTGCGGAGACATTTGGTTCGCTGTCGCGCCCGCTTTCCCCACTAAGAGAATTCGGGATCATATTGACGATCTTGATCGGCATGGCGCGATTCCCCCGTCTTTGATTGCGCCGTCTAAGTCGTCGAAAAGGCTTACCGGCGGATCAACCGGCGAACGCGCTCGAGCTGCTCTTCCGGCTGCACGTCCAGCGGATCGAGCGCTGTGAGCCCTGGAACCCTCAACACGAGCCAGCCTTTCTCGGTCTGGTTGCGCTGCAGGACCAGGATCAAAGTCTGACCCGGCTCCAGCTTAGGAGCGTCAATCCACATTTCATCGTGGCTGTTTGCGAACAGCACAGACAAGGGGCTCCTCGGCGCCTCGCCCTTCTCCGTGGACTTGACATCGACATATGCGGTCCACCAGTCCGGGTCGTGCTCAGTTTCCACGCGGTGCCGGCCGGCCACTGAAAGCGGCTCGGTCCTTTCGACTGTGCCGAGGACGACAAGCTCCGCCCTCCGGATCCGCTCGCTGAGCTCGCGATCCTCGACATTGCTGGAAGCAATCTCATTTCGCAGACCAGCCACGGCTGTCTCCGCCAGACGTCCAACTTCCACGACCGCGATGCTTGCGCCATATAGCCAGCTTCGAGTGAAGAAGATCGCCCTTTGGCCCTTCTGGAGTTGCTCCCCGCTCTCGGAGTACAGGGTTACAGGGCCGCGATAGTCCGCGAGCGCCTTGGGCCCTCTTAGCACTTCGTCTATCTTGATTTCGGCGGTCTTGGGCGAGGCCTTAACGGATGCAAGCGCACTACTGCCCGGCGCTTCGACAGTGGCGAGAACAACCCACTGCGACTGCTCCATCCATTGGGCGATTGAGCCATCAGTCATATCACCCTCTGCGCTTACATCTAAGCGCGAGTCCCGCACGTCTGACCGACCCGCGCTTATTCGGCGATAGTCGCGTCCCGAGCGTCCAACATTGCTCTATTATGCACTGCGAGCCCGGGTCACACAACAGCCCTTAAAACGGGCGATACCGGGTGGTGTGGCTCAATCGAGCGGTAGCCCGCGAGCTGGGCGCGCCGCTGACGCGGGCTCTCAGCACAACAGTTGTGGACCAAATTTGCAATTGCTGTGACTTACCTCACAGCGCTCCTGCAAGAATCACGGCTATGGTTGGCATGTTACGTTCGCAATGTCGCTAGCGAAAAATCAGTCCGAAGTGGAAAGGGCGAAGTCGTGACCAAAGCCTTCTTATTCCGGGATAATCAATATCTTCGCTACGATAGAGGAAGCGACCGAGTCGATGATGGCTATCCACGGACCATTGCCGGCAACTGGCCAGGCTTGGCGGAAGCCGGCTTTGCTCAGGTCGACGCAGCTGCAAACTGGAACAATGGCAAGATCTTCTTCTTTCGTGGCAACAAGTACGTGCGTTACGACATAGAAGGTGACAGGGTTGACAGCGGTTATCCATTGCCGATCGCAGGCAATTGGCCTGGGTTGGCTGAAGCGGGATTCGGCAATGGAGTGGACGCCGCGGTCAACTGGGGAACTGGAAAGGCCTTCTTTTTCCGCCGCGATAAATATCTCCGCTATGACATAAAGGCTGACCGAGTTGACAGCGGTTATCCATTGCCGATCGCGGGCAATTGGCCGGGGTTGGCTGAAGCGGGGTTCGGCAATGGAGTGGACGCTGTGGTCAACTGGGGAAATGGAAAGGCCTTCTTTTTCCACGGCAATCAATACCTTCGTTACGATATAGCCGCCGACAAGACTGACGACGGGTACCCTCTTCCGATTGTAGGCAATTGGCCCGGCGTTGCGGAAGCTGGATTTGGGGCCGGCGCCCGCGCAGCTTTGGACCTATTGGATGAGAGCCGAGAGATTTGGGTCCCAAATGCTGAGGTCATCCGAGCCACGGCCAATGGTCCCAAGTTCCTGCCCCTGTCCTGGCGCGGCGTGCTGCACACCACCGAGGGCAACACCGTTGAGGATGCAGTAGCAAGCTTCCGACAAACCAATTTCTGGTCACACTTCACCATCGATTTCCGCGCCGGGAGGGTAGTCCAGCATCTTCCGCTGAACATCGGCTGCCGCGCCCTATCCGACCACGCGACTGCCGAGAACGCCGCGCATGCGATCCAAATCGAAATTGTTGGTCGCGCTGCGGAGTCTCCAACGTGGGCGCCGGAGCAGCTTGCGTTCATCCGCGACGTTATGCGCAGCATAGAGACCCTAGTCCCGATCGCCCGCACGTCGGGTCGCACATTTCTGGATGCAACTGGGGTCGCCAGAACACCGGGCAATCGGATGTCGGTTACCGATTGGCAGGTATTCAGTGGCTGGTGCGGACACCAGCACGTGCCAGGCGAGAGTCACTGGGACCCGGGCGCGATTGATGTCGAGGCCCTGCTTGCGGGCTAGCCGGACAATGATCGCAAGTGGAAAAAACGTGAGCGGCACGCGCGAGCTCGCGACGACTGGATTCGCGTCGACTTCGGACGCGCTGGCGCGCGATCCGGGGAGGCCCAGCCACATCAAGGCCGAATACAACTGCGGCGACAACCTGCACCCGAACGACGCCGCCTATGAGGCGATGGCGGCTCGATCGATCTCGATATGTTGAAAAGGAAGCTCGTCCAGCAATCGCTGGCTCTCGCACACCATGCGCTCATGAAAAAGTTCGGGCCGGAGCATCTCCCGGCCTCGGCCCGAGCTTTCAGAGGGGTCCGCGTCCGCCTCACGCAGAGGCTATTAGGTGGGTTTCCACCCTGACGACGCCACTATCGCAGACGGGACCGCGTGCGTTTTGATCTGGGTCAATGGGGTGAGCCGATTTTAGAAAAGGCTACCTTCCGACGTTGCTACTTCCCCACCCTGCCCTGCTAGCTCACGCTGCAGCGCGGCGAGCGCGTGCTTGAGGGTCTCCCTCGCGGCCTCGACCTCGGCGATTGCGGCGTCCGAAGAGGTCGCTCACGCCGCGCGCTCAGTTCGGCCGGTCAGGCTGCAGAAGATCGCCCCAGTCCGTGCCCTGGCCGGCGGTCTCCGCGTCGAGCTGCGCTGCAGCTTTCTTGCCGAGCGTGCCGCGCGATTTCGGCTGCGATTCCCAAAGCGGGAGTATCCCCTGTTCGGGGTGCGGCTTCGCCGCCTGGTCGGACGGCGAGAATGGCTGGTTGAAGTAGCGCGCCAGGCGAATGGCCAAGGCAGCGGCTTTTTCAGTTTTGCCCTCCTGCTCGAGCTTGCGCGCCGCCCGCAGCGCTATGGACAACGGGTCGGTGGGAAGGCTGGCGTCAATCTCCGCCGCAATCTCTTTCGCCCGGTTCTTCGACCCCTTTGGGCGCCCGGCGCCCGGTCGCCTCCCGCCATGACCGCTCAATGTCGCCTCCAGGAGGGCCAAGCCCAGGCGTCCAGCCGCTCGAAGTCCTCAAGCCATAGGGCGAGCGCCGCCAGGGCGATTCCGAACTCGGACGCCAAGGCCCAATCGCCCGCCGCAAGCGCGGCGTCGAAGATTCGCAAGCGAATGTCGATTGGAAGCGAGTCCGGCGCGCCGCGACGTTCGCGCGCGGCTGATTTCTGTCGCCGTTTTGAATGAAGAATCCCGGTAGTTGACTGATTAATCAAGAGTTTTTCATACCAACAGTTTTTCCGCGCGTTTTTTCGGTAGCGGTTACGGGCCGAGGCCCGGCCGCGAAATCAAACCCCCCCGCCATCTTCGCCCTGCGCGATCTGGCTATCATCGTCAAAGCTGCCGGCGCCTCGTTGCGATAGCCGCCGCGGCGAGCCGCCATCGCCATCGCCATCGCAGGCTGTGAGCCGCTGGTGCTCGGCCCATGCGGAGGGCGGAACCGGCCCGAATTTGATCCCGCTGGCTTGCAGCCGCTGGGCGGCGGCATGAACCGATCTCGGATTGTCCCTCGTTTTGCGGCGCACCCATTCGCGCCAGGTCGCTTCCCAATCCAGCTTGGCCCCGGACGGCGAGGACATGGACCAATCCCGCATCGCCTCGCCCTCCGCGTCGATGTCGCTCTCACTTAGGCCAGCCGAGCGCGCGAAAGCCCGCATTGG
>DATJXI010000358.1:0-2285 GCA_035500275.1 Roseiarcus sp. | reverse complement strand
TCGGCGTAGAGCTTGCGCCAGCCCCTGACCGTATCGTCATCAAGATAGAGCGCCTTGGCGACCCGCTCGCAACTCCAGCCGTCGTCGAGAAGCAGCATCGCATTGGCGCGCCGCGCCAGGCGCTGCTCCGTATCGCCGTCCCGAAGCAGCGCTTTCAGCTCAGAGCGCTGCCAGGGCGAAAGAAAGCCGCCACGAATCATCCCCCAAACCGAATCCAAAAATCAAATCGACGCAACCAAATTCGGGTTTCGGCGGAGTCAAGGTATATAATAGCACGATGGATCACTTAATATCGGGAAAAATGGGTAAAATAGATGACGAAAGTGACAAAGTGACAAGTGACAGAATCGGACACTCAACCCTTTGAAAAGCCTCGTTCGTCGCCAAAAGTGACGCCGCATTTCATGGCGGTCGGGCGCGACAGCCGCGGCCTCGCTGTCCGTTGATGGCTTCACCCTATAGTTATCACAGGGAATTGGTATGATCTCTTACCCTTCCATCAATGCAGCGACATGCGCGGCGGCCGAATAGGCCAAGCCGTCGAGGTCGTAGCCGCCCTCCAGCATCGACACCACGCGGCTCGCGCAGCGCCGGTGCGCGATCGCCATGAGCTTGCGCGTCGCCCAAGCGTAGTCCGCCTCGACGAGCCTCAGGCCGCCCAGTGGGTCGCGACGATGCGCGTCGAATCCGGCCGAGATGAGAATGAGGTCAGGCGCGAAATCCTCGATTCGAGGCAGGATCGCTGTCTCGAGCGCCTCGCGAAAGGTGTCGCCCCCGTCGCCTGTCCGCAATGGCGCGTTGACGATCTGATTGTGCTCTCCCCGTTCGCTGATTGCGCCCGTACCGGGATATTGGGGCATTTCGTGAGTCGAGGTGTACATGACCGTCGCGTCATCCCAGAAGATGTGCTGCGTGCCATTGCCGTGATGGACGTCGAAATCCATGATGGCGACTCGCTCGACGCCATGCGCCGCCTGCGCGTGCCGCGCGGCGATCGCCGCATTGTTGAAGAAACAAAAACCCATCGGGGTTGCGGTCTCGGCGTGATGGCCGGGCGGACGCGTCGCCACAAAGGCGCTCTGCACTTTGCCGGACATCACTTCGTCGACTGCAAAGACAGCGCCGCCGGCCGAACGGAGCGCGGCCTCGAACGTCCAAGGGCACATGGAGGTGTCTTGGTCGATCGCCACAAGTCCCTGACTCGGCGTGGCGGCGCGCAACGCCTCGATATATTCGCGGGGATGGACGCGGGCGATAGCGTCGAATTCGGCGCGAGGCGCGCTGTCGCGAACGAGCATCTGAAACGTCTCGTTCTCAAGCGCCCGCTCGACCGCCCGAAGCCGATCAGGACGCTCCGGGTGCCCTTCCCCCATCTCGTGAGACAGGCAAGCGGGATGGCTGATGAGAAGCGTCGTCACTCTTCAGGATGCCTTCGCGCGTTTCCGCCCCCAATCGCACTTTCGCGCCAATGACCCGGAAAGTCCATTCATACAATGTCTCAGCCAGCAGCCGCGCCCCAAACCGCAAACTGCGCCGGGCGCGCGAAGCCGACGCCCTTCACCGCGGAATCGGCTCTGCTTTGCACGAAAGATGCTTGGCCTGTTCTTCAGCACGCGCATACAAGCTCGGTTCTTCGCTGAAGACCCGAAACATGACGAAGCCCTCGCGATCCGGCGCCGTCACACGCAGATCGTGAGACGGGTCTTCCTCATTGTCTTGCGCCTCGAGGGCGCGAATGTCTTCGGGAGTGGCGAGCACGGCTTCGATAACGCCTTGCGTCGCCGCTCTGTCGGTCAGCGCATAGAACGGCTGACCGGCCTGCGTGTGCATGGAAAGCGAGGCGAACGCGCGTCCCTCGGGCGCTGTTATGCGTATGGGCCCCGCCGCGAGGTCGAAACGGCAGAACGAGACGGCTAACACCGGGTCCGCATAAGGAGCGAGGCGTTCGGTCGGGCTTGCGCGCGGCAAGAGCACAGTCACATTGGGCTCCCCCAGAGGCTTCAACCGGGCAAAGGCGTCGCGCTCGGCCACAACAGGCACGAGAATCACCACGACCAGTTGAACAAGCGCGGCGAGGATCGCGGTCGCGACGACCGGAATCGCCAGCGATCCGACGAACGACGCCTTCATCGGCAACTGATCCTGTCTACGCGGGGCGCGGAAGTCGGGTCCATAGCGGCCGGTGTCGCGCCCAGCGGCGCGTCGTAGAGCCGGAGAGCCAACGTGAAGCCGCCAGGCGCATCGACAGGCAGCCAGTTGCCAGGCTGCGGCGTTGCGGAGACTGT
>DATJXI010000357.1:0-3028 GCA_035500275.1 Roseiarcus sp. | reverse complement strand
CAACCGACTTTTCAATAAGCGATCCCGTCGGGCACGCCTGTACGCAGGCGCCGCACGACACGCATTCCGACGACAGAAAGTCGGCGCCGCTGGTTGCGACCTTCGAGTCGAAGCCGCGGCCCAGGATCGTCAGCGCGAAGGTGCCCTGGATCTCCTCGCAGGCGCGCACGCAGCGCGAGCATACGATGCATTTCGTCGGGTCGAAGAGGAAATAGGGGTTGGACGCGTCGATCGGCGCGATCGAGTGATTGGCGGCTTCGCGCCCATAAGGCGTGCTGGCGACGCCGAGCGCGGCGCATTGCGCCTTGAACTCGTTGCCCTCGTCCTCACTCGCCAAGCCGTCAAGCGGATGATCGGAGACGTAGAGCTCCATCACGCCGCGCCGCAGCTTCTCGAGGCGCGGTGTTTGCGTGCGGACGACCATGCCCTCTTCCGCGGGCGTCGTGCACGAGGCAGGCGTCCCCTTGCGGCCCTCAATTTCGACGAGGCAGAGGCGGCACGAGCCAAACGCTTCGAGACTGTCGGTGGCGCAGAGCTTCGGGATCGGGTTGTCGATGAGCGCCGCGGCGGCCATCACCGAAGTTCCCGGCGGGACGCTGACCTTGCGCCCGTCGATCGTGAGCGTCACGGTCGCGGCGCCGGCGCGGATCGGCGTGCCCGTGTCGAGTTCTTGCAAGAGCATAACTTCAAACTCCTACTCGGCCGCGGCGCGCGCCGGCGGCTTCGCAAAATCCTCGCCGAAATGGTCGAGAGCGCTGAGGACCGGCAGGGGCGTGAGCCCGCCGAGCGCGCAGAGCGATCCGTCCGTCATGACCTCGCAAAGGTCGCGCAGGAGTTCGACGTTCTTTTGGCGCTCGCCGCCCGCGATGACCTTTTCGACCATCTCCGCGCCGCGGATCGAACCGATGCGGCAGGGGGTGCACTTGCCGCAACTCTCCTTGGCGCAGAACTCGAAGGCGAAGCGCGCCTGGCGCGCCATGTCGACGGCATCGTCGAAGACGACGACGCCGCCGTGGCCCAGCATGCCCCTCGCCGCGATCATCGCCTCGTAGTCGAGCGGCGTATCGAGCAGGCTTTCGGGGAAATAGGCGCCGAGCGGCCCGCCGACCTGGACGGCGCGGATGGGGCGGCCGGAGCGCGTGCCGCCGCCAAAATCCTCGACAAGGTCGCGAATCGTGGCCCCGAAGGCGAGCTCGATCAGCCCGCCGAAACGCACATTGCCAGCGAGCTGGAAAGGCTGGGTGCCGCGCGAGCGGCCCATGCCGTAGTCTGCATAGGCCTTGGCGCCGTGCTCCAAGATCCAGGGCACGGACGCGAGGCTGAGCACATTGTTGATGACGGTCGGCCTGCCGAACAGCCCCGAGATGGCAGGCAGCGGCGGTTTGGCGCGCACCTGGCCGCGCTTGCCCTCGAGACTCTCGAGGAGCGAGGTCTCCTCGCCGCAGATGTAGGCGCCGGCGCCAAGCCGCGCCTCGAGATCGAAGGCGTGGTCCGAGCCGAGAATCTTTGGCCCGAGGAGTCCGGCGGCGCGCGCGCGCTCGATGGCGCGCGAGAAGACGTCGAACGCGTGCGGATATTCGGAGCGGATGTAGACATAGCCCATCGTCGCGCCGACGGCGACGCCGGCGATGGCCATGCCCTCGATCAAAAGGAAGGGGTCGCCCTCCATCAGCATGCGGTCGGCGAATGTGCCGCTATCGCCCTCATCCGCGTTGCAGACGACGTATTTCTGGTCGGCGTGGGCGCCCGCGGCCGTCCGCCATTTGATCCCGGTCGGGAATCCGGCCCCGCCCCGGCCGCGCAGTCCCGAGGCGATGACTTCCTCGACGAGCGCGCTCGGATCCATTTGAAGAGCGCGCTCAAGGCCCCTGAGGCCGCCGTGGCGGCGATAGTCGTCGAGCGACAAAGGGTCGGTCACTCCGCAGCGTGCGAACACGAGACGCTGCTGGCGGGCGAGGTAGGGAATGTCCTCGATCCTGCCGAGCGATTTCGAATGCGGCCTTCCGTTGAGAAAGTCCGCGTCGAACAGCGAGGGGACGTCCTGCGGCTTGACCGGGCCATAGCCCACGCGCCCGTCCGGGATCTCGACCTCGACCAGCGGCTCGAGCCAGAAGAGTCCGCGCGAGCCGGTGCGAACGATGGCCGCGTCCGCGGCTCTCGTTTGCGCTTCCGCGACGATGGCGCGAGCGACCGCATCCGCCCCGACCGAAATCGCCGACGAATCCGCGGGAATGAAAACACGGACGCTCATTGGGTTTGCCCCTTGGCCCGCGCGACGATGGCGTCGACGGCGGCGCGGTCGAGCCGGCCGACCGGTTCGCCGTCGAACAAAGCCGCTGGCGACAGCGCGCAATTGCCGAGGCAATAGACCGTCTCGACATGCAACGCAGCGCCTGGCCGGGCTTCGTCCACCTTGATCCCGTGGCGCGCCTCGAGGTGGGCGACAAGCTCCTCGCAGCCCATGGACTGGCAGGATTCGGCGCGGCAGAGTTTCAGCTGCTTCCCGTCGACGGGCTGGCGGCAGAAGTCGTGATAAAAGCTGACGACGCCGAGCGCCTCCGCTTTGGAGATGTTGAGCGCCTCCGCCACGAGCGCGATCGCGGCGTCGTCGATATAGCCGAATTGATGCTGGAGATCGTGCAGGATCGGCAACGCCGCGCCCGGCAGCGACCGCTTCCGGTCGATGATGTTTTTCGCCAAATCTGCGTCGAAAGCCGCGCGTGCGGCCATGGGTCGATCCTCCAATCCTCCGATGATGCGCCGGGGCAGGCTACGCTGCAAATGAAACAATCAGAAGGCGTAATCGGAATTTCCTATCGTACGGGGGTCGGTCGTTTCATGATCGCAAGGCGATTTTCCCCCGCCGGCATCGGTCAGGAGGATAGCGGCGCCATTGCCGAAAACTGACCCGGAGATCGCCATGGTACGGCCTTAAGGGGCGCGCATCCAACTGAGACGCCATGCCAAACCCTGAGACCAAATCGAGTTCGAATTTGCGCATCCTGACCAGCGCCGCCCTGGCGATCGC
>DATJXI010000356.1:0-7097 GCA_035500275.1 Roseiarcus sp. | reverse complement strand
AGCTTGGCCTCATCGGGCTTCTCGACGTAGTCGTTGCGGATTTTATCGAAAACGTCGCCAAACAGATTGAGCTGGCGGTAAGTGTCGGCCGCCGCCGCGTAAGCCGCCGGGCTCACATACATCAGCGCCTGCGGCGCAGCCGCGGTCGCCGCCGCGCCCATAGCGATCCCGAGACCCAGGTACCCTACTTTCCGATTCATCCTCGCGCCTTTTCAATGTCAGACTTCGCCCACCAGGGGCCCGGGTCGATCGCCGTTCCGTCCTTCCGCAGTTCGATATAAAGGACCGGCTGCGCAGCGCCAACCGCAGCCGCCGCCGCCATCCGCACTGACCCGTCGCCCATGGCGCCGACGGGTTCTCCGGCAAGGACGAACTCGCCGGACGTGACGTTGACGCGGTCCATGCCAGCAAGAAGCATATAGTATCCTCCGCCCGCGTTAATGATCAAGAGTTGCCCGTAGGACCTGTAAGGGCCGGAGAACAGGACCGAGCCGTCGGCCGGCGCCGAGACCACGGCGCCGCGGAGCGTCGCCACCGACACCCCGTGCTCCACTCCGCCGAGCCCGTCCGGGGCCCCGAAGCCCCGGAGGATCGTGCCGGCTGCCGGCAACGGCACGCGGCCCTTGATCTCGGCGAAGGCGACTTCCGGCTTGAGGCGCAGCGGCGGCTGGCCCATCGCGTCCCGCGCCTTGGCCTCGATTTCATGGGCGGCCTGAGCCGCCGCCGCCCGCGCGGCGTTCGCCGCCGCGACCCGCTGGGCCTCCTCGGCGTCAAGACGCGCAACGAGGTCTTTCAGCGAGGTCGCCTGCCGCGCAAGCTCGGCCGCGCGCTGCTGCTGCGCGCCCAAGGCCTGTTCGGCCAAAGTCAGCGACGCCCGGCGCGCGTCGATGAGCGCCGCCAGACGCGTCGTCTCGAGCCCGAGCACGGCGCCGGTCTTTGCGAGCGCGTCGCGCTCCTTCGAAATGGCTTCGCGCGTCTTGCCGAGCTCGTCGATGTCGCGTTTGATCGCTTCCGTTTCCGCCTTCAGTTCTGGGATCGCCGCGCTGAGCAGCGTCGCGGCGCGAACGGCCTCCGCCATGTCGTTCGGCTTGACGAGGATGGCGGGCGGCGGATGTGCGCCCATTCTCTGCAGCGCCGCCAGCACTTCGGCGATCGCCTGACGGCGCCTCTCGAGGGAGCGGACCAGGCTGTCCGCGTTGGCGTTAAGCTCGGCGAGGCGCTTGTCCGAGGCGGCGACGCCGCGCTCGGCGCCCTGCACTTTGGCGGTCGTCTCGATGAGCGCGGCGGTGAGGCGCGCCCGGTCGGCGCGGATCGATTCGATTTGCGATTCGATGGCGCGGCGCTGTTCATCGGAGGCGCGGATGGTGTCTTCAACGCCGCGCAGTTCGATCTGCTTTACCGCGCGTTGCTGTTGCGTCGGGCTCGGAAGAGCGTTCTCCGCCGCGTCGGCGACGGCGCCCGGCGACAAAGCGATGGCCGCGCCAAGCGCGGCCATTCCCAACCCAAGTCGAAACTCAGCTCGCCTTACGGCCATGCGGCCCGCCAAAGCATCAAATCTAGCCAATATCGCGGCGCGACGCGCGATGATAAGGATGACCGCAGAGAATTGTCACTGCCCGGTAAATTTGCTCGCAGGCCATGATCCGGACGAGTTGGTGCGGCCAGGTCATCGCGCCGAAGGCGATGACGCGGTCCGCCTTTTCGCGAACCGAGGCGTCGAGCCCGTCGGCGCCGCCGATAACGACGCCGTAGGCCGGGCGGGACGCGTCGCGCGCTTTCGCGATGTCGTCGGCGAGGGCTTCGCTCGTTAACGACGCGCCCCGCTGGTCGAGCGCAATAAGCGCCGCGCCCGGCGGCGCGAAAGCCAAAATCGCGGCGGCCTCTTCGCTCCGCCGCTCTTCCGGCCGGCGCGCGCGCGATTCGCGAATTTCGTGCAGGTCGACGCCGGCCACGCCCGCCGCCCGGGCGCTCTCTTTCAGGCGCTTGAAATAGCGTTCAAGCAGCTCCCGCTCCGGCCCGGCTTTCAGCCGGCCGACGCAAATGAGCATGAGGCGCATGGAGCCCTTTTAGGCCCGCGCCTCTCCGGGGCGGTCGGCGCTCCACATCTTTTCGAGATTGTAGAACCGCCGGACGTCGGGCCGGAAGATGTGGACGATCGCGTCCTTCACGTCGAGCAGGACCCAGTCGCAATGCGGCATGCCCTCGACTTTCGGCGAGGGAATTCCGGCGTCGCGGCAAGCCTTGATGACGCGCTCGGCGATCGCGCCGACATGCGTGCTCGACCGGCCGGTGGCGATGATCATCCGGTCGGCCAGCGTCGTCTTGCCTTTGAGGTCGATGGAGACGATGTCTTCCGCTTTGGCGTCTTCAAGCCCGTTAACGAGGACTTGCGATAGCGCCTCCTCGGAGGGGCGGTCGACAGAGGGGTTGCGGCTTGTCCGCGCCGCGCCGGAAAGAGAAGTGCTGGTCAGCTTTGCGTTCCTGACTTGCCAGGGACCGATTCCCTGGCTCAACGATTGAAAAGATGAGGGGTTCCCCGACCCATTTCAAGACCGTTCGCAGGGCTTAGAGTGTCAGAACGATCTTGCCGACGTGCTCGCCGCTCTCCATTCGGGCGTGCGCCTTGGCCGCTTCGGCCAATGGATAGACCGAATCGATGACGGGCTTGCAACGGCCGGCCGTGAGAAGCGGCCAAACCTTGTCTTTCAGCGCCTCGGCGATGACCGCCTTTTCCTCAGGCGAGCGCGGCCTCAGCGTCGAACCCGTGTGAACGAGGCGCTTCGTCATGAGGGTCCTGAGGTCGATGGTCGCCTTTTGGCCTCCCATGACCGCGATCTGCACGATCCGCCCGTCCACCGACGCCGCCATGTAATTCCGCATGACATAGTCGCCGCCGACCATGTCGAGGATGACATTGGCCCCGCGCCCGTCGGTGAAGGCCATCGTGCGGGCGACGAAGTCATCGCTTTTGTAGTTGACGCCGAGGTCGGCCCCGAGTCGTTCGGAGGCCGCCGCCTTCTCGTCGGAGCCTGCCGTCGCGACGACGCGGGCGCCGAACGCCTTGGCGAGCATGATGGCGGTCGTCCCGATGCCGGACGTTCCGCCGTGCACAAGCAGGGTCTCGCCGGACTTGAGCGCGCCGCGGTCGAAAACATTGGTCCAGACGGTGAAAAAGGTCTCGGGTATCGCCGCCGCCTCGATGAGGGTGAGCCCAGCGGGGATCGGCAGCGCGTTCCGCTCGTCCGCGACGCAATATTCGGCATAGCCGCCGCCGGGGACGAGCGCCGTGACCCGCGAACCGAGCGGGTGTCGGTCCGCGCCCGGCCTGCGCGCGACGACCTCGCCCGCGACCTCGAGCCCCAGCACGTCGCTCGCGCCCGGCGGTGGCGGATAGGCGCCCATGCGCTGCAGGATGTCGGGGCGATTGACGCCCGCCGCCTCGACCTTGATGAGAATTTGCGTCTCCGCCGGCTCCGGGCGGGGCCGGAGCTCGATTTGCAGCGCTTCCGGCCCGCCCGGTTTTGGCGCCGCGACCGCGCGCATCTTTTCTCCCTCAGACATTGCCGGCGTCTCCTTGTTCGCTTGCTTGTCCTCTGGAGCGCCCGGCCGGTCAATCGGCGACCGCAAGCGGCGCCGTGACGCCATCCTCGGGCGGGGCGGAGCGAAAAGCAGGAAGCTCCTCGGCGCGGTTGCTGAATTCGGCGAGATTCGGGCAGCGCCCTAGGTCCACCAAATCCCCGATGACAGTCGCGACAAAGCCGAAGGCGCAAGCCACGGCAATGTCGGCAACGCCAAGCTCGGGGCCCATCCAGCCGATTTCAGGCAATTCCGCGTCGAGCGCCGAAAGCCCTGCGTCCAATTGCCCCATCACCCGGTCGATCCACGGCGAGTTGTGGGTTTCGGGGGAGCGCAGCGCGCGTTCGTAGTACCGCTGGACGGCCTTTTCCATCACCGTCAGCGCAAGTCCGGTGAGCCGCGCGGCGCGCAGCCGCTCCGCCGGCTGGACGGGGTTCAGCGCGGCGAGCGGAGGATGGACCGCGGCGAGGTAGTCGAGGATGACGCTCGAATCCATGAGCACCGTCCCCTGGTCGGTGACGAGGGTGGGCGCCTTGAGAAGGGGGTTGATGCGGGAGAATTCGTCGATATGGCGGAAGAGCGAGATCGGCCGGTGCTCGAACGGCATTCTTGCGACGATGAGCGCCACCGCGACGCGCCGGACACAGGGTGAATCGAGCATGCCGATGAGCTGCATTGCGTCCTCGCGGGTCTCGAATTTCCAATCACCTTGCCTTGCCGCCGCACCACGCGGCAAGACGGCGGGCCGTCACCGGGTCGCCATGCGGACGACATGGCCTCCGCGACCTGACGGCATGCCTTCCAGATGCGGCAGGTAGCGGGCGGCAAGCGACCCGCCATCATGGTCCTCGGCCTCGACGAAGCCGAGCGCCCGCGCCCGCGCGCGCAGAGTCTCGGTGTCCAGGGCGCAACAGAACGGCTCGCCGAGCTCGGCGACGCGTGCGGCGAGCTCGTCAAGTGAGGCGCGAGCGGCGGCGTCAGAAATGGACGCGGTTGGATTGGGGTAGTCGAACACGATCTCGACGCCGGCGGGGAAGCGGGCAAGCTCGGACAGCGTGACGAACACCGCATCCTCCGCGAGGTAGGGCGTGACGCCGAGCCACATGATGAAACTTCTCCGGTCCGGGTCGAAGCCGGCCGCGATGAGCGCCGGCGCCATGGCGCCGCTCTCAAAGTCGTGGGCGACATAGGCGACATGCGCCGGCTCACAGACGCCGGCCTCCTTGAGCCGGCGGCGCTTGTCCCGCTGGGTCGCGGGATGGTCAAGCTCGAAGACTTGGAGCCCCTCGCGCGGCTCCAAGCGGTAGGCGAAAGTGTCGAGTCCCGCGCCGAGAACGACGACTTGGCGAACGCCGGCGCCGATCGACCTCAGGGCGCAGTCCTCGGCGAAGCGGCTGCGCATGGCGATGAAGAGCCTGAGCAGACGTCCCTCCGGTCGCTCCGTGACGCGCGCGATCATCGTATTGGCGTCGGCGCCTAGAATGGCGAGCGCCAGCGGATCGGAAAAAATTCGTCCGCCCTCCAGCGTCTGATGCGCGGCTCGGTGCGCAGCTGCGCCGAGTGCGGTGCGGCTCGCGACGATGGGGGCCATGGGCGTGGAGCTTAGCGCGCCGGCGTCGGGTGAGGCCAGAAAAACGTTCGGCGACCGGATCTGCACCGGCGCCCACCGCCTTTTGGGGGCTCCGCCGCCTTTTCACGCCACGCCGAAGCCGACATCTCGTGTCATAACGCCGCATGCGCTCGCCGGCAGTGGAGCGGATGCGCCGGCGACGATATGATGACGGCTCAGGGACGGACGCCCGACCTTCGGAAGCGGACGCCCGTGGGCCGGGAAGCGGAGATTTCCTGATGTGCGGCGTTTGCGGTTGCGGTCAGGCGGACGTGGTTCTGGATGAGCGCAGCGCTCACGCGCCGCACGTTCATGCTCCCAGCCATGAGCATCACGACCACGACCATCATCATGGCCATGAACATGCTCACGAGGCGTTCGATCGCCTTGTCGACGAAGGCGAGGCCAAACCCGCCTCCGGCGGTGTCGCGACTCAAGAACGGATGGTCAAAATCGAGCGCGACATCCTCTCCAAGAACGCCGCGTTCGCGGGCGACAACCGCCGCGCTTTCGTGCAGCGCCGCCTGTTCGCGGTCAATGTCGTCTCGAGCCCCGGCTCGGGAAAGACGACGCTTCTCGTCAAAACGATCGAGGCGCTGAAAGATCGCATGCCCGTCGCGGTGATCGAGGGCGACCAGCAGACCTCGAACGACGCCGACCGCATCCGCGCGACCGGCGCGCCCGCGATCCAGATCAACACCGGAAAAGGGTGCCATCTCGACGCGCATATGGTCGGGCACGCGCTGGAGACCTTGGCGCCCGAAACTGGCGCGGCTTTGTTCATCGAAAATGTCGGCAATCTCGTGTGTCCCGCCGCCTTCGACCTCGGCGAGGCGAGGCGAGTCGTCGTGTTCTCGGCGACCGAGGGCGAGGACAAGCCGCTCAAATATCCCGACATGTTCGCGAGCGCCGACCTGATGCTCTTGAACAAGGCCGACCTTTTGCCGCATCTCGATTTCGACGTCGGCCGGTGCCTCGCCAACGCGCTTAGGATCAATCCGAACCTGCAGACCCTCATCGTGTCGGCGAAGACGGGGGAGGGCGTTGCGGCCTTCGCCGCCTGGGTCGAAGCTTCGGCCGCGCGCCACGTGGCGGCCGGGGCGAAAGGATGAGGATGGAAGCGGCCGCCGAGGCGGATCGGAAGGAAAGACGCCTTCGCCTGCGGGTGCGCGGATCGGTGCAGGGCGTGGGCTTCCGCCCGTTCGCCTATTCGCTCGCGTCGCGCCTCTCGCTCAGCGGCTTCGTCCGCAATGACGCCGAGGGCGTGCTGATCGAGGTCGAGGGCAAGAGCGCGGATGCTTTTGTGAGCGGGCTGGAGCTGGAGGCGCCGCCCCTTGCCCGCATCGACTCCATCGAGGTCGCGGACCTCGATCCCACGGGCGACCACGCCTTCGTCATCGACGCGACGCGCGCGGGCCGATCCGCCACCCGGATCGGCGCGGACGCGGCGATCTGCGAAGCCTGCCTCGACGAGCTATTCGACCCCCGAAGCCGGTTCTATAACTATCCGCTCGTCAACTGCACGCATTGCGGGCCGCGCTACACGCTGACGCGAGCCCTCCCCTACGATCGCGCCCAGACGTCGATGGCGCGCTTCCCGATGTGCGCGGCCTGCGCAGGCGACTATTCCGACCCCTCAAACCGACGTTTCCACGCCGAGCCGATTGCTTGCCCGACTTGCGGGCCGAAGCTCAATGTCGCCGCCGCCGAGGTGGCGGAGCTCCTGCGCGCTGGCGGCGTCGCGGCGGTGAAAGGCCTCGGCGGCTTTCATTTGCTGTGCGACGCGCGCAACGAAGCGGCGGTCGCGCGGCTGCGCGAGCGGAAAGCGCGCGACGCCAAGCCGTTCGCGGTGATGGTCGTCAATCTCGTCAGCGCCGAGCGCCTGGCGGAGATCGGTCCCGCCGAGCGGGCG
>DATJXI010000355.1:0-2285 GCA_035500275.1 Roseiarcus sp. | reverse complement strand
GGGCCGCAGGGGCCGGTGTCGCCCATCGACCAGAAATTGTCCGAGCCGGCGATGCGCAGAATTTTCTTTTCCGGCAGGCCGGCGATCTTCTTCCACAGGCCGAAGGCCTCGTCGTCGTCGATATAGACGGTGACCAGGAGTTTCTCCGGCGAGATCGCGAAGTCCTTGGTGATCAGCCGCCAAGCGAGCTCGATGGCGCGCTCCTTGAAGTAGTCGCCGAACGAGAAGTTGCCCAGCATCTCGAAGAAGGTGTGGTGGCGCGCGGTGTAGCCGACATTGTCGAGATCGTTGTGCTTGCCGCCGGCGCGCACGCATTTCTGCGAGGTCGCGGCGCGCACGTAGGGCAGCTTCTCGACGCCGGTGAAGACGTTCTTGAACTGCACCATGCCGGCATTGGTGAACATCAGCGTCGGATCGTTGCGCGGCACCAGCGAGGACGACGCCACGACCTCGTGGTCGTTGCGCTTGAAGAAATCCAGGAAGTTCTTGCGGATATCGTTGACGCCGCTCATTCGCCTGTCGCTGCTGGCCCGCCCGTTTAGCCCGATATTCGGGGCTAAATCCCCGTCCGGCTTGTGGTTTCCGGGAGCTATTTAGCGACGGGGGTTGGGGAAGTCTAGGAAGGCGCGGTCCGACCCTGCCTTACCCTCTCCCCTTGTGGAAGAGGGAAAGCGATTGCCGCTCCGGCCTGCTCCAGCCAACACCCCTAAAAACGCCTTCGCCCCCGTCCTCGGTGGCGGCCGCTTTACGCAGCCGGGTGCCGACGGGGGCGATACGCGAGACGCGTTACCGGTCTCGTTTGCGCATGATCTGATCCGAAAACCGGTTCCCACTTTTCGGGACCATGCGCGATTGGTGCGGCGAAGAACTGGCGCCGCCGCTGCGCCTCACAACCATCCTCTCCTCCGTTCGTTCCCGCGCAAGCGGGAATCCAGGGGCCACAATCGCAAGTCAGTGTTGTCGCTCTGGGTCCCCGCTTTCGCGGGGACGAACGGTTGTCGGTTAGCCCTCCGCGGCCTCGTCGTCCTCGTCCTTTTCCTCGCCGGCCATGATCGCCTCGGCGACGATGCCCGAGTTCTGCCGCACCGCCGCTTCGATCTTGGCGGCGACGTCGGGATTATCTTTCAGGAACTGCTTGGCGTTCTCGCGGCCCTGGCCGATGCGCTGGCTGTCATAGGAGAACCAGGCGCCCGACTTCTCCACCACATTGGCCTTGACGCCGAGGTCGATCAGTTCGCCGACCTTGGAGACGCCCTCGCCGTACATGATGTCGAACTCGACCTGCTTGAACGGCGGCGCCAGCTTGTTCTTGACCACTTTGACGCGGGTCTGGTTGCCGACCACCTCGTCGCGTTCCTTGATGGCGCCGATGCGGCGGATGTCGAGGCGCACCGAGGCGTAGAATTTCAGCGCGTTGCCGCCCGAGGTCGTCTCCGGCGAGCCGTACATGACGCCGATCTTCATGCGGATCTGGTTGATGAAGATTACCATGGTGCGCGACTTGGAAATCGAGGCGGTGAGCTTGCGCAGCGCCTGGCTCATCAGCCGTGCCTGGCTGCCCGGCTGCACGTCGCCGATCTCGCCTTCGAGCTCGGAGCGCGGCACCAGGGCCGCGACCGAATCGACCACCAGCACGTCGACCGCGCCGGAGCGCACCAGCGTATCGGCGATTTCCAGCGCCTGCTCGCCGGCGTCCGGCTGCGAGATCAGGAGATCGTCGACATTGACGCCCAGTTTGCGCGCGTAAACCGGATCGAGCGCGTGTTCGGCGTCGACGAAGGCGCAGATGCCGCCTTTCTTCTGCGCTTCGGCGATGGTGTGCAGCGCCAGCGTGGTTTTGCCCGAGGATTCCGGCCCGTAGATTTCGACGACGCGCCCGCGCGGCAGACCGCCGACGCCGAGCGCAATGTCGAGGCCGAGCGAGCCCGTGGAAATCGCTTCGACATCCATGGACTTGTCGTTCTTGCCGAGCCGCATGATCGAGCCCTTGCCGAACTGCCGCTCGATCTGGCTGAGCGCGGCGGAAAGGGCTTTCGATTTGTCCATGGACGATCCTTCGACGAGACGCAGGGCGGGCTGACTCATGAGATGCGCTCCTATATGGCCGGGAATTCCCCCTCCGACAACGAAGGCCCAAGGAAGACCCCAGGCCCCGCGCCGCCGGTATCGACTGAAAGAGCACTGTACACTGTTTGTTCTCAGTTCGCAATATGTTCTTACCAAAAAAATGCACATATATACCCTTGGAGCAAGTACCTGGAACTGGTAGGGTTCTAGGATGTGGC
>DATJXI010000354.1:0-4686 GCA_035500275.1 Roseiarcus sp. | reverse complement strand
TCGAGCTGCCGGTCGGGTCCAAAATCCGGGGCGATGAGGCAGGCGACGCTGTCGGTGAGACGGTCCGACGGCCGCACCGTCTCGACCTCCTTCTCCAGCGTCTGCTTGAAGAAGGCGATGAGGGTCGCGACGTCGCCGGTCGCCTCCTCCGGCGCCTTCGCGCCTTCGACGAGCGCAATCGACTTGATGTCGGCCGCGCCCTGGCTCACCGACTTGAAGGGCTTGCCCTCGTAGCCGGCGGCGGTCGAGACCCAGAACGAGTCCACCGCGTCGGACAGCAGCAGCACTTCGACGCCGCGGGCGCGGAAGCCCTCGAGCTGCGGGCTCGCCGCGAGCCGCTTCGGCTCGTCGCCGGTGAGGTAAAAGATGGCCGTCTGGTTCTCGCGCAGGTTCGCGACATAGTCGGCGAGCGCCCGCCCGCCGTTGGGGTGCGTCGTCGTCGCGAAGCGGGCGATTTTGTAGAGCCCGTCGCGCCGCTCGGGGTCCTCGTAGAGGCCTTCCTTGATGACGGGGCCGAAATTCTCCCACACCTTGGCGAATTTCTCGGGCTCGGATTCGGCGAGCTTGGTCAGTTCCTGGACGACGCGGTTGGTCACGCCCTTGCGGATGGCGGCGAAGACTTGGCTCTCCTGGATCATCTCGCGCGACACGTTGAGCGGCAGATCGGCGCTGTCCACGACGAGCCGGACAAAGCGCAGCCAGCCCGGCAGGATGTCTGTGTCCTCGGTGATGAGGACGCGCCGCACGTAGAGTTTGTTGCGGCCCTTGCGGACGGGATCGAAGAGGTCGAACGGCCGCGAGCCGGGGATGAAGGCGAGAACCGTGTATTCGTGCCGGCCCTCCGCGCGCCAGTGCATGGTGAGCGCTGGCTCGTCGAACTGGCCCGAGAGGCCGCGGTAGAACTCGGCGTAGTCCTCGGGCTTCACGTCCGACTTGGGCTTGGCCCAGATGGCGGCGCCGTCGGCGACGCGCTTCGCCTCCGCGCCCGGCTTCTCGATGAGATCGATCGGCACGGCGACCGCGCCGGAATGCTCCTTGATGACGCGCTCGATGCGGTAGGGTTCCAAAAACTCGCGCGACTCCTCGTTGATATGGAGGATGACGCGCGTGCCGCGTTCAGGCGCGGCGTCGGGCGGCAGCGGCGCGATGGTGAACGAACCCTTGCCGTCCGACGACCAGCGCCAGGCCGCGTCGGTCCCGGCGCGGCGCGTCTCGACCACGACCTCGTCGGCGACCATGAAGGCGGAATAAAAGCCGATGCCGAACTGGCCGATGATGGCGGCGGCCTCCTTGCCGGCCTCCTCCTGGGTCAGCTTGTCGAGAAACGCCTTAGTGCCGGAGCGCGCGATCGTGCCGAGGGCGTCGCTCAGGTCCTCGCGGCTCATGCCGATTCCGTTGTCGGAAACGGTGAGCCGCTTGGCGTCGGGATCGAGCGAAAGGGTGATGGCGAACGGCGCGCCCGTCTCGATGAGCTCGGGCTTGGCGATCGCCTCGTAGCGCAGCTTCTCGCAGGCGTCGGCGGCGTTGGAGACGAGTTCGCGGACGAAAATCTCCTTCTCGGAATAGACCGAGTGGACCATCAAATGCAGCAGGCGCGAAACGTCGGCTTCGAAGCTTTGCGTCGTCGCGGCCTCGCTCGTCGGGGTCTTGGCGTCGGCGGTCACTTTTGTCTGCCTCGTTTTGGAATGGAGTGGGCTTCGGCCGCGTGGAACGTGGCGGCCGGGCCGGATATCGTCGGCTTTGGGGCAGGATTCAAGGTGGCTGGCGCGCGGACGGCGCGGCGACTTCGAGCGCTCACTCTTCCGGCAACCCGGCCTTCCGGACGCCCTCGAACAACGGCGGCAGGTTTGGCGCGTGGTCGATCAGCCACTTGACCGTGAGTTGGGGATTGAGGCGGCGGGCTTCGGCCAAAGCGGGCTCGGCCTCTTCCATCTTGCCTTCGAGTGCATAGGCGGCGGCCAAATTTACGTATGGAATGAAATAATGCGCGCCCGCGTCGATCGCCTTTTGGAATTGATCGATTGCGGCGTCGAAATGCCCGAGGCCAACTTCCGCCATGCCCAGACTGATCAGCCTGCTCGGCAATTCAGGATCGCGCGGACTTAACCGCATGGCTTGCTGCGAGTCGGATTTGGCTTGCTCGAATCGGCCGAGCGCGGTTTCAGCGAAAGACCGCGCATCGAGCAGCGGAGCAAAGTTCGGGTTGACCGCGAGACCCGCATCGGCGACACGGACCGCATCATTCGCGCGGTGCGTCCCCGTCAAATAAGCGCTTTTGGCGTAATACGCGTACATGTTATCTGGCGCCAGCGCGATCGCTCGATCCGCCGGATCGATGATTTTTGCGTCGGGGTCCGCTTCCGCGGCCGCCTCCGCAAATGTGAACAGGGCCATGTTGGCGAACGCCTCGCCCGCCAGGGCGTTGGCATCGTTTGGGTCGATCTTGAGCGCTTGGCTGAACAAGTCTAACGCGGCGTAGTGGCTATCCCTCTTTTCTTTCGCGGACTGTGGGTATGATTGCCACATCTTCGCCCAGCCGCGCATGGTGAGATCGATCGCGTCGGGGTTTGTGGAACGCGCGCTCCTTCCGGCTTCCGCCTTGATCAATTCGAAACCCAACGCATTGCCTAAGCGCGCCACGACCTGATCCTGCAGCTTGAACAAGTCGGCCATGTCGTCCTCGAAACGGTCCGCCCAGAGATGCGCGCCGGATTCGGCGTCGATGAGCTGGGCGTTGAAGCGTACCCGGTTCTGGTCGCGCTGCACCGAGCCTTCGAGCACGTAGCGCACGCCGAGCTCCTTGCCGATTTCCCTGGCGTCGACGCTCTTGCCCTTGTAGGCGAAGGCGGTGTTGCGCGCGATGACGAAGCTGCCTTTGATGCGCGAAAGCTCGGAGGTGAGGTTCTCGGTGATTCCGTCGGCGAAATAATCTTGCGACGGATCGCCGGAGAGGTTGGCGAAGGGGAGCACTACGATCGAAAGGTGGGCGGCCTGCGACGGCGTCATCAGCCGGCTACCGAGGAGAAACCAGCCGCTTGCGGCCGCCAGTAGGATAAGGGTGGCCACAGCGGCGACGAACGGGGCCGAACCCAATCGCGGCTTGGACCGCAAGGACCTCGGCGGACCGGCCGGCGTCGCTTTCGGCGCCGGCTTCGCCTCGGCTGGCTGGCCGACTTCCAGCGAGTAGACCCGGATCGGCTCGGCGATGTTCTTGAGTTGCGTCAGGCCGAGATCGCTAACCTTGAGGTCGAGCCGCGACTTCACTTGCCAGTAGGCTTGCTCGGAGAGGCAGATCGCGCTGGGCGCGGCGATCCCTTCGAGCCGCGCGGCGATATTGACGCCGTCGCCCATCAGGTCGCCGTCGCTCTCCTCGACCACGTCACCAAGATGAATGCCGATGCGGAACTCAATGCGGCGCTCGGCTGGCACGCCGGCGTTGCGCTCGACCATGCCGTTCTGCACTTCGAGCGCGCAGCGCACCGCGTCGACTACGCTGCGGAATTCGATGATGCTTCCGTCGCCGGTGCGCTTGACGATGCGCCCGCGATGCGCCGCGATGGCGGGGTCGATCAGATCGCTGCGCAGCCCCCTCAAGCGCGCGAGCGTTCGCTCCTCGTCGGCGCCGGCAAGCCGGCTATATCCGACGACGTCCGCGACCAGAATCGCCGCGAGCTTGCGGGTCTCGGTCATGCGCCGCTCCGCCTGCGAGACTAGCACAGAGGGCGCGGTGAATCAGAGTTTGGAGTCGGGTGGGGCTCGGCGTACTTACGCCGCCACCTCCGCGCCCTTGCGCTCCAGCCGCGCCAGCGCGCGGGCGCGCGATCCGTCGCTGGCGCAGGCGATGGCGGGCTCGAGCAACATCACCCGGAAGCCGCGCCGCATCGCGTCCTGCGCGGTTGCGGTTATGCAGGCGCGGGCCATGAGGCCGGCGAGGACGAGCGTCCCGATCCCGCGCTCTTTCAGCCACGGCTCGAGAGCCGGGTTGCAGAAGGCGCTTCCCGCCCATTTCGGGAAGTAGGCCGCGCCCTCGCGCGGCACGCGCGCGTCCCAGCGCGCGCCGGGCGAGCCCGCCATGGCGGCGTAGCGGCGCAAGAAATTCATCATATAGTCGCCGCGGCGGAACTCGTTGCCAATCGCGACGACGGGGCGCCCGCGCGCCTTGAACAGCGCCGCAGCCTCGGCCGCCGCTGCGACGGCCGGCGCGACATGGGCGCGCGCGACCGGCATTCGGCCGCCGCGGTCCAGAAAATCGGCCTGGAAGTCGATGAGCAGGAGCGCGCCGTCGGCGGGCGGCTCACGGTCAGCGATGTGGCTCATTCAATCCTCATTTTGCCGGCGGGCGGGCGACAGCGTCGAGTTTGGCGAGTTCAGTCAGGATCTGGCGGGGCTGGTCCGGCGGGCGGGCGCCGCAGCGGGCGAGAAAGGCCGAGAGCTCGTCCTGGAGGCGACGCGATTCGGCGATCTCGCCGTCGATCCGCTCCAGCCGGCGCCGCGCCGTCTCGCGCACCGCCTCACTGAACGACTGCCCTTCGCGCAGCCGGCCGCGCAGCTTCGCCACGTCCGCGAGGCTGAAGCCCATCCGCTGCGCAATTCTGACATATCTGACTGCCCCAGCGCCTCGTCGCCGTATTCGCGATAGCCGTCCGCGCTACGAGGCGGGTCGATCAGCCCCTTCCGCTCGTAGAA
>DATJXI010000353.1:0-10691 GCA_035500275.1 Roseiarcus sp. | reverse complement strand
CGGCCAGCGCGCTCGCCGCGAAAAAAATTTCGGCCGGGATCTCTCGCAAGCCATTGAAAAGGCTCAGAACCGGGAAGGAAAGGGAAGGGAAAAGCCCATCACAAGACCATTTCCGAACCCTTCCGGAACCAATTTTGGAAGGATTCGGACGCTCAAGGGAAGCGTTGCGCCTCAAGCCCTCATCGCCCTCCTCGGCGCCGGGGCCGCCTTCTAGTCGGGGCGCGAAGACGGAACGGATGCAGCCGTCGGTCTTGCGCATGAGAACATGCCCCAGCTTGCGGCGGGGCCGCGCGACGCGTAATTGGAGGCCTCAAATTCACCCAAAGGCCTCTACGAGATCGACATGCTGGACCGCCTTCTGGCCGAGGGCCGGCCGCTCCTGGCGGACGGCGCGACCGGCACCAACCTGTTTGCGATGGGCCTTAAGTCCGGCGAGCCGCCGGAGGTTTGGAACGTCGAACAGGCGGACAAGATCCAAGCGCTGCATCGGGCGTTCGTCGAGGCTGGGGCGGACCTCATCCTCACCAACAGCTTCGGGGCAAATCGTCGCCGCCTCGCCCTGCACGGGCTTCAGGGACGCGTGCGGGAGCTGAACCGGCTCGCCGCCGAGAACGCCCGCTCCGCGGCCGATAGCGCCGGGCGCCGCGTGGTCGTTGCGGGCTCGGTCGGCCCGACCGGCGACGTTTTTGCGCCCCTTGGGCCGCTGAGCGAGGACGAGGCGGTCGACGTGTTCTTGGAGCAGATCGAGGGGCTGCGTGAAGGCGGCGCGGACGTCGTCTGGATCGAAACCATGTCGGCCGCCGAGGAAATGCGCGCGGCGGCGCGGGCGGCGGCCAAGGCCGGCATGCCGTATACGGTGACGGCGAGCTTCGACACGGCGGGGCGGACGATGATGGGCGTCGCGCCCGAAGCGCTCGGCGCCCTGGTCGAGAGCTTCGATATCAAGCCGGTCGCCTATGGCGCGAACTGCGGGGTCGGCGCGTCAGACCTTCTCGCCGCTGTGCTCGCGATGAGCGCGGCCGACCCGCAGGCGGCCCTGATCGCCAAGGCCAACGCCGGCGTGCCGCAATGGCGCGGGGCGGAGATCTGCTATTCCGGCACGCCGGAACTCATGCGAGCGTATGCCGGCCTCGCCATCGACTGCGGGGCGCGGATCATCGGCGGCTGCTGCGGCAATACTCCGGCGCATGTCGCGGCGATGCGCCGGGCGCTCGATGGCCATCGGCCGGGCGCGCGTCCCACCGTAGACGCGATCGTGGAGGCGCTCGGGCCGCTCGTTGCGCCACCCGCCGCGGAGCGAAGCGCGCGGTCGCGGCGGCGCGAGCGGGCATGAGCCATCAAGCCCGGCGAACGGGTCGCGAGCGCGGCGGGGCGGAAGGCGGGAATACGGGAACCAGCGGCCAGCCAGCGGACGCCCCGTCACGAGTCGAGGTTTTCGAAGCGGGCGAAACGGAGGCGCGCCAGCGTCTCGACCGGTTTCTGAGCCGGTGCGCCCCCGCCCTGTCGCGCACCCGGCTAAAAGCGCTGATCCAGACGGGCAATGTCAGCGTAAATGACCGTGTGACGCTTGATCCGTCGATGCGGCTCGCCGCGAGCGACCGAATTCGCCTCGAGACGCCGCCCCCGGAAGATTGGTCGGTCGTCGGCGAAGACCTGCCGCTCGACATCGTCTTCGAGGACGAGCACCTGATCGTCATCGACAAGCCGGCCGGCCTCGTCGTCCATCCGGCGCCGGGCCACCCGAGCGGCACGCTTGTCAATGCGCTGATCGCGTATTGCGGCGCGAGCCTCTCCGGCGTCGGCGGGGTGAAGCGGCCGGGCGTCGTGCACCGGCTCGACAAGGACACGTCCGGCCTACTCGTCGTCGCCAAAACCGACGCCGCCCATCGCGGGCTTGCCGATCTTTTTGCGGATCACGGCCGCGCCGGCTCGCTCGATCGTGAATATCTTGCGCTGGTCTGGGGCGAACTCCCGGCGCCGGCGGGGAAAGTTGACGCGCCGATCGCACGGCATCCGACCCATCGGGAGAAGATGGCCGTCGCGCCGGAGGAGCGCGGGCGGCGCGCCGTCACCCAGTGGCGGGTTGTGGAGGCGCTCGGGCCGGCGACGCTCCTCCTCTGCCGGCTGGAGACGGGACGGACGCATCAGATCCGCGTTCACATGGCCTCAATCGGTCATCCGCTAGTCGGCGATTCGGTCTATGGCGCGGGATTCAAGACCAAGTCTGCCCGCTTCCCGGCGCCGGCCAGAGCCGCTCTTGCGACGTTTGGACGACAGGCTCTGCACGCCGCGGTCCTTGGATTTGCGCACCCGATCACGGGTGAGTCTTTGCGCTTTGAAAGCCGACCGCCGGAAGATTTTGCGAACCTGCTCATGGCGATGCGCCAGAGCACGAAAGGTTGAAAGGTTCGATGTAAAGAAATAAAGATGAAGAGAAGTTCACCTCACCCTTGTTTTTTCCCGCCAGCTTGGCCCTTTTTCGGCCATGCTTGCCAGAACACTATAACACCTTCGGCGGGTGCGCCGACGGAGACCGCCCGGCGGGCTCCGACTGGAGGATAGTATGGCCGCGTCTCTTCCCGTCATCTCAGGCGAATCGGGGCTCTCCCGGTACCTGCAGGAAATCAAGCGCTTCCCGATGCTGGAGCCGCAGGAGGAGTACATGCTGGCCAAACGCTGGCGCGAGCACGGCGATCGGGAGGCCGCGCACAAGCTCGTGACGTCGCACCTTCGGCTCGTGGCCAAGATCGCCATGGGATACCGCGGTTACGGGCTGCCGATCGGGGAGGTCATCTCCGAGGGCAATGTCGGGCTCATGCAGGCGGTCAAGCGATTCGAGCCGGACAAGGGGTTCAAGCTCGCAACCTACGCGATGTGGTGGATCCGCGCCTCGATCCAGGAGTACATCCTGCGGTCGTGGTCGCTCGTCAAAATGGGCACGACCGCGAGCCAGAAGAAGCTCTTCTTCAATCTCCGCAAGGCCAAGAGCCGCATCTCGGCGCTCGACGAGGGCGACCTGCGCGACGACCAGGTCGAGTCGATTTCGAAGCGTCTCGGCGTCGCCAAGCAGGACGTCATCGAGATGAACCGGCGCCTCGGCGGCGACGCCTCGCTCAATGCGCCGCTGCGCGAAGAGGGCGAGGGCGAGTGGCAGGACTGGCTCGTGGACGAGTCGGCCGACCAGGAGGCCCAGCTTGCCGACCGCGAGGAGGCGGACACCCGTCTCGACGCGCTCAGGGGCGCCTTGACGGTTCTCAACCCGCGCGAGCGGCGAATTTTTGAGGCGCGGCGCCTTGCCGACGATCCGATCACCCTCGAGGAGCTGTCCACCGAGTTCGGCGTGTCACGCGAGCGGGTCCGGCAAATCGAGGTCCGCGCCTTCGAGAAGGTCCAGGAGGCTGTGAAGGCGGGAGTCGCGAAGGCGCAGGTGCGCAAGCGACGTGTCGCCGCGCTGCCCGCGAGGTAGCAAGTCGCCGAGTACGGCAAGACGACAGGGGCGGTTTTGGTGTAGGAGGTCGGACTCCGCCGCTTCCTGTCTCCGAGGTTCTTTCCCATGGCTGCGTTTGGATTGCGCCCGTCGTCGCGGGCTTGGCTGCCTCTGGCGTGCGCCATGCTCGCCGGAGCGGCGCTGGCCGGCGACAAGGCGCCGACGCCCGAGGGGGCCAAACAGCTTCAGGCGCTGCTCGCGCAGTTGCTGAGTTCCGGCGGCGCGCCGCCGCCGGTGACGGTGAAGGCCGACGGCGCGGACTACGTGATCACGGCTGATCTCGGCGCGCTGGCGAGCGTCCTCGGCAAATCTGGCGAAGCCATTTACGATCCGGCGAGCCTGATCCTTCGGGCGCGGGAGCAGGACGACGGCCTCTGGCGGGTCGAGCAGAATTCATTTCCCAAGATCGCCACCCGTGTCGCGGACGCGACAGGCCGCTTCGAAGTCGCGAACTATCGCCAGACCCTTCTCATCGACCCAAACATCTTCTGGTGGCGGTCCGGCTCGGCCAGCGCCGAAAAAGGCGCCTTCACCTTGCAGGGGCCGGACTTCGTCGAGAGCTTCGAGTTCGGGAAGGCGAAGGCCGACTACGCGACGACCGTAAAGTCCGACCAGTCTTTGTCCACGACGGTCAGGGAGGAGGTCGGCGACATCGACCTCAAGTTCGCGGCGGTCGCGAAGGGCCGCGAGCCCATGACAGCGAGCGGGCGGATCGAGAAGATCTCATTCAATGTCGGCGCCGACGGCGTCAAACCGACGAGGATTCTCGCTCTCTGGAAGCTCTTGTCCGCCCCGCGCGCGACGCTGCGCGAGCGCGAGACGGAGCTGAAAGGCGTTCTTCGCGATTTGGCGGCGCCGAGCCTCAAATTCGTGGAGGGCGTCGAGGCCTCCAAGGTCATGGTCGCGTCTCCCTACGGCGCGATCTCGCTCGCAGGCGCGAAGGTCGCTCTGGGCGTCGCCAACGCTGGGCCCGACAGCGCGATCGACGCGGCGATCTCGGCCGAGGGATTGAGCCTGCCCGTGGCTCTCGCGCCGCCGGGCGCGGCGGACCTCACACCGTCCAAGATCGACCTCGCCGCGACCTTCAAGGGGTTCGACATCGCGGCCGCCGCGAACGCGGCCATCGACCACATGAAACTCAAAGACAACGGCCCGGCAATCTCCGACGACGATGCGTCCAAAGTCGCGGCTGCGCTTCTCGGCTCAGGGCCGATGCGCCTCGAAATCGCGCGCTCGCATATCGTCGCGCCGGCGATCGACGCCGAGGTCGAAGGCGCGTTCCATTACACGCTCGGGAAAGGCTCGGGCGCCGTCACCATCCGGATGCGTAATTTCGACAAGACGATGACCGCGATCCGGGCGCTCGGCCCGGAGATCCAGCTGAAAGCCATCCCAGCTCTGGCTTTGGCTAAGGGGCTCGCCAAGACCGACAACGACGGCCGGCTCTCCTGGGTCGTCGAGGTGAACGAAAACCGGTCGATCAAGATCAACGGCATCCCGCTTGGGAAGACGCCGTAGCGCCCAGAGCTTACGTCGCCCGGGGCACGATAACGCCGATCATCGCGTCGCGACTGACGAGCGCGGCGAGGCGCTCCTCGTCCCAGCCTTCCGTCCTGAAGGCCGCTGCGGCAGGACGAGATTGCGCATGTCGGCGGTCGAATCGTGCACCGCATGGCGACCTCGGTCCCGAACTCGCGCGGGACCGCGCGCGGCTCGCGAACGATGCGCGAGCGTCAGGCGCGACTCTTGTACCACTCCGGCGGCAGGCCGAGGAGCCAGCGCGGATAACAGGAGCACAAGGTGCGGACGATGACGTTGTGCGTATCTCGCGTATTCTCGACGACGACCAGCTTGTATGGGCCGCGCTCGAAGCCGGCGGCGACGCACGCCTCGCCGCCGTCGGCGAGCAGCAGTTTCTTGAAAGCCGGATCGGTCCACGCCTTGGCGACGACCCTGGCCCTTGCGCCGGGGTGCGGCTGTCCATGTCCTCGACCTGCCGGCGGATCTCGTCGGCGGTGAACACGCCCTTCTCGATCAGAAGCTCGCGCAGCGCGATCTCCATCGCCTTGTGACGCGTGAAACTATCGTCGAGGTCGGGCCGCGGCGGATCCCTGCGCGACGCACAGGGTCGTGCGCATGGTCGCGATGCTCGACGTTTCATTGCGCCGCCTCCAGCCAGTGCTGGTAAATCTCGATGTCCACCGTGTCGCGCGCCTCCCCTGCAAAATCCGGCCAGAGGTCGGCCTCCCGAAAGCGCACGCGATAAGCGGCTGTTTGGGCAGACCGGACCGCGCGTAGGCGCGCTCCTCCGGGTCGGGATAGAAGCCGCAGAGGCGCTCGACGACGCCGGATTTTCCGCGCGCATAGAAGGGCGTGCGGACGTGGCCCAGCGGATAGGCTTCCCGCACCGACACGCGGTCGCCGGCGCGAAAGCGAGCCTCCACGGCGTCAGACGCCGGCATCGGCTCGGCTCTCGTCCGCGCGCCCGCCTCAATCCAACGCCCGTAGTAGCTCATCCGGTCGTAGGCGTCCGCGCCGAGGCTTTCGATGTTGCGCCGCATCTCGTCCACGGTCATGAGCCCCTTCTTGAAGAGGAGCGACAGGATCGCGTCCACCCGCTTTTCCCAGAGTGCGTATTCGTGCTCGCTTGCCTCGACCGGGCCCGCCGGCAAGCCGCCCATGTCATGATGCGATCGCCGCGGGTCGAAGGTGCCGCCGGCCTCGCGCATTGGGCTTCAGGCTCAGTCAGCGAAATCCAGGCGATGAATCTGCGCCGGGAGCCTTCTCATTGCAACCCGGCGCAGACCGCGCTTTTGAGAGCGCACTCCGCGCTCGTCTATCAATACCCTTCGACGACAGCGTATGCGGGCGCGTGGGAGATCGTCACGCCCGCCGCAGTCCCGCACGCCGCCATAAGGGCCAGAGAAGGACCACGAGATTACGCAATGTCGTCTCCTTGTCTGGCGCAGCGCGTCCGGTGGGAGGTCCCCGCAGCTCGGGGCCCGGACGCACGCGTCAGTAACAGAGGTTATGCCACGAACGAACGGCGCGCGGTGTGAGCGCCGTCACTGTGCGCGCCAGCGGGCGCGCCGAGCCGCGAAAACGGTTACGGTCAAAACCCTATCCGCGCCCGACATACGGCATCTTCGTCGCCATGATCGTCATGGTGAGGATGTTCGTTGAGAGCGGCAGGCTCGCCATGTGAACAACCGCCGCGGCGACCTCCTCGACGTCCATGGTCGGCTCGACGGCGATCCGCCCGTCCGCCTGCGGCACGCCCTTGGTCATTTTCCGCACCATGTCGGTCAGCGCATTGCCGATGTCGATCTGGCCACAGGCGATGTCATGGACGCGCCCGTCGAGGGCGATCGACTTGGTGAGCCCGGTGATCGCGTGCTTGGTCGCGTTATAGGGCGCGGAGAACGGTCGCGGCGTGTGGGCCGAGATCGAACCGTTGTTGATGATCCGGCCGCCGCGCGGGTCCTGGCGCTTCATCATGGCGAACGCGGCCTGCGCGCAAAGGAACGCGCCGTTCAGGTTGACGTCCACGACCTCTTTCCACTGCCCCCAGGTCAGTTCGTCCAGGGGGACGGCGGGCGCGTTCACGCCGGCGTTGTTGAACAAAAGGTCGAGCCGGCCGAACTCCTTGTCGATGGTCGCGAACAGGCCCTTGACCGCGGCGGGGTCGGAGACGTCGCAGGGAGCGGCGAGCGCTCGGCGGCCCGAGGCTTCCATCTCGCGCGTGGCGTCGTCGAGCTTCTCGCGCTGGCGGCCGGTCACGGCGACATGCCAGCCTGCGCGCGCGAGCGCCAGCGCCGTCGCCTTGCCGATACCGCCGCCGCCGCCCGTCACCAGAGCGAATCTGTCGCCGTCCATGGCCGCCTCCCTATAAGACTTGTTCGCGGCGCAGGTCCGGCGCCATGCGCCAGAGCGCGGCCAAAAGCACGATCGCGCCGCCGACGACGGTCAGCGCCCCTGGATTCTCGCCGAAAGCAAGAAACACCCAGATCGGCCCCAGCACAACGTCGAGCAGGCTGATGAGCCCCGCTTCCGCCGACGGAATGAACTTCGCCCCCTCCATGAAGAGGACGAAGGCGAGCCCGATGGTCGTGAGGCCGAAGACGAACAGCACGGCGAAATCATAGAACCCGACGGGCGGATGCGGCGAATTCATGAGCCCAAACAGGCCGGATCCGAGCGCCCCGATCGCGTTGACCGCGGTCATCGATGCGCCTGGCTGGCGCCGCTGCAGCACGACCATGCCGGCGAAGCATAGCGTCATCAGCGCCGACAGCGCCTGGCCCAAGAGCCGCCCCGATCCGAGGCCCGACGCCACCATGACGGCGACGCCGGCCAGCGCCGCGCCTGAGGCGATAAGCGTGCGGGGCGAGACCGGCTCGCGGTTGACGGCGTAGCCGATCGCCGCCGCCACGAACGGCAGCGTCGCGTAAATGATCATGACGTCGGCGATGGTCGTCGTCATGACGGAGGCGGTGTAGGCCGAGATCGCGACCATCGCGAGCAGCGCGACGACCGGCGAGAGGCGGCCGAAGGCGAAAGGATTGTCGAGCCGCCCGCGGCGCCATTCGAAGAGGCCGACGACCGAAATCGACGCCGAGCCGAGCAGCGCCCGCCAGCCGAGCACCGTCCATACGTCGAGATGGCTGACCAGTCGCGCGAAGACGCCGGCGAGGCTCCATAATAGGGTCGCCGCCAGGACGAGGAGCACGCCGCGCCGGCGCGCGGACTTCTGGCCCGGGCCCAAAGGCTCTCCTGATCGCTGGGAGGTTCGAACGGAACGGCGGACTCGCCAAACCTATGCCATACCCTCGGCGGCTCGGCCAGGACAGTCCGTGGCAGACCCCCGTTCAGCGATTGCCGCAATTCCTTGGGCCGGGTCTTATAAGCGTTCGCTGAGCATCGGGTGGCGTGGGAGCGAGGGCGATGGGCGGCACGGATTGGCTCGGGTTTGCCTCGACGGCCAACAATGCGTTTCTGCTCGCCTTCCCGTCGCTGTTTTCCATCATCAACCCGATCGGCGGCGCGCTCATTTTCTTCATGGTGACAAGCAGCTTCTCGCACAAAGACAGGGCGAGGGTGGCGGCGCTCGTCGGCTTCTACTCCCTGCTCGTCATGTTCGGCGCGCTCTGGGCCGGGGCCTACGTCCTGAACTTCTTCGGCGTCTCGCTCGACGCACTGCGCATCGCCGGCGGCACGGTCGTCGCGCTCAGCGGCTGGCGATTGCTCACGTCGAACGACCCGCACCCCGACCGCAAGAACCCCGAGCGGCAGGGCGCGGCGGACGCGAGCAGCGACCCGCTTCAAGTGGCGTTCTTTCCCTTAACCCTGCCTTTCACGACCGGACCGGGGACGATCGCGGTTGCGATCACGCTTGGCGCGGAACGCCCGCGCGACGGGCTCGGCCTCTGGGGCTTCTTCGTCGGCGTCAGTCTTGCCGCTGTCGTCAACGCCGCGATCGTCTGGATCTCCTACCGCTTCGCCGATCGCGTGACCGCGCTCATCGGCGCGACCGCCCGACAGGTGGTCGTTCGGCTCTCGGCCTTCCTTCTCTTGTGCATCGGCGTGCAGATCCTGGTGACGGCGGTCGGAGATCTGGTCGTGAGGTGGCGCGTCGCGTAGGAGCGGCGCTCCGCGAATCGCCTCACATCGCCCGCGCCGCCTTTTCCGCGGGATAAAGCGCGCGGTAGCGCCCGAGGCGCGGGGCATGCAGCGCCTCCCGCTCAGGCCGCGGCTCGAACGCGCGCTGCGTCTCTGGCCGCTTGCACACCTCGCCGACGCTCCCCGCGCCGGCCGCCAGCATGCCAAGGCGCGCGGCGCCGAGCGCCGCGCCCGCTTCCGCGCCGGCCGCGAGGTCGATCACGAGGCCGGTCACGTCGGAGATCATCTGCCCCCAGAATTCCGAGCGCGCGCCCCCGCCGACGAGGAGCGGCCGCTCCGGGCGCGCTCCCGCGGCGTCGAGCACGTCCACGCCGTCGGCGAAGGAGAAGGCGACCCCCTCCATCACCGCGAAGACGAGCGCGTCCGCCCCATGCTCCGCCCTTAAGCCCGCGAACATGCCGCTCGCCTCGGCGTCGTTGTGCGGCGTCCGCTCGCCGCTGAGATAGGGCAGGAAGATGGGCGCCGAGGCGACGGCGGCCTTGGATTGGGCGAAGCCTTCCGCGGCGGCGACGAGCTGGCCGATGTCCTTCTCTCGGCCGAGGACGGCCGCGATCCAGGAGAGCGCCGAGGCCGCCGACAGCATCACCGACATGCCATGCCAGCGGTGCGGGAGCGCGTGGCAGAAGGCGTGCAGGGTGCGCTCAGGCAGGGTGACGTAGCGGTCGGTGACGGAGAACACGACGCCGGACGTGCCCAGCGAAACGAAGCCCTCGCCCGCCGCAGTCGCCCCGACGCCGATTGCCGAGGCGGCGTTGTCCCCGCCGCCGCCCGCGATCGGGATGGATCTGCCTTCGAGGCCCCAGCTCTTCGCGACCTCGGGCGAGAGGCTCGCCGAAACCTCCGACCCCTCGACGAGCCGCGGCATGGCGGCGAGCGTAAGGCCGGTCGCGGCCAGAAGCTCCGCGTCCCACTGCCGCTTGCTGACGTCGAGCCACGACGTCCCGGAGGCGTCGGACATTTCCGAGACCGCTTCGCCTGAGAGTTTCAGCCGCACATAGTCCTTGGGCAGAAGGACCCGCCGCGTCGCCTCGGCGACCTCGGGTTCGTGCTTAACGACCCACAGCATCTTGGGGGCGGTGAAGCCGGGCATGACGAGATTGCCGGTGCGCTTTTCCACATCCGGGACGCGCCGCTTGAGCTCGGCGCATTCGGCGAAGGAGCGCCCGTCGTTCCACAGGATCGCGGGCCGGAGCGGCTTGTCATTCGCGTCCAACAGGGTCGCGCCGTGCATCTGGCCGGAGAGGCCGACCCCGGCCAACATCGCGAATTCGCGCGGCGCATGGCGGCGGATGGCCGCGACCGCGCCTTGGACGCCCTCGACCCAGTCGCCCGGGTCCTGCTCGCTCCACAGCGGGTGCGGGCGAGACACGCTCATGGGCGCCGAGGCTTCGGCCGCCACGCGCTGGTCGGCCTGGATGAGGAGCGCCTTCACCGACGAGGTGCCGATGTCGAGCCCGAGAAACGTCTGCCCATCCTGCGCCATCGGCGGCCTCCTCCCTGGAAGAGGCCACCATAGACGGAAAGG
>DATJXI010000352.1:0-23415 GCA_035500275.1 Roseiarcus sp. | reverse complement strand
CATCCTGCTCGCAGTCGGCCCGGCGACCCAAATCGGCGCGGTCCTCGGCTTCTGCCTCGTCGGCCTCGGCGTCGCGAACATGGTGCCGGCGGCGTTCAGCGCCAGCGCCGCCGCGGCGAGCTCGCCTTCGCTCGGCATCGCCATGTCCGCGACAATGGCTTATGCGGCGCTGCTCATCGGCCCGCCGATCATCGGCGCCATTGCGACAGCGTCGAGCCTGCGGTTCGCCTTCGCCATGCTGCTTGTCGCCGCCGCGGCGATCGGAGCGTTGACGCTCACGCAACGGCCGCCGGAAACGAAGTCCTGATCAAAACACTCGCCGCCTTTTTGCCGGCGCGGCCGCTGGCCGCGCTGGACGCGGTCATCGAGCGCGTCTACAGGCGCCGCTGCCTCTCACAACGGCGCGCCCGCCAGGTAAAGCAAAATCCCTGCCGCGGAGCAGGCGGCAAGCGTCTGTAACATTCCGATCCGGAGCCGAAACATCGCGATCACGGCGGCGAGCGCCAGCGCGAAGGCGAAAGGGTTGAGGCTCGTGAGGACCGGCGCGTCGAACGTAGCCTCCAACGGACGGGCGCACGTGCGCTGGCGGTTCTTCCCCCAGAAGGCTGCCCTCATCGCCCATCCGATCGCCAGCTGGAGCGCCGGACATGAACGCAGGCGAACCAGCGCGCGCCCCGAAAAAACCGACGAGCGCCGCCGCAAGGATGATGAGCGGAAACGGCGCGCCGAAAAAGAAGATCGCGACGAATGCGAGGGCGGCCATGCCGCGCAGGACTTGATTCCTCAGCGCCCGCGCGCCGATGCGCCGCACCGCCTCGAGCACGATGGCGAGGAGAGCGCTTTTCAAATCGAAGAAGAGCCCCATGACGACGCCCACATGCCCGAACAACACGTACATCCAAATCAGCGCCATGATCGCGACGACGCCGGGCAGAACGAGGAGGCCGCCGGCCGTACGATTCATGAGCCGGCCGATATAGGTCGCGAGCTGCTGCGCCTCCGGTCCCGGCAGCAGCATTTGCGCTCGTCGACGCCAATGCGGTGCATGACTGCGATCTGCCCGGCCGGCCCGCCGAACGAGAGCGCCGCGACGCGCAGCCAGACAAGAAACGGCTCGACGAGCGTAACCGCGGAACGGCCGTGCGCGTTTGCCGCCTCGGCGCCGTCTGCGCTCAAGCGCGCCGCTCCTTCGCGGCCTTCGATTTGCTTGTCGGCCAAGTCGGTCTCCGCAACGCGAAGGTCGGTAACGCAACAACGACAGCGCTTCGAGAATGCGCTTCTCACGCGTCCGACACCGACGCCGCAAACAGATCTGCGGTTTCGGACCCGTCGCAGTCGGCGAGCTCATAGCCGGCGGCGACGACGGACGTGGCGAAGAGCCGCTCGACGGCATGTTCGAGTCCGCCATCCAACAGTCCGCGCTCGGCCGGAAACTGCGACGAAAGGCGCAAGTCGCGCAGCCGGCGCAAGGCTTCGGGGCGGACCCAGAACATCGTGCCGCCAAAGAAATCGAGCCGGAATTTCTGTTTCGAAACGCCCATCTTCGCCGCCAGCGCGAGCATCCTGTCGCGATTGACGGACCAAGACAGCGCCTCCGAATAGTTTTCGCTCGGCATCCGGAACACGCGCGGGCCGATCATCCCGATCTTGGGCTCTCGCTCGAATCGGTCGATGATGGACTGAGCGAGGCCGGGCGCGCCGAGTAGGTCGAATAGCACGCGCCGGCGCCAGATCGCGCCGAGGAAGCTTTTGCGGTCGCCGTCGCTCGATTTCTTGCCGTGGATCTTGCAGACATATCCGTAGCGGTCGAGGCGGCCGTTCTCCAGGAGGACGAGGAACGGCCGCACGTCGCGGCCCCGGTTTTCCATGACCTCGACCGACGCATGAGGAAAGGCGCGCCGAATCCTCTCGACGAGACCCTCGCGCCCCGGAACGGTCGTGACGATCAGGTCGTAGGCGATCGTCACGCGCTTGAGCACGCCCGCGATATCCGGCCACGTGTCCTCGTAGTAAACATGGGCCACGATGGCGACGCGGTTTCCGCCTCTGTGAGAATTCTCTTGGGCCGGAGCCTCATCTTCCGCCCAGCCGTCCACCAGCTGCGGGATTTTCGCGAACAGGTCGCCGTCAACCGCGAGCCCGACGCTCACCATGTGCTGCGTGAACGAGGTGAACCGCTTGCGCTCCCGCTTAGGTCCCACCGAAAACAGCGAAAACCCGTTGAACCTCAGGTATTTCTTCTTCTTGAACAAGAGCGCGAGCCTGATCCGCGCCCAAACGGAGGCGAGGATTCCGAGCTTCTCGACCCCAAAGTCCCTCGTCTCGATCGCGAGCGTCGTCTCGGTCGCCGGCACGACGAGATAGCCAAGTCCTTTCGCGTGCGGCAGCACAACGTTCTGGACGGGATCGCAGCCGATGCGCAGATGCGAGACCGCATCGTCCTCTTTGAGTCCAAGGGACCTCAAGCGATAGGCGCGACAAGGAGAAATGGGGAACTTGCTCATGGGCCTTGGCTCGCTTCCTAACGGGCGAGCGCGCTTTCATCAATTCCCGCAAACAGAGCGATATCCGGGCTCGCTTGACCCCGCGAGCCCGGCCGCCTACGCGTTCCTCCCCCACTCGGACGATCAGCGCGCAATGAACTCGATCTTCGCGGACATCGGCACGAGCGTATTCGAGACGATGTCTCGCCTCGCCCGGGAGCGCGACGCGGTCAATCTGGGGCAGGGCTTTCCCGACGATCCGGGGCCCGAGGACGTGCGCGCCAAGGCGGCGGAGGCCGTTTTGCACGGCTGGAACCAATACCCGCCGATGCTCGGCCTGCTCGAATTGCGTCAGGCCGTGGCCGCGCACTATCGGCGCTTCCAGAAGCTCGACCTCGATCCGGAAGCGGAGGTGATGGTGACGTCCGGCGCGACCGAGGCGCTCGCAGGCGCGCTTCTCGCGCTCGTTGAGCCTGGCGACGAGGTGGTCCTGATCCAGCCGATTTACGACGCCTATCTGCCGCTTGTGCGCCGCGCCGGGGGCGCGCCGAAATTCGTCACTCTCCGTCCGCCGCATTGGACGATCGAGGAGGCCGAGCTTGCCGCGGCGTTCTCCGACCGGACGAGGGTCGCGCTCCTCAACAATCCGCACAATCCGATCGGCGTCGTCCATGGGACGGATGCGCTCAAGCTCATTGCGAAATACTGCCTCAAGCATGACGCGATCGCGCTCTGCGACGAGGTGTGGGAGCATTTGACCTTCGATGGGCGCAAGCACGTCTCGATGATGGCGATAGAGGGCATGCGCGATCGCACGATCAAGATCGGCTCCGCTGGCAAGATCTTTTCACTCACTGGCTGGAAGGTCGGATTCGTCTGCGCGGCGCCGCCGATTCTTAAGGTTCTAGCGCGAGCGCACCAGTTCCTCACCTTCACGACGCCGCCCAATCTCCAGGCCGCCGTGGCCTATGGCCTCATGAAGGGCGACGACTACTTTTTCACCATGCGGGCGCGCTTCCAGCGCAGCCGCGACCGCTTCGCCGCCGGGCTCGCCGAGCGCGGTTTTTCCGTGCTCGAAAGCGCGGGCACCTACTTCCTCAACGTCGACACATCGCCGCTCGGCCAACTGGACGACGTCGCTTTCTGCCGTCGTCTGGTCGAGGCTAACGGCGTCGCTGCGATTCCGGTCTCGGCCTTCTATGAGACGGAAGCGGTGCGCACGGTCGTCCGCTTCTGCTTCGCCAAGAGCGACGCCACTCTCGACGCCGCGCTGGCGCGTCTTTCGGAGGCGGCGAGGACGCCGGCGATATGCTGACCGCGATCGTGGCCTTGCTGCTCCTCGCGGCGAATGCGACGGGAGCCTCGCCTTTTGCGCCCCCGCCGAAGCCCGCGCCAAAGATCGTGCGCCTGCTCGCGCCCTCCGGGGCCTTCAACGCAAGGGCCTTCCGCGAATTTCATCGCGACCGCGGCTACGAGGTCGCCTACGACGCCTACGGCGACCCAGCGCGCGTCTTTCAGATGATGAAGGAGGTCGCTTACGACGTCGTCATCCTGCCCGGACCCGAGTTGGCGCGCGCGATCGCCGCCGGGGAATTGCGCAAGCTCAATAGGGCCGAGCTTCCGAACGCAAAACGCGTCGCTGAGCCTGTGGCGACGAAGCTTGCCGCCTACGATCCCTCCGGCGCTTATTCGCTCGCTTGGGGTTGGTCGCCGACCGGCCTCATCTACGACGCGAACAAGGTCCCGCGCCTGCTCGGCTTCACCCCGAACTCCTGGAGCGACGCGCTCGCGCCGGCTATCGCCGGCAGGCTCGCGCCTTGCGGCGTCGCGCTGCCCGACGCGCGCGACGAGATGTACATCGCTGCTTGGCGCCAGCTTGGGATCCTTCCGGAGCGAGCGAACGAACGGGCGGTGAAAGCCGCGGCCGATCTCATCATTCGCGCCCGCGCCGCCGTGCGGCTGCCGATTTCCCGCGATCCGCTGACCGCAATTTCTGGCGGCGCCGTCTGCCTGACGTTCGGCGGCCCGGCCCAGGCCGAGATCGCTTCACGGCGCAGCCGCGAAGGCGGCGCGGGCTTCGACATCCGCTTCGCCGAGCCGAGGGAGGGCGGACCGATTTCGCTCGACGCGCTTGTCGAGCCGCGCGACGCGCCTCACCCGAAGGAGGCGGCGGCGCTGATGGACTATCTGTTGCGGCCGACGGTGGTCGCCGAAGCCGCGGCCGCGGCGGGGATGAAGAGCGCGGAGGATGCGGGACAGCAAAATTTCCGCGGCCTATGGCCGGTCGCCGTCTACAATCCGGCGCTTCTTCCGCTCATCGAGAAGGAATGGGCGCGGGCGCACGGGCCGGAGAAGGCCCAAAAGACCTCTTCCAAGTCGAAAGGCAAGCCGGAAGTCAAGCCCGCGAGCAAGCCAGCGAAAAAGCCGGCGAAAAAGCCGGCGAAGAGGAAGCGATGACCGCCCGGGCCCCGAACATCCTCATCGTGATGGCCGACCAGATGGCGCCCGCATTCCTGCCGATCTACGGCCATCGTGTGACGCGCGCGCCCAACATGGAAGCGCTGGCGAGGAGCGGGGTTGCATTTGACAGCGCCTGTTGCGCAAGCCCGCTCTGCTCGCCCTCGCGCGCCTCTTTCATGGCCGGGCTTCTGCCGTCACGCACCAAGGTCTACGACAATGCGGCGGAATTCTCCGCCGACATCCCGACCTTCGCCCATCATTTGAGGCTGCGCGGATACCGCACCATCCTCTCCGGCAAGATGCATTTTTGCGGTCCCGATCAGTTGCACGGCTTCGAGGAGCGGCTGACGACCGACATCTACCCGGCCGACTACGGCTGGACGCCCGACTGGGACCGGCCCAAGGACCGCCCGAGCTGGTATCACAACATGAGCTCGGTCGCTCAGGCCGGCGTCTGTGTTCGCACGAACCAGCTCGACTTCGACGACGAGGTCGCCTTCGCCTCTGAACGCGCGCTCTTCGACATCGCGCGATCGAACGACAAGCGTCCGTTCCTGCTCGTCGCGTCATTCACGCATCCGCACGATCCGTTCGCGGTCCCGCAGCGCTACTGGGACCTCTATTGCGCCGAAGACGTCGACACGCCCTCGCCGCCGCCTCACGCGTACGATCCGCATTCGCTGCGCCTGCGCCGCGTGTGCGCGATGGACGCCGAGCCGGTGACCGAAGAGCAGGTCCGCAACGCGCGGCGCGCCTATTTCGGGGCGATCTCCTATATCGACGATCAGCTCGGTCGGCTCATTGCGACGCTGGGAGCCTGCGGGCTCGCCGATGACACGATCGTGATCCTCACCAGCGACCACGGCGAAATGCTCGGCGAGCGCGGGCTCTGGTACAAGATGAGCTTCTTCGAAGGCGCCTGCCGGGTCCCGCTCGTGGTCGCGAGCGCCGGCCGCTTCGCGCCGCGCCGCGTGCGGGCTGCTGTGTCGCTGCTCGATCTCCTCCCGACGCTCGTCGATCTCTCCGGCGGCGCTGCGACCGCGCTCGGAAGTTCGATTGACGGCGCGAGCCTTGGCCCGCATCTCGCCGGGCGCGAGGGTCACGATGAAGCGATCGGCGAATATCTGGCCGAAGGGGCGATCGCGCCGATCGTGATGATCCGCCGCGGCCCGCATAAGTTCATCCATTCGCCGCCCGACCCGGACCAGCTTTACGACGTTGCGCGCGATCCGGGCGAGCGCGAGAATCTGGCCGGCGTCGCGAAGCACGCCGGCGACGTCACCCAATTTCGCGCTGAAGTCGCCCGTCGCTGGAACCTCGCGGCGCTCGATGCGGAGGTGCGGGAGAGCCAGCGCCGCCGCCGGCTGGTCGCCGAAGCGCTGGCGAAAGGCGACGTCCGGGCTTGGGACTTCCAGCCGTTCCGCGACGCGTCGAAACAATACATGCGCAACACGATCGACCTTGACGATCTCGAGGCGATGGCGCGTTTCCCGAGGGTGGCGGGGCCATAGAAAGCGACAGCAGGAAACGGGCGGACGACGAGCTCAGTCGGTGATAATCCGCCGCTGAGCGGACTCTCGGAGACAAAATGATGGCGGCCGCGCCGCAGCGCGCCATGACGGCGCGCGAGTGGGGATTGCTTGCCCTGCTGTCGCTGTTCTGGGGCGGCTCGTTCTTCTTCATTGGCGTCGCCGTGAAGGAGCTGCCGCCCTCGACACTGGTCGCGCTGCGGGTTGGGCTCGCGGCGGCGCTGTTGTTGACATTCGCGCCCATCCTCGACGCGCGCCTCCCGAAAAGCGCACATGCGCTCGCGGCGCTGGCGGTCCTCGGCTTCGGCAATAACGCCCTGCCGTTCGCCCTCATCGCCTGGGGCCAGACGCGTTTGCCGAGCGGGCTTGCCGCCATCCTCAATGCGGCGACGCCGCTGTTCTCCGTGGTCGCCGCGCATTTCCTCACCGCCGAGGAGAAGCTCAGCGGCCTCAAGCTTATCGGAGCCGTCGCGGGCTTCGCCGGCGTGCTTTGGCTCGTCGGCCCGAACCTGGTGACGGGTGCGGGCGGCGATCTTTGGGCGGAGCTCGCGGTGCTCGGCGGCGCGCTGAGCTATGCGTTGTCGGCGATCTACGGCCGGAGGATGCGCGCGCTGGGGCTGAAACCGATCGACGTCGCGACGGGGCAAGCGACGGCCGCGACCCTGTTTCTCGCGCCGCTCGCCTTTATGATCGACCGGCCGTGGACCCTGCCGACGCCAAGCGCGGGGGCCATAGCCTCGGTGCTCGCTCTGGCCGCATTTTCGACCGCCCTGGCATATGTCGTCTACTTCCGCATCCTCGCCGGGGCGGGCGCGACCAACGTGCTGCTGGTCACGCTGCTCGTTCCTGTGACGTCGGTCGTCCTGGGCGCGCTTTTCTTGAGCGAGCGGCTGGTCGCGCGGCAGTTCCTGGGCTTTGGGCTCGTCGCCCTGGGCCTCGGCTTCATCGACGGGCGCGCGCCGCGCGCCCTCATAGCAAAAATGAAGAAGACTGACGGAGCGTCAATCGATTCTCGACTCCACCTCGGCAAGAAACCGCGCTAAGTTCTCCCCCATTAGGGGCGCGGATGGCGATCGAGACCAAAAAGCCCGCCGATGTCGCAGCGCGCGTCGCGCGCCGGCGCAGCGCGCGCCCCGACGCGAGCGACGGTCCGTGGCGGCGCGAAACCTTCCGGCTGTCCCGACCTGAAGCCCGCCAGAAGGCGCGCGAGTGGTTCGAACGCTTCCCCAAGGCCGCCTACATGACCGAGATCGAGTCGTGGCGCGAACTCGCCAACGGCGACATCGAATTCGTCATGCGACGCCTGCCGACGGCGGATTGATCTTCACCCTCCGAACCGCGTCGCCTCGAAGCTCGGCGTCGTCTCGGCGAAAACCTCGAGCCACGCGACCAGCTTGGGATGTAGCGCGCGCCACGCGCCCTCGAAGCGTAGGTCGAGATAGCCGAGCGCGCAGGCGAGCGCGATCGTCCCCACGTCGTCGAGCTCCTCCGGCGGGTCATTCTCGGACGCCGCGAGCGCGCGGGCGATCTTGTCGCTTTGATGGGCCATCCACTTTTCGGACCGCCGCTCCGGCTCGCGCCACAGCGCCTCGTACCTCAAAATCACCGCCGCTTCGCAAATCCCGTCGGCGAGCGCCTGGCGCGTCAGCGAGCGGAAGCGGCTCGCCGGGTCGGTCGGGATCACCTTGCCGCCGCCGGCCAGCCAATCGAGATATTCGACGATGACGGCGCTGTCGTAGAGGACCTCCCCGTTCTCCAGGATCAGCGCCGGGATCTTGCCGAGCGGATTCTGCGTCCTGAGCGGATCGGCGGGGTCGCTCGTGTCGGCGTCGGAAAGCTCGATGCGGTCGTCGAGGTTCAGCCTGGCGGCGACGATCCGCACCTTGCGTACGAAGGGCGACGCCGGATTCGAGCGAAGGACGAGCATGGGATTTCCTTGAGGGCGAGTGAGGCGCGACCAAATGCGGCGGCGCGCCGCGTGTTGTAGCCCACTCCGGCCCCCCATATAAGTGGCGCGAACTTCAGAGCGGCCCGCTATCGGCGCCGTCTTTTCAAATCTTCGGGGGGTCGCATTGACTTCGTCAGAAATCGCGCAGGAGCGCGTCGTCATCATCGGTTCCGGCCCGGCCGGCTACACGGCGGCCATCTACGCGGCGCGCGCCATGTTGAAGCCGCTCCTGCTCGCTGGCTTCGAGGCGGGCGGCCAGCTTATGATCACGACCGACGTCGAGAACTATCCCGGCTTCGCCGAGACGATCCAGGGGCCGTGGCTCATGGAGCAGATGCGGGCGCAGGCGGAGAACGTCGGCGCGCGCGTCGAGGCGGAATATGTCGTCGCGCTCGACCTCAAAACCCGCCCCTTCGTCGTCCGCTGCGACAGCGGCAGAACCCTCGCCGCCGACACGATCATTCTGGCGACCGGCGCCAAGGCAAAATGGCTCGGGCTTCCGAGCGAGGAGAAGTTCAAGGGCTTCGGCGTCTCGGCCTGCGCGACCTGCGATGGCTTCTTCTTCCGCAACAAGCATGTCGCGGTCGTCGGCGGCGGCAACTCGGCGGTCGAGGAGGCGCTTTATCTTGCCAACATCGCGGAGACGGTCACCGTCGTCCATCGCCGCGACGCATTCCGGGCCGAGAAGATTTTGGTCGAGCGACTCGCCAACAGGCCGAATGTTCGCGTCCGGTGGAACAGCGTTGTCGAGGAAATCGTCGGCGGCGAAGGCCCGCGCGGCGTCACCGGCCTCAAGATCAAGAACGTCGCAACTGGCGCCGCCGAGGACGTGGCCGCCGACGGCGTCTTCGTCGCCATCGGCCACGCGCCCGCAACCGAGCTCGTGCGCGGCCAGCTTGCGCTGAAGCCGAACGGCTACGTCAAGACGGCGCCCGGCTCGACCGCGACCAGCGTCGAGGGCGTGTTCGCGGCGGGCGACGTCGCCGACGATGTTTTCCGCCAGGCGGTGACCGCGGCCGGCCTCGGCTGCATGGCGGCGCTTGAGGCGGAGCGCTGGCTCGCCGCGCAGAACCATCGCCGCGCCGCCGCCGAATAGCGCGTCTCGAAGGCCTTGGCGGGAATCGCTTATGGATTGGGACAAGCTGCGCATCTTCCAGGCCGCCGCCGACGCTGGCTCCTTCACCCACGCGGGGCAGACGCTGGGCCTCAGCCAATCGGCAGTGAGCCGGCAGGTCGGCGCGCTCGAGGCCGACCTCGGCGTGCCGCTCTTCCACCGCCACGCGCGCGGCCTCATCCTAACCGAGCAGGGCGACATGCTGCTCGGCGCGGTGCGCGACGTCGTCCTCAAGCTCGACGCGGTGCGGAGCCGGCTCATCGACAGCCGGGAGAAGCCGCACGGCGAGCTCCGGGTCACGACGACGCTTGGAATCGGCGCCAACTGGCTCGCCCCGCGGCTCGGCGAGTTCGTCGAGCTCTATCCCGAGGTGAAGCTTCAGCTCCTGCTCTCTGACGTCGATCTCGATCTCTCGATGCGGGAAGCAGACGTGGCGCTGAGACTGCGCGAGCCGGTGCAGCCCGACCTCATTCGCCGCCGGCTCTTCACCGTGCATTTCCACGCCTACGCCTCGGCGGATTACCTCCGCAAACATCCACAGCCGCGCAGGGTCGAGGATCTCGATCATCACCATCTCATCGCCTTCGGCGCGCCGACCGCGACGCACTTGCTCTATGACCTGAATTCGCTGCTCTCGATTGGCCGCGACCCCAAGAACCCGCGCGTGCCGCAGATTTCGGTCAACAACCTCGGCGCCATGCTGCGCGCGACGGAGAACGGCGTCGGCATCGCGGTCCTGCCCGACTATGTCGTCCAGCCGAATTCTGGCCTCGTGCGGCTTCTGCCGCAGGCCGACATGCCGGAGATGAATTGCTTTCTCGTCTACGCCGAGGAACTGAAGAACGTCGCGCGGGTGGAGGCCTTTCGCGACTTCCTGGTCGCGTCGGCGCAGCGCTGGCGCTACTGAGACTGCAGATTCGAGCGCGTCCCAGCACTACGCCGAAGCAAATATTGACGCATATCCTCGGTCGTGTTGCGGAAGGGGTAGGGCTCGTTCGGCTGAGGAACTCCGAGATGGGCGCACAGCATCGGCCAGCCGTCGCCCAGCCGGTGGACGAGCAATCGGCCCGGCGGCACAGTCGCCAAGACATCCTCGACATTGGCGCGGTACGTCTCGATCGCATGCGCCTTGTCGTCGGGCCGACCGCGGAAGACCTGCTCGGCGACGAGCGTCCTCCCGAGCGAGTCGGGGTCCGGCTCGCCCATCCCCTTAATGGCGAGGAGGATGTCTTCGAAACTCTTCCACCAGCTCTCGGGAGCGCGATAGGTGAGCAGGACCTTGGCGTCCGGGTAGACTTGGATCAGCTCGCGCCAATAAAAGGCCGACGGCCAGTCCACGCAGGACGCGTAGCCTTCAAACAGCCGCTCCCAATCCGGCTTCGCGCCCTTGGCGACCGCCCGCCACAGCCGCCGCTGCTCCTCGTTGTCGTTGATCTCGTACATGTGGTGGCAGGGGCCGAAGCCGAGCATGGCGAGCGCCACGCGCATCGAGTCGGTGCCGGTGCGCCCGAAGCCCGTTCCGATGACCTTCAACGTCATCGCCCCTCCCGTTAAAACCGCGTCAGACCGTCTTCGTATTGAAGGCCATGATGTCGACCCCGCCGTCGGCGAAATTGGCGAGGTCGCCCGTGGTCGCCTGCCCTTCCGGACTGGCGACCGCCTTCTGGATCGCGTCCGCACTGTCAAATTCGAGCAGCGCCACGAGATGGACCCCGTCGAGTCCGACGGGGCCGTCGCTGACGCGGTAGCTGCGCAGGCCCGGCAGCTTCTTCGCGATCGGGACGTGCGTCTTGAAGTAGTAGTCGTCGAACGCGGCCGCGTTCTTCGGCGTCTTATAGACGGCGACAACCAACGCCATGAGCGTGCTTCCTTCCCTCGCGGTCTCGCGACGCCTCATGCGCCCGTTCGCCGCGAAGCCCGCTGATATCATGGCGGGGATTGTTCGTCAGGGGCTCGACCGCGCGAACTCCTCTTCGCTGAGCCAATTGGCCGGACAGGCCTCGTTGGTATTCTGATTTTACCAAATAATGCTTGACATATTTCTGAAAATATCATATTATCCCGTTTTCCAGAAACTCAACGTGAGGCATCGGCGAATGGCCGATCGGCGCAATCTATTCGCGGATGACGCTGATGAAGCGGGACGCTCGCACGCCCGCGGAAGACGTTTCCAGGCGGCCGGAACTAGATATTGTGGGTCATCAGAATCGGGTCGGACGGAAAAGGCGCCGGAAACTCATGAAAACGCTCGATTCGCGGACAAAAATGGTTGTGCCGCTCGTCCGCGGCCGCTGGGCCGAGGTCACATGAAGAGCGGCTCTTTCTCCAGCCCCTTGTAAAGCGAGGCGACCTGCTCGCCGTAGCCGTTGTAGATGAGCGTCGGGCGCAACTGCCCGTCGTTGAGGAAGGTCTCCTTCGCTTGGCTCCAGCGCGGATGCGGCACGTCCGGATTGACGTTGGCCCAGAAGCCGTATTCGTCCGGCCCCAGCGTCTGCCAGAACGTCTCCGGCCGCTTGTCCACGAACGAGACGCACACGATCGATTTGATCGACTTGAAGCCGTATTTCCATGGGGTCGCGAGCCGGAGCGGCGCGCCCTGCACCTTGGCGAGCGGCTTGCCGTAGGCGCCGGTGGGCATGAAGGCGAGGTCGTTCATCGCCTCCGCCATCGTCAGGCCCTCGACATAGGGCCAAGGCATGAACGAGCGCTGCCCCGGCGCCATCTTCTTGTCGAGGAAGGTCTCGAACCGCACGTATTTCGCCGACGACAAAGGCTTGGCGTATTCAACGAGCTTGCGAAGCGGGAAGCCGGTCCAGGGAATGGCCATCGACCACGCCTCGACGCAGCGGTGCCGGTAGAGGCGCTCCTCAAGCCCCATAGTCTTGATGAGCGGATCGATGTCGACCGTCTGCTCCTTCTCGACGAGGCCGTCGAGCTTGACCGACCACGGCCGAATCTTGAGCAGGCTCGCGTCGATGTGCTTGCTCGTGCTGTATTCGTAGAAGTTGTTGTAGTTGAGGTTGTATTTCTGGGGCGTGATGTCCCGGTCCAACTTGTAGGCCTCGTCGCGCTTGGCAGGATAGAGCGAGGCCGAGGGGTCGGGATCGTCGGCGAGCGCCCGTCCCGGCAGAGCGCCGAGCGCGCCCGCCGCCGCAAGACCGGCCACGAAGGTCCGCCGATCGAGGAAAGCCGCCTCGGGGGACGCGAGGCGCTCCGGAATCTCCCATCCCTTTCGACGAACGATCAGCATCGGGTCGGCTCCTCGCGATTCCTATGGCGTCAATGGAGGCTTGGTTCTCCGTCTGCGCCGTCTTTTCGTCGGGAGCATGGCGATTGTTACGGTCGCAGGAGCAAACTGAAAGGGCCAGTGCTTGGACTCAGCGTGTACAGCAACGCATGCGAACGGGGACCGCTCGCGCAGGGAAAAGGCTATGCCCTTCGCCGGGGCGGCGGCGACGCCACCTCGACCAACACGCCCCGCTTCGTATCGACCCGGTGAATGGCGGTGCTGCCGACTAAACGGGGATCGACGTGCAGGACCGCGACTGGGTGCGCGAGCGTGGGTCGAGCGTGCGCCAGTTGCTCCCTGGCGTCCCGCTCGATGGTCGACTCGTCAGGATGTTGGCCTCCCCTGAAGGTAACGACATGATGGCGATGCAGCACCTGCCCGGTATGCGGCTCGTACAGGACGGCAACGCTTTCGTGTTCGACCGGAATCGTTCCGACAGTTGTCATCTTGTCTCTCCTAGTCGTCTAGTCGAAAACGTGGCTCGTGAAGACGGCGGTTGCGATACAGTCGCGCGCGTCCATTGCGAAGAAGACGTCCGTGCACTTCGTGGCGAAAATTCCGGGGCTAAAAGGTCCCGGGTGGCTCCCATCGTGATCTACGAACTTCGATATCCAGAGGCCTACGCCGCCGTCATCGTCGTTGACGCTGAACCCCTGGACAGACGGGCGACTCCAGACGGTGGCCCCTGCCGGTCCAAATTTGTGGTGTAGGGAAGCAGTAAATTGGCCGTCGGCCGAAGCCTCATCGTTCACCGCACCGAAATGAAACTTGGTTTCTACAAAGCCAACTATTGCCATTGCGTCCTCCTCATTGTTTAGTTTGCTTCTAACCAACACTTCAAATGTGATATTCCTCCTGCGACGCTGTCAATCGGCTAGGAACTCCACCTGGGTCAATCGTCTGCCGGCTCGGTGGGGCGACTGGGCCAACAACTTCTGGATCAGCCCTGACCTGGCGACTGGGCGAACAGCAGTGCCCTGCCGCCAGAGGACGGCTCGACCTGAGGCGATATGCTCGGAATCGACGTTTGCGCCCTTATTGTAAAGGAGATTAGTGAGAAAAAGAAAACCTGAGTCGTAAGATCACGGAATCTGTTCCGCCCGACGCTCGAAAACGGACTTCAGCTATCCTGAGTAGCACTCGAGGAAAGGGTCGTCTGTGACGCGCGTCACACTATCTCCAAAATTCGATGCCACAATTTGATGAATTTGGGGAGCTCCTACTAAATTATTCATCTTTTCTGTCGGGTCGTTCTTTCTTCTGAAGAAACAAAAGTATGACCGATTCGAAAACTCGAGTCTGGCGCCTCAGTCTGAGCGGGTCATTCGGGTTCGCACGGAACAGGCACCATAGTTTTCCCTCCTAGGGCATTTTCCTCTCAGGTCGATGCGGTGATTCGGATTCGTCGCGCGCCTCGCGACCCCCGGTGTCTCGACAACGCATGTGACGACAATTGCTTCCGGAAAGTCAGAATTCGCCGTAGCTTTGAATCGTCGCGCCGCTCAACGGCATGCGGCGGCGGGAGAACGCCTCGCCAACAGACCCCGGGCGAAGGCGACACTACGACGGAATCCGGCCTAGTACTTCTCCACCTGCCCGAATTCGAGGTCGACCGGCGTCGCCCGGCCGAAGATCGACACCGCCACCTTCACCCGCGAGCGCGACTCGTCCACTTCCTCCACGATGCCGTTGAACGAAGCGAACGGCCCGTCGGCCACCCGCACGTTCTCGCCGATCTCGAAGCGGATCGAGGCTTTCGGCCGCTCGACGCCCTCGAGGACCTGCCCCTTGATGCGGTCGGCCTCGGCGTCGGGGATCGGCATCGGCTTCTTCTCGGCGCCGAGGAAGCCGGTCACTTTTGGCGTGTTCTTGATCAGGTGATAGACGTCGTCGGTGAGGTCGCACTTGACCAGCACGTAGCCGGGAAAGAACTTCCGCTCCGAATTGATCTTGCGTCCGCGCCGGACCTCCACGACGTGCTCGGTGGGGACGAGGATTTCCTCGAACTTGTCGTCAAGACCCCGCTGATGGGCCTGCTCGCGGATGGAGTCTGCGACCTTCTTTTCGAAGTTGGAATAAGCGTGGACGATATACCAGCGCATGCTCATTTCAGTTTAAGTTCCAATTGTTGGCGTCGGTTGAGGGCCCGCCGCGCCCGAGGCGGTCAGCCCCCGCCCCGTCCTATTCCGAGCGCGAGCGCGACGAACTCACGCAGCACCTGATCGACGACGACGAAGAAGATGCTCGTGAAGACAACCAGCAGGAGCACGAGGCCGGTGGTGACGAGCGTCTCCCGCCGCGTCGGCCATACGACCTTGGACGCTTCCGAGCGCACCTGCTGGATGAATTCGAAAGGGTTGGTCATTGCGATCGCCTGAAGGCCGGCGGCGGCCTTGATCGGTGCGCGCGCGGCCAGAAAAATTCGCGGCGCGGGACCTCCCGGCCCCGCGCCACCCCGCCTCATATAGAGATTCCTTCCCGGAAGCCAAGCGAAATCATGACGGTTTGGGGGCCTGCGGGCAGCCGGGCAGGCGCAGTTGCGGTCCGCTTGGCCGAACCCTGCCGCTTCTGCGCACGATTCTAGGGTTTTCAACGGCTTACGGCGCCATTTCGGTCCGAGCCGATTTCTCGCCAAGCCTCCATGCCCCGTGGTCCGCTCAGGTTTTCAAAGATTTCTTCTATCACAGTTCTCATTACCGGAAAAGAAAAGCAGGTGCGGCCGCCGCCGACAAACGATATGTCCGGCTGGGCGCGATCAAGCACCTGATCCCGCTTTTGCGAGGGAGGAAGGAGAAACTCGTGACCAGCGCGCCTCTCAAAATCAGCCGCCGCGCGTTGATCTCGGCGCTTGCGGCATTGCCGGCGCTGCCCAGCGTGCTTGCCGCGACCGCAGCGGAATACAGCGGCGGCGATCCTCTCCCGTCCTGGAGCGACGGCGCCGCCAAGGACGCCATCTTTTCCTTCGTCCGCGCGACAACTGTCTCCGCAAGCGCGCAGTTCGTGGCGCCGGAGGATCGCATCGCGACCTTCGATCAGGACGGCACGCTCTGGGTCGAGCATCCGATCTACACGCAGGTGGTCTATTGCCTCGACCGCGTGCCTGTGGTCGTCAAGGCGAAGCCGGAGCTCGCCGAGGTCGAACCGTTCAAGACCGTGCTCACCGGAAACCGGGAGGCGATTGGGCGGCTGCCGTTGGAAAGCCTCGTCAAGATCGCCGCCGCGACGCTGACCGGCATGGACGTCGAAACGTTTCAAAACGAAGTCGCCGCCTGGATCGACAGGGCGCGCGACCCGCGCTGGAAGCGGCCCTACGCCGAGCTCGTCTATCTGCCGCAGATCGAGCTCCTGAATTACCTGCGGGCGAGCGGCTTCAAGACCTATATCGTCACCGGAGGCGGGCAGGACTTCGTCCGCGTCTATTCCGATCGCGTCTACGGGATTCCGCGCGAGGAGGTCGTCGGCACGGCCGGCGCGGTGAGTTATCAATACGACAAGGATGGACTGCCGATCCTGGTCAAGGAGCCGAAGCTGCTTCTCAACGACAATAACGCCGGCAAGCCCGAGGGCATTCATCTCATGATCGGCCGAAGGCCGCGCTTCGCTTTCGGCAATTCGACCGGCGACCGCCAGATGCTCGAATATACGAAGGCCGGCGACGGCGCGCGCCTTTCCATGATCGTGCTGCACGACGACGAAAAACGCGAATACGCCTATGGGCCGGCGCAGGGCCTGCCCGACACCAAAGTCGGGACGTTCACCCAGGCGCTTTACGACGAGGCGACGAAGGACGGCTGGATCGTCGTCAGCATGAAGAACGACTGGAAGCGGATCTTCGCGTTTGACGCGTGAGCGAGCGTCGGATGGAAATCCTCAGACGGATTTCGTGCGTGTTCTCGGCCGGCGCGGTAACCGCCTCTCATCGCTCGACAACCCTTCCCGCATTGGACATTTCGACGTTCGTCATACAAGCTTCATTCGGCCTGGAGAGTATTGGCCGGGCTCAATAAGGACAATAACGCCGGAGAGCGTCCCGCAAAACTAAGGCGAAACGAAACGCTGGAGACAATGAAATGCTCAAAGGACTTAGGAACTCGATTGGCCTGTTCTCCGCGGCCGCCTTGACCGCGGGGCTGGCGGTCGCGACGCCCGCGCTCGCGCAGGATCAGAAGAAACCCAACATCCTAGTCATCATGGGCGACGACGTCGGTTGGTTCAACATCGGCGCCTATCATCAGGGCATCATGTCCGGCAAGACCCCCAATCTCGATCAGCTCGCCGCGCAGGGCATGCGCTTTACCGACTATTACGCGGAGGCGAGTTGCACCGCCGGCCGCGCCAATTTCATCACCGGCGAAATTCCGCTGCGCACCGGCATGACCACCGTCGGTCAGGCCGGCGCCGACGTCGGCATCCCCGAGCAGGCTGTCACGCTCGCGACCGTCCTGAAGTCGCTCGGCTACGAGACGGGGCAGTTCGGCAAGAACCACCTTGGCGACCTCAACAAGTTCCTGCCGACGGTGCACGGCTTCGACGAATATTTCGGCTACCTCTATCACCTGGACGCCATGTCGGACCCCTACTGGTTCGACTATCCGCAGGACTGGATCGACAAGTACGGGCCGCGCGACCTCATCCATTCCTATGCAACCGACGCGGATGACGAGACGGTGCAGCCGCGCTGGGGCAAAGTCGGAAAGCAGCACATCGTCGACGAAGGGCCGCTGGCGCCATTCCCCGACATGAAGAACATGCAAAATTGGCAGGTCGGACGCCCGGCCAAATACGACATGGAGACGTTCGACGACGTGCTGGTGAAGGCGAGCGAAGCCTTCATGGACAAGGCCAAGACAGACGGCAAGCCCTTCTTCATCTGGCACAATACGACGCGCATGCACGTCTTCACGTACCTTCCGCCGAAGTACCAGGCGATGATGAATCACGAGACCAACTACAACGTCGAGGAAGCCGGCATGGCGCAAATGGACGACGCCATCGGCGACCTCTTGAAGCATCTAGACGACATCGGCGAGGCCGACAACACGATCGTCATCTTCACCACCGACAATGGCGCCGAGGTGTTCACCTGGCCGGACGGCGGCATGACGCCCTTCAAGGCGACCAAGGGCACCGCTTTCGAGGGCGGCTTCCGCGTGCCGGCGATCATCCGCTGGCCGGGTCATGTGAAGCCTGGCGTGATCGAGAACGGCATTTTTTCCGGACTCGACTGGCTGCCCACGCTCGCCGACGCAGCCGGCAATCCAAACATCACCGATGAGCTCCTCAAGGGCGTGACGCTCGAGGGCCGGACCTACAAGAACCACCTTGACGGCTATGACCAGATGGACGTGCTGACCGGCGCCGGGCCGTCGAAGCGGCATGAGCTCTTCTATTTCGCCGGGCCTCAGCTCGGCGCCATCCGCATCGACGACATGAAGTTCCAGTTCATCCAGCAGCCTTGGGGCTGGCCGGGCGAGAAGGTCACGACCGACATGCCGTCGATCGTCAATCTCCGGCAAGACCCGTTCGAGCGGACGCCATCGATTCGCGGCCAATCATCGAATGACTCCGCCTTCGGTTACGGCAACGACTTCTTCGCCCGTGAGTTCTGGCGCTTCGTGCTCGTCCAACAGCAGGTGGCGAAGCTGGCCGAGACGGCCATCGAGTTCCCGCCGATGCAGGCGCCGGCCTCCTTCAACCTTGAGGCGGTCAAGCGCCAGATCCAGGAGATGATGAAGGCGCACGAGGGGCAGTAGGGGGCCGGAATGCTTTGTTGGCGCTTAATGATAACGTGAACGCGATTTGACCGCCCCATTTTTCTCATGGGAACTTCGCCTAAACAGCCACACGAATGGCGACCGCCTGTCAGAAAGGAGACGCGTCATGGGTGAGTTTCGTGGACTTTTGCCTTGCACGGTCTTCGCCGCGACCGCGCTCGTCGCCGCCACGCCTGCGCTGGCGCAGGATCAGAAGAAGCCGAACATCGTCATGTTGATGACCGACGACACGGGGTGGAACGACTTCGGCGCCTATTCGGGCGGCGGCAAGGCGCTCGGCCATCCGACCCCGAACGTGGACAAGATCGCTCAGGAAGGCGCGACCTTCACCAACTGGTACGGCCAGGCGAGTTGCACCGCGGGCCGCGCCTCGTTCATCACTGGACGCGTCCCCATCCGCTCGGCGCTGTCGATCGTGGTCGCGCCCGGCGATCCAAACTTTCTCCGCAAGGAGACCCCAACGGTCGCCGAGTTCTTCAAGAAGAACGGCTATTCGACCTATTTCTCCGGCAAGTGGCATCTCGGCGACAAGCCCGAATCCTATCCGATCGAGCATGGCTTCGACGAGATGAAGAACTTCGCCGCCTACTACGCCGGGGTGTACAGCTACCCGGACACCAGCAAATGGTTCCATCCCTGGTTTCCGTCCTACAATCCGCGTTTCGAGAAATACTTCAGCGAAAATGTGAACCTCGGCGAATATGAAGGCGTCGCCGGCCAGCCGGCCAAAGAGGTCGGCAAGATCGACTACGCGCGGTTCGCCACGTTCGACGAGGACCAGGCGGCCAACGCCGTCGCCTACATCAAGCAGCACGCCAACGACGCCACGCCGTTCTTCATGGACGTGAACTACCTCAAGATGCACAACCCGACCAACGCGGCGCCCGACTTCGCCGGCAAGTCGCATCTCGGGGACTATTCCGACTCGCTGATGGAGCTCGACGCCGACATCGGCAAGGTGATCGACGAGATCCGCAAGGACGCGCCCGACACCATCGTCATCGTCACCGCCGACAACGGCGCCTGGCTCGACGCTTACCCCGACGCGGGCACGACGCCGTTCCGCGGCGAGAAGGGCTCGCCGTTCGAAGGCGGCTGGCGGGTGCCGGGCATCATGTGGTGGCCAGGGCACATTCCCGCGGGCGCGAAGTACGACGAGATGATGTCGCATATCGACCTCTGGGCGACGCTCGCCGGCATGGTCGGCCTGACCCCGCCGCCGCACGAGTGGGTCGGCAACGACGGCAAGCCGATCTATTTCGACTCGATCGACAACAGCGCCTATATCCTCGGCAAAGCCGAGCATTCGGCGCGCAGGACATGGGTCTATATCGATGGCGAGACTTTCCAGGGCGCGCGGGCTGATATCGGCGGCGATCCAAACGAACCTTGGGTGAATATCGCCTGGAAGATGCTCTACACCGCTCGGGACTCGTGGCTCGGCGTGGAATCCAACCTCGGGGCGATCCCGGCGCTCTACAATCTGACGATGGATCCATACGAGAAATACGACATGATCTTCAATGGCGCAGCGCCTGCTCGGGTGTTGACGACATCACCAGGGAAATATTCCGGCCAGGACAACGGCTGGGTGATGGCGGTGGTGGGTCCGGTGATGATCGATTTCGACAAGACGATCATGAAGTTTCCGAACATCAAGCGCTTTGTCGGCGGCGCCTCGACCGACCTCCTTCCCAACCTCCAGCGTCCGGACGATCCGGTCCCGCTGTTGAGGGAGCAGATCGAGCAGCGAGGCGAACCGCATATAGGTGGCGGCGGCGGCTGATCCGTCGCCGGTTGAGCGACGAAACGGGGGCGGCTTCGGGCGGCCCCCTTTTTCCTTCTCCGACGTGGTCATGATGAAGCTACGAAAGATAGCGGCGACGCGGCGGCGCGGCATCGGCGCATGCATGCTCCTCGCGGTTCTTGCCCACGGCCCGATCGTCCCCGCTCGCGCGGACGGGGCCCCGGCCGCCGGCGCGCGGTCGGCGGACGCCGTCGCGTTCTTCGCGATGCGCTGGTTCACCGAAATTCAGGCCGGGCGAACCGATCGTTCGCTTTACGCCCCGGGATTTGTCGCAGAGGTGACCGACGCGGCGATCGCCGCCATGTCGCGCGACCTCAATCGGTACGGCGCCGGCCCGCTTCGCGCCGAGATCGTGCGAACCGGCAAAGACGGCGGCCAGACCTTCTATACGATGAAGTTCGTCTTCCCCCGCGGCGACGCCACGAGCCTCATCTTCGGCTTCGACCCGGCCGGCAAGATCACCGCCATCGCCCCCGCCGGCATGGCGGGAGACTGATCAGGCGATTGCGCGCCTGGCGTGATAACCGCCGCGACCTTACAAAGAGACATCCGTGAGTCCAGAAACCTTCGCCCTGGCCGTCGCCGTCGCCGTTTTCGCCGCTGGATTGCTCGGCCTCGTCCTGCAACGCCTTCTGCCCGAACACCATACCACCGGCCCTTCGCGCGACATGATCGGCGCGGTCGTCGGCCTTCTCACGCTGCTCTGCGCCCTGGTCGCCAGTCTCTTGATCTGGACGGCCTACGGCGTCTACGCCGGTCAGAACGCCGCGGTCCAGACACTTGCGGGAAAAGTCCTTCAACTCGATATCGCCTTAGCCGATTACGGGCCGGAGTCGAATGCGGAGCGCGCGGCCTTGCGCGAGCGTCTGGCGAAGACCATCGATCAGGTCTGGGGCGCCAGGGAAAGCGACAGCAATTTCGCGAGGAACAATTTGGCCGCGGCGATTCCGGCCATGCGCGATCCCGAAAAGGTCCTGGGGCGCCTCGAGCCCTCGACGAATGAGCAGAAGCGCGCGCTCGCCACCGCAACCTCGGCGGAGGAAGCCATCGGCGAGGCGCGAATGAAGATGTCCTTCGCCCTGTCCGATCCGGTGTCCTATCCGCTTCTGCTGACCGTGGTCGGCTGGGTGGCTCTTCTCTTTTGCGGCTACGGCCTCACGTCGCGCGGCGCCGCCATGCCCGTCTTCGCTCTGGCGGTGGGTGCGGTCGCGATCGCCACCGCCGTCCTGATGATCCTGGAGCTTTCCAACCCCTATTCCGGAGTGTTTCGCACCTCGCCCGCGCCGCTGCAACAGGTGCTGGCCGTCATCGGCAAGGAATGAGGAGGCCGGGAGCTTTGCAAAATCGGCGCGCCGTTTGATCGCATTGCGCGGCGGCAGGAACCTGAACGAAGGAGACACAGCCAGGGAGCTTCATCGCCGCGAATTCGTCGCGCTGCTGCTCGGGGCGGCCGCCCGGGCGCCGGCGCACGCGGCGATGACGATCCGCTGCCGTCGTGGAGCGATAGGCCGGCAAGGACCGCTATCCTCAACTTCGTCCGCGCGACGACAGACGCGTCGGACCCAAAGTTCGTCGCGCCCGCGGAGCGCATCGCGACCTTCGACCAGGACGGAACCCTCTGGGTCGAGCATCCGATCTACAGGCAGGTCGCCTACTGCTTCGACCGAATCCGGTCTTGGTGAAGCTTGGCCGACATCAAAGTGGGGACGTTCCCTCAGCCGCTCTACGACGAAGCGAAGAAGGGCGGTTGGATCGTCGTCAGCCCGAAGAACGATGGGAAGCGGATTTTCGCATTCGAGCCGTGAGCATCCAGCGGCCGGCGCGGGCGACCTCAACAAATATCCGCTGACGGCGCATGGCGCGCGCTGCGGACGCTAGCCCGAGATTTGCGCTTCGATGTCCCGTACAATCTCTATAAACGCCTTGGCGGCGGGCGAAAGCACACGCCCACGCTTCGTGACGAAGCCGTAGCGCAGGTCGATGACGGGGATGTCCATCGGCAGAACCACAAGCTCGCCCGCGGCCTGCTCTCTCGCGATCTGGAACGGAAAGCCTGCCGAAAGCGCCGCTCCGGTCGCCACGATTCGCTTCGCCGACGCGAAGCTCTCGACGAGAATGCGCGGTCTGAACCTTTCCGTCGCCATGTCGAAGACACCGCAGGCCAGCTTTGTCTTCGGCATCGCGCGGCTCAACGCCGCCGGAAAGCTGGGGCCCGCCCAAGGGTACGCCATCAAATCCGAGAGTTCGACGCTGGGCCGCTTCGCGAGCGGATGGGAGGCTGAGCAGAAGAACGTGACAGGTCCCGATCGGACAGGTTCGGTGTCGAAGTCCGCGCTGTCGGCAGCCGCTCGAATGTCGGCGAAAGCGAGATCGGCCTTGCCTGAGAGAACGGCGTCCTTCGCGCGGGTCCAATCGACGATGCGAAGGTCCAGCAAAAGATTTGGGTGGCGCCGCGAGAGTTGGGCGGCGGCTTCTTGGCCCGAGATGTCCGCCGGATAGAAGGCCATCGCGACCGAGAGCTCGCCGACGTCGAGGCCCTTGATCAGCGCGATCTCGCGCTTGAGCTCGGCGAAGCCGGCGAGCACCGGGCGGCCGTGCTTCAAGACGATCTCGCCGAAGATCGTGGGGGTTACGCCGGCCCGGTCGAACAGCGCGGCGCCGAGGAGTTCTTCCAGATGCTTGAGGCTGCGCGTCAGGGACGGCTGCGAAACGCCAAGCGCCGCCGCAGCGCGACCGAAGTTCCGATGCTCCGCGAGCGCGCGGACGAGTTCCAGGTGTCTTGCCGAGTGCACGATAGCTCCTCGTCATCAGGCCATAACACAGTTGGTATTGGACAGGGAGAAGCCGGTCGGCAAGTCTATGCTGAGCCAGCGCAAGAGCGTGGATTTCGGCCAACCCGCGTGTTTGTTGAGTCCAAACGGAGGAATTCGATGGCGCTCAAGTTTGCGGGGACGGCCGCGGCCGTCGCCGGAACCGCCCTCATTTGTTCGTCCCTCATCGGCGGGGCGAGC
>DATJXI010000351.1:0-2885 GCA_035500275.1 Roseiarcus sp. | reverse complement strand
AGTATCGGCCCATATCGCGGCGGTACTCTCTGGCCAGCGAATTGGCGTCATACTCCGGATGGCCCTGCAGGAAGAGGAAATGGCTGCCAAAGCATTTGGTGAAACTGTCGACGCCATATGCCGGCGAGCCCATCAGGACGTGATAACCGGCGCGCTCAAGGTCGCTTCGCGACAGGCCGTTGTATCGAGAGTGTGGAATAAGATTGGAACGCTTTTGCCAACCCGCGAATGGATGACCCCTCTGAGTTGTAAAGCTGAAAACGCCGGTGCATTTCTCTGGCAATGGCCGCCGTTCGAGGCCGTCGAGATGGAAAACCGCGGCGTGGGCCGCAAGGCACGAGAAAATTGTCGAAACGGTGCGCTCCCTTGCCAAGTCGATGAGTTCAGTCAGTTCGTCCCAGTAAACCTCATCACATAGACAAGCCGCACGCGGCTGGGCTCCAGTAATGATTAGAGCGTCTAAGTCCCCGTCTATCACCGCGCTCGCTGACTCGTAGTGGGTGCGGATGTACTCCAGAGCTCGGGGCGAGCGCGGCGTTTGATTTAGAGCAAACAGCCGCAATTCAACGTCGATACTCTGGTCAGCGGATGCGCTTACGAGGTCGCCGAATTGACGTTCCGTCACTTTCAGCGCCTCGTCGCTCATGTTATTGACCAACCCAATAGTTACGACTTGGCGTGCACGGCCATGCTCTGATCGCGTCCTCGAACTCGTAGGATGCTCCAGAGCCATTGTACGATCCTCTCAGGCCTCATCCCGCGAAACAAAGAAAACCGAGGCATTTGTCTGATCGTACCCGGCTTTGGGAAACTGTTGGCGACTCCTTCGACTTAGTCGTCGGACCGGGCGCGTACCACTTTTGAGAAGCGAAAGAGGTATCGGACCGCACCCCGGTGTTGAGACACGGATAGTTGAGTGCCGGGGCGACCATCCGGTTTGCTTGGTTGCGGTTGTCCCGGCCGAGTTCAGCTTCGAACTCGGCCGGAGGCTTATGGCCAAACGCCAAGCGCAGGCGCTTGGCGTTTCTAGACTTCTTCCATGAAGGCGCCGATCTGGCGGCGGGCGTCTTCGAGATCGACGTAGGTCTTCGCGTTGACCTCCGCGTGTTTCAGCGTCTTCATGAAGCTCTCCGCCTTGGCGTTGTCGCGAGGGTTGGCCGGCCGGCTCATGCTGTCGGCGACTTTGCGCTCCTTCAGACGCACGAGATAGGCGAGCAAAGCGCCTGAGCGCCTGCGCAATGCGGCGATAGCCGCAATGGCGATCTTCAAGCGCGATGCGCTGGATGAGATCGCGCAGGTCGGCGTCGTCGCGCTTTTCCGGATGCGGCCCGAAACGCCAATCAGCAGCCGGCGGGCGCGACGCCGCTCAAAGCGCACAGGCGTTCGATGTTGGCGTCTTTCTCGCAGAAGCCTTGCGGCCCGGCGGCGATCATCTCTTGGATGACCGCGTAGAGGCGGGCGCGCCGCCGCTTCGGCTCGTCGCGTCCGAGAGGCCGACATGGTCTCTCCCCAGAAGCCATGTCACCCCCTTTTATCCGTGTCTCACTTTCGCGGTCCACTCCACCACAAGCGTCACCCGTAATTTCCGTAATACCGCGGGAGGGGGCGCGGCTTAGGGCAGGCGGTCAGACCGACCCGCCTGGACCGGCCGGCGGCCGGGGCCTCAGCTTTCCCTTGGCCCGCGCATCTCCCTCAGCGCCGCTTCGACGCGCCGCCAGGTCTGCGCCCCTTCCTTGTCCTCTTGTCGCTCGCAGGCGACGGCGCGCTGTGCCGCTTCGGCGATAGCGCGATGGCCATGCGCCTCCATGAGCTGCCGCGCATATTCGGTGATCAGGGTCTCTTCCATAGCGACCTCCTCGTGTGCGGGAGAGGAACGCCGCGGGCGCGCGAAAGGCTGCGGCGAGACCGGCGGCGTTTCGCCAAACTACCAGACGATGGCGGCGGGAATTCGATGGCGGATGGTCGCACGCATCGGCGCGCGCCGAGGACCCCGTTGCGGCCCTCGCGAATACCGGCCCCGCGCCGGCGGACCAGGTCCCGTTCAATGGGCTGCTCGATCAAATGGAAGGCGGCGAGTTAAGGGAGGCGGCGGGCGGCGCCCCGTTCCCGCGAGAGCGGCCAGGATTTCCAAAGCCGATCCAAGCCAACCCAAGCGAATCCAAGAAAACACTCTTGACGGGGTGGAAGACCGCCGCTCGCCCGGAAAACGGGGAAAACGGTGAAAACGCGTGAAAACGGTGACACAGTGAAAACGGGAAAACGGGAAAACGGTGACACATGCATATTTATGAATTGATAGGACGATCATCGGCCGCCTTCTCATTCGCTCTGCGCCGCTTCCGGACGGGCGCCGCGGCGCCGCGCGGCTTTCGCCCTCGCTTGCCCGGCCGGGGATTGCGTCCGGTCAGGGCAGCGAGGCGGTCGAGGAAAGCCGCGCCGCCGAGCGGGCGGCCAATCGTCTCGGCGGCGCGCAGCGCCGCGACGAGGGCGGGCTCGGGCTCTTCGGCGATGAGGTCGGCGAACCGCCCGTCGCAGCGCTCAAGCAGCGGCGCGACCTCGACCAGGCCGTCGTCGCGCCCGGCGAGATGGGCGCTCGCGCTCGACCAGCGCCAGTCCTCGGGCCTTGCGACGAGTCTTGCCCGAACCGGGTTCAGCGCGACATAGCGCGCCGCCGCCATCAGATGGTCCTCGTCCATCACGACCGAGGAAAAGCGCGCCTGAAAAAGATGGCCGGTCACCCGCATGCGCGCGTTGACGAAGGCCGAATAGCGCCGATGCGCCTTGCCGAGCGCCCGCCCCAACCCCTCCGGCGTCCGCGGCGCGAGGATCAGATGGACGTGGTTCGGCATCAGGCAATAGGCCCACACCGCGACCCCCTCGCGTCC
>DATJXI010000350.1:0-14814 GCA_035500275.1 Roseiarcus sp. | reverse complement strand
CGAGGATGCATTGTCAAGGAAGTACAACGCGTATATAACCTCAACCGCTCAATCCGGACCGGTACCGGTCTCGACCGGAATTCATGCCGATTTGATGTGCCCCGTGCGCCCGAGCGAAGCGCCCGTGTCCACGCGTCCGATAGACCCTTTGTCGACCGGGTCGATTCGGAAACAATAAGTCCTGTGGCCTAACGTTACATTGCCGATACCCCTTCCACTGGCGGCTAACCGGATGCGCCAGCGCGGCGTTTGCGATGGTTAGATTCTTACCGAGTTCCGGTGACAGTGCATGTTATTTCGCGGCCGGGGTCGCTGCGTCGTCCTTTGCGTGGCCCTCCCAAGGCGAGGGAGTCCGCATGACGAATGAGAAGCCCATGCCCGTCGAGCTTCGCACCGCGCACGTTGAATTGGATCGGTGTCCGAGCCAAAGAGCCCGTCTACCTAGCCGGGCCATTCCGCCGACAGTGGCAAGAGGGCGTCGACATGTTGGAGTTTGCCGCGATTGACGCCAATTCCAGCCGCTATCGCGACCTGGTGGAATTTCGCCGCCGGATCCTGCGAAGGCCGCTTGGACTGGATTTCACCCCTGAGCAACTGGCGGAAGAACAAGGGGACATTCACATCGCCGTATATTTGGATGGCGAACCGGTCGGGTGCGTGGTCTTGACCGCCGTCGACGGGTCGCATGGCGCGGTCGTCAAGTTTCGCCAGATGGCCGTCGATCCCGGCCACCGGGGGCGCGGGATCGGCGCGCAGATCGTCGCCTTTGCCGAAAAGTTGGCGGCAGAGAGAGGATATCGGGAAATTATTCTGCATGCGCGCGAAACTGCGGTGCCGTTTTACGAAAGAGCCGGCTATGTCGCGATGGGCGAAGTTTTCACCGAGGTGACGGTCCCTCACCGCAAAATGGTCAAGCAGCTTGCCGCCCCAGGCTGAGCCTCGCTAACCCGATGGGTCGCAGGCTCTCTGACCCGAGGCTCAGGGGATTACGGGGGATTACGGTGGGGATTACGGTGACACTTCACTCAATCCCCATTTTTCTTGCCTTCGGCCCTGGTCGGCGGCCGCTTCGACGCGGATCGCCGCCGGTCGCCCCGCGACTGGTAGCATCGGTCCTGACCAAAGCCGGCTTAGGCCAAAATCAAACACTTTCTTCCGAGAACCAGAAGGCTGTGCTATCGTGCTCCATTGCGGCCGGACATGGAGACGGAATGGCCGCGCTTGTTTTGTAGTTTTACGAAAGCTGGCGCTATCATCATAGTTTTTCGAAAACAAACGACGCGAGCCCAAGTCCATGACGACAAAGTCCGGCGGAAGCCGCTTGATATGCGAGAGGCGCATGGCTGCCCGAACCGCATTTCGCCGAACAGGATTTTTTTCCTGGGATTTCGACGTAAAGCCTTGAAAACGCTCGTTTCCGGCGCAAGTTTTCTACCTTTTTTCGCATCTTTTCCGCCTTTTTTCGCATCTTTTCCGCTCTCGCGAAGGCGACAAAACGCGAAATAAGGCGGCTTTTTGCGCACGTCCGCCCGTCCGAGGTCCGGACGGATTGGAGACGGAGCGGAAACGGAAATCCTCAGTAGCGTCATGTGAAAACCGGCGGGGCGCTGACGAGGACCTCAGCCTAAGCCCGGCGGAAGCGCGTCTCGCCGCCTGCCGATTCCTCCCCGACCACCTGACCCCGCTCGCGAAGGTCCTCGAGATGGGCGAGCGTCGACAAGCCCGCCGCGCGCACGAGCTTCGGGTCGAGGCCGACATAGACCTTCGCCACGACGCCGTTGACCGTCTGCGGGCCGTCCGACAGCGCCGCCAGGATGGACGCCTCCCGCTGACGGCGGTGATGGATGAGCGCCCGCAGGTAGCGGTGCGGTTCCATCACCGGCCCCCCGTGTCCGGGCCAGTAGATGCGTTCGTCGCGAGCGCGAAGCTTGTCGAGCGAGGCCATATAGGCGCCCATCGAGCCGTCCGGCGGGGCCACGACGGAGGTGGACCAGGCCATCACATGGTCGCCGGAGAAGAGCGCGTTTTCTTCGAGAAGCGCGAGGCAGAGGTGGTTCGAACAATGGCCGGGCGTCGCCACCGCCTCGACCGTGAAGCCGCGCCCCAAGAAGCGGTCTCCATCGCCGAGCACGAGATCGGGCGCGTAATCGCGATCGTGGGAGTCGTCGAGGCCCCCCGCGTCGTCGCGTTTCGGGACGAACGGCGCGGCGCCGACGATGCGCGCGCCCGCCCCTGCACGAAGGCGGTTGGCAAGCGCGCTGTGGTCGCGGTGGGTGTGCGTAATGAGAATTGTCGCGATGCGCTCGCCTTCGGCGGCTGCGAGAATAGCCTGAAGATGCGAGTGGTCGTTCGGTCCCGGATCGAGCACCGCGACCTCACCCCTGCCGAGGATGTAGGTGCAGGTGCCGTTGAAGGTGAACGGGGACGCGTTCGGCGCGATGAGCCGGCGCACGAAAGGCGAGAGGCGGGTCGCCTCGCGCGGCGGCGGCGTTCTCCCGCCGGCGAAAAGGTCGGGCTCGCTCTCCTCGGCCATGGCGTTCTCCCTCATCGGCCCTGTCGGACTTGTTCCCCATCTTCTTGTCAATGGCGAACGGGGCGAGGATAAGGGGCCGGACGCTTGGCGCCGTGAGGGGCGGGATGCAAGATGGCCAGTCGGTTGAAGCGCCCATGACTGGCGACCCAGACCGCCGCGGGCCGCCGAGGCGAGAGGCGTTCACGCGCTTCGTTACCATCGCGACGCGGTGGACCGACAACGACGCCTACGGCCACCTCAACAACGTCGTCTATTATTCGCTGTTCGATTCTGCGGTGAACACGATCTTGATCGAGGCGGGGCTGCTCGACCCGGCGACCAGCCCGATCGTCGGCCTCGTCGTCGAGAGCAACTGCCGCTTCTATTCGAGCCTCACCTATCCTGAGCCCGCCGAGGTTGGCGTCGCCGTCGAGCACCTCGGCCGCTCCTCCGTGCGCTACCACCTCGCGGTGTTCAAGCCCGGCGCCGACGCGGCGGCGGCCGCGGGCCGGTACACGCATGTCTATGTAGACCGGCAGACGAACAAACCCTTTCCCATTCCCGCCGGACACCGGGAGCTGATGGAGAAGCTGAAGCTTCCTTGACGGCGAGTAGGGCCGGCCGCCGAGTCTGCGGCCCGCGGGTTTGTCATCAAAACCGCCCAATTACCCGGTCAGGCGTGGCGCCGGGGAGCCGATCCGTCAGTGGTCTGGTTGCCGGGCGAGAGAGGTGATGCGCGTTCTGCTGGTGGAAGACGACGTCATGATCGGCGAAGGCCTCGTCACCGCTCTCGGCGCCGAGGGAATGTCGGTCGATTGGGTTCGAAACGGCGCCCTCGCCGAAGCGGCGCTGCGCGACACCAGCTTTGCGATTGTGCTTCTCGATCTGGGATTGCCGGACGCGCAAGGCCTTGACCTCTTGAAAGTCGCGCGCAAACGCGGCCTTGAAACTCCTGTCCTCATCATCACGGCTCGCGGAGGGCTTGATGACAAGGTCTCGGGTCTCGATCTCGGCGCCGACGATTATCTCTTGAAGCCGTTCGAGACGCGCGAGTTGCTGGCGCGCATGCGGGCGCTGATGCGGCGCAGCGTCGGACGCGCGACGTCGAAGCTGGTCGCAGGCCGGACAGAGCTCGACATCGAGACGCACGAATTGTTTCATGGCGATGCGAAAGCCGTCTTGCCGGCGCGCGAATACGCGCTGATGCATGCGCTGATCGAGCGGCCAGGCCGCATTCTTTCTCGGGGGCAACTCGAGGAGCGAATCTACGGATGGGGCGACGAGGTCGAGAGCAACGCCGTCGACGTCTTGATTCATTCGATCCGGCGCAAGTTCGGGCGGGACGTAATCGTCAACGTACGGGGGGCGGGATGGATGCTGCCAAAATCCTGAGCACTGTCTCCCTGCGCCGAACAGCGCTCGTCTACCTTACAATTCTCCTGTCCTTGGTCGGCCTCGCCACGATCGCGGTTGCCTATCTCTATGCGCAGCAGGCGGCCACCGAGTTTCTCGACGGCCAGCTGCATCAGATTGCGCTCAACGCCGGACCGGGCCTACCCACAGCCAATGCACCCACGGGAGACGATCAAGACCCCGAAGATCGATTCGCAGTCACGATTTGGGATGCGGCGGGAAAGCTCGTTCATGCGTCGCTTCCGTCGGTTCACATCCCACGCCAGAGCCGCGCCGGATTCGCGGACGTCGAGGCGGGTGGCGATAAATGGCGCATCTATACGACCGGCGACGGACTTTGGACGGTGCAGGTCGCGCAGCGCGAGGTGGTCCGGCAAGAGATCGCGCAGAGCGCGGCGGTGGGAGCGGCGGCGCCGATCCTTTTCGCGATCCCGCTGGCTTGGCTCGTGGTCGGCTGGGCGATGAATCGCGTGCTCGGGCGGCTGAAGGCCCAGGCTGATGAGCTTGCGGAGCGCAGCGCCGGCGCGACTGCGCCATTCGAACTCGACAGGGTTCCGGCCGAAGTGGCGCCGCTTGTGAGGAGCATGAACGGCCTCATCGTTCGGCTGCACGCTGCGGTGGAGGCGCAAAAGCGTTTCCTTTCCGACTCCGCTCATGAGTTGCGGACGCCGCTCGCCGCAATACAAATCCAGGTGGACAATCTCGTGCGGGAGGCGGGGAGTGAGCAATCCAAAGCCGCCACGGCGCTAGCTGGGGGAGTGCGACGCGCGAGCGCGCTGGTCAATCAACTCCTGAGCCTGGCCAAACTCGACGAAACCGCTGAGGCGCAAGACGAGACGGTGGACGTCGGCTCGCTCCTCCTCGACTGCGTCGCCGACCACGCTTCGCTCGTGGCAGCCAAGCAAATTGAGCTCGAAGTCAACGTCGAAGGGGGCGCGCGTTGTCGCGGCGCGCGCGAAGAGTTGCGCATCCTGTTCTCGAACCTGATCGACAACGCCGTTCGTTACACGCCGGAAGATGGCGACATCGACGTCTCCATGCGGGAAAGCGGCAAACGCATCATCGTTGAAGTCTGCAATTCCGGGACAGCTCTGCCCGAGGGGGCGGAAGCACGTGTGTTCGATCGCTTTTTCCGCGCGGCGCCGCAAGGAATTGAGGGCAGCGGTCTTGGGTTAGCAATCGCAAGACGCATCGCCGATCGCCATGCTTTCGGCCTGACAGTCGAAAACCACCCCGACGGCGCAACAGGCGTGCTGGCCCGAGTCTTGATCCCAGCAAACGCCAGCGGCTAATTCTCCCCTAATTCTTGCGACGGAAGCTCACCCGCATCACCGTCGGGGCGTCGCCCCGTCGCAGATCTTCCCAACGGAGAGAAACATGAAGTCGACCGCGTCGAAAGGCGCCGGCCTCATCGGCTTGGCGGCAATTGCAGCGATGCTCGGGGGGCCTGCGCTGGCCTATACCGGGCAGCAGTTCGCTCGTCAGGCGAAGGTGAGCATCGAGCAAGCGCGCCAGATCGCGCTGAAAGCCCACCCGGGACGCATTACCGACGAAGAGCTCGAGCGCGAGGGTGGCGGAAGCGGGCTTCGCTATTCGTTCGACATCAAGAGCGGCCCGATCACGTAGGAAGTCGGCGTCGACGCGATGACCGGCCGCGTCATCGAGAACAAGGCCGAGGGCAAGAACCCGGACTGAGGCGGCGAATCCTTCTCGCGCCCTTTGGGCGCGACCCACCTTCCATCGACGGAGCGATCATGAACGAAGGTGCAAGGCGCGCGCTCAGCAAGGTCCCCGAGGTCACGCTTGGGTTCTGGATCATTAAGGTCATCGCCACCACCATCGGCGAAACCGGCGGCGACGCGGTGACGATGTCCCTCCTGCACGCCGACAAAGATGCCCACAATGGCGGATATTTGATCGGCGTGGGCGTCTTCATGGCTGTGTTCATTGCGGCCGTGATTGCCCAAATCAAAATGGAAAAGTTCCATCCCGTCATTTATTGGCTCACTATTGTCGCCACCACGACGGTCGGGACGGCGATGGCGGACTTCGCCGACCGGTCGCTCGGGATCGGATACGCCGGAGGATCCTCGATCCTGTTTGCGCTGCTCATGACGTCGCTTCTCGTCTGGCGCTGGTCAGAGGGAACCGTTTCGGTCAACACGGTTTCCATGCCGCGAGTTGAGGCCTTCTACTGGACCACCATCCTCTTTTCGCAAACGCTGGGCACCGCGCTCGGCGACTGGATGGCCGACACGAACGGCTTCGGCTTTGAAAACGCTGCGCTCTTGTTCGGCGCTGGGCTCCTTGCGCTTGCGGCGCTCTATTACTTCACCAACGTATCGCGGGTGTTCCTGTTCTGGGCCGCCTTCATCCTGACCCGGCCGCTTGGCGCCACGCTCGGCGACCTCTTGGATAAGCCGCTCGCGCATGGAGGGTTCGCCTTCAGCCGATATACCGCGACCGCGCTGCTCACAGCGGCTATGGTCGCGTTGACTATGGCGATCCCGCAACGTCCAGGGGCGCACCCGGAAAGCGCGGAATGAGCCGCGCTCAAATCCCGCCCTTGATCGCGGCGGGCGGCTCTGGCATACGACCGCCTCCGATTTCTTAAACTCCGTGGGTTGCCCCCGCGGCGTGAACTGTTGGCAGCATCCGCATGAAGGTCCGCAATTCGCTGAAATCCCTGCGCATTCGCCACCGCGACAACCGCCTCGTGCGCCGCAAGGGTCGCGTCTACATCATCAACAAGACCCAGAAGCGCTACAAGGCGAGACAGGGCTGACATCGCTTGTTTCTTTGACGGAGGCGACCGCAGAGCGGTAGACCTCCCACATGAGATCACGCGCCGCGCGCTTCATCGCGTCCCTCACGCTTCTGGGCTTGTCCGCCGCCATGGGCGCGCGCGCCGAGGAAGGAAAGCCCCTTCCGCGGGACAAGCCGGAAGCGCAGGAAGCGCCGGCGCCGAAGTCGCCCGCCGAGATCCGGGCTGAGCTCTATGAGCGCCTCGCCGCCTCGAAAGACGAGGACGAGACGCAGGGCCTGATCCGCCTCCTGTTCGCAACCTATTCGCAGTCAGGCTCCGACACGGGCGACCTCCTGCTCGAGCGCGCGCGCAAGGCGATGTTGGCGAAGGACTTCGACGCCGCCGGGAGGATCCTTGACGCCGCCATCGCAATCCTCCCCGATTGGGCCGAGGGCTGGAACGCGCGCGCCACCTTGCGCTGGCTCGACGACGACTACGACGGCTCGATGGCCGACATCGCGCAAACGCTGAAGCGCGAGCCGCGCCACATCGGCGCGCTCTCGGGCATGGCGATGATCCTCGCCCAGCGCGACAAGGAGGAAGACGCGCTCAGGGTCTACGAGCATATCCTCGCCATCGCCCCGCATTGGAAGAGCGCCGAGGAGGCCGCCGACAAGCTCAGGGCTAAGGTCAAGGGCCAAGAGCTCTGACAAGGTTGTCGCCCGCGGCGCCGAGCTGAAGGCCCGTCGCCGTGCTGACCGCGCTCTTCTTCCTCCTCGCGCTTATCGCCGCGCTCTTCGCCTTCACGGCGTTCGCGACGGCGCGCATCGAAGCGCGCTGTCCCGCGGTCGGCGAAATGGCGGACGCCGGCGGCGGCGCGATCCACGTCATCGAACGGCAGGCCTCCGGCGAAGAGCGGGGCGCCGTTCTCATGATCCACGGCGCCTCCGGCAACGCGGCCGACATGAGCGTCGCCCTCGCCCATGAGTTGAGCCGCCTCGGCTTTCGCGTGCTGAGCGTCGATCGGCCCGGCCACGGCTGGAGCGATCGCTTCGGCTGCGGCTCGCCCTCGTGGCCAGCGCGTCAAGCCGAGGCGATCCGTCGCGCGGCGGAGGCGCTCGGCGTCCGCGAGGCGGTGGTCGTCGCCCACTCGCTCGGCGCGCTCGCGGGCCTCGCAATGGCGCTCGATCAGCCGGATTTCGTGCGGGCGCTCGTGCTGATCGCGCCGGTGAGCCACGCCTGGCCGGGCGGCGTCGCCGGGTACTATACTGTCGGCGCGAAACCGGTGCTGGGCGCGCCGCTGCGGTGGCTCGTCGCCCTGCCGATCGGCCTTGCGCTGATGGGCCGCGCGGTCAAAAGCGTCTTTGCGCCGAACCTTCCGCCGGCCGACTTCATCGAGGCGACGCGCCTGCCGCTGGTGCTCCGGCCGCCGCACTTCCGCGCCAACGCGGAGGACGTGGCGACCGCCAAGGCGGCGGCGATCGCGCTTGTCCCGCGCTATCCCGCGATCCGCGCGACGACCGAGATCGTGACGGGCGACATGGACAGCGTCGTCTCCGCCGCCATCCACTCGGAGGGGTGCGCACGCGACATCCCAGGCGCGCGCCTCACCATCCTCGAAGGCGTCGGCCACTCGCCGCACCACGCGGCGACGCCGCGGGTCGTCGACGCGATCCTCGAGGCGGAGCGGCGAGCGCGGCAGCAGGCGGAGCAGGCCGCGCCGGAGGCCCGCCCGTCCCTCTGACCCCGCCGCCCAGGACGCCCGCAGTCCCGGCCGCGACCAAGCCTTTTCAATGGTTTAGGCACCGAAGCCTGTCAAAATCACGTGTTTTGGACCGCGTTCGCCTCCTTTCGGACGCAAGCATTAACGCGAATTCGTGGCGACTGCTTTAATCAGTAAAGATGACGGTCTTCCTTCGAGACTAGTGCACAAAATGAACGAAGTTGGTGGCTCTCAGCGTTATAGACATTGGTTAGGGATCGCCAAAGCCTTGGCCGATACGCAGAAAGGTTGGAAGGCGGCAGGCCTTGGACCGATGCGTGTGATAATCTTGTCCCCCACGATCACGCGGGCGCCGGCGAGCCTTCCTGCGGGCAGGCGGCGCAATCGCCGATGGCGAAAATGTCCGGATCGCGCGTCGTCTGAGGCGTCGGCGTCGTCACGAGCCATGGCCTGCTGCGACGACGCCCGCGTAGTCGTAGGTCGCGATGGAGTCGCGATGACCTTATCTCGTTGACCCGTTTGCGTTCACATTGCTCCGGCGAAAAACAACCAGGCCGGCGGCGGGCAATACGACGTTGAGCGCTCCGTTGCTGCCGTGCAGCGTTGCGCCGGAGTTACCGATGTTCCAGCCGCCGTAGGCTTCGCTGTCGCTGTTGAAGACCTCCGTCCAACTGGCGTTGGCGATGCGGTCGCCGTGGATCCAGTACCCGGAGGCGAACGGGAAATTGCTGAGGTTGCCGACGACAAGGAATTCGTCAGTATCGTCCCAGCGGTGGAACGCGATAACCCGATTGTCATTGTTTGTGACCGCGATCTCGATCGTTCGGGACCGAATGGCCGCATTTCGTTCGCTCAGCCGGATCAGGTCCCGATAGTAGCGAAACAGGCGGGCGCCCGCCCCCTTGGCGGCGCCGATCAGGTCCTCCCGGTTCTGCATGAATTTGTCGTAGGTGAATGGGTTTGCGGCTCCGATCTCTTCGCCCATGAAAAACATGGGCGTGCCGGCGGAGAGCAGCGTCATGCCTGCGGCAAACCGAGCGCGCGCCTCCGCCCAATTGCGGGTCTCACCCAGCAGCGGGGCGCCATTGACCGCCAACCACATCGTCCGAGCGGATCCGGTACGGTTGCCGCAGTCGTCGTGGGATTGGTGATAGACCACTTTGGCGCCTCCACTGGTGGCAAGCGCGCCAGCGAAGTAGTCCATCCGAAGTGAACGCGTGTCGCCGCACCCGGACTGTTTGATCAATTCGGTATAGCCGCCGCCTTCGTACTCCATTGCGTGGTGGTGGAAGTCGCCGTACCAGGTGGCGTCGAATCCGAGCCCGTCGCCGGTCACGCTCGGTTGTGTCATCCCGGCCCAATTGGAATAGTCCTCGGCCGTGAGGAACAGGTTCGGGTACAGCAGTCGCATCGTCCGGGTCCACTGCTTCAGGAACTTGGTCCCGAACGCATTCGCGCGATCGGCCGTTCGACCATTCGCATGGATCACCGCGTACTGGTGGATTGAGCTCGTCTGGTCGAGCCGAAATCCGTCAACATGACATGTCGCCGCCAGCCAGGCGGCGCTGCTTATGAAAAGCTGCCGAACCATTTCGTCATCGAATTTAGGAGCGTAGCCCGTCGACAGATTGTCGATGTACCCGCCATCGACCCGCGGGTGGTCGCTGGGCTTTCCTTCGTACCAGAAATAAATGTTCTTGGTCGGATCGTTCGAGTCGAAGGCCCACTCGACCCGGTCGCCGTCGGGATCGAAGTGGTTATAGCAAACATCGAGAATAACGACGATTCCCTGCTGGTGGCACGCCTTGACGAACTGCCGTAAACAGTCCGTTCCGCCTGCGCCTTCGTCGATGGCGAAATAGTGGGAGGTCCCATATCCCCAGTTGGCCCTGCCTTCGAACTCCGCGATTGGCATCAGTTCGACGGCGTTCACGCCGAGATCGACGAGTTGATCCACATAGGCGAGGGCGTCGGTGAGGGCGCCTGGATTGGGCTGTCCGAAGCCCAGCGAGCCCACGTGCAGCTCGTAGATGACCAGGTCCTCGAGTATTGTCGGAAGCGGATGGTCGGCGGAGAATTCGTCGGCCCAGAATTCGTCCACCGGCATCTCCCGGCCGGAGTCCAGCATGATCTTGCGCGGGTCGCAGACGACAGAGCAGCTCTGTGGCCCGTCGAGGTCGGCAGGCAGGCCCAGATAGGGCTGTCCTTTGGGGTCTATATCCCCCCCGCCGATCTGCTTGCGTGAGTAGATGTCGGTCCGGAATGCAACGGCTCCGTCGTCCTTTACCACGCGAAACATGTAAGGCTGGCCGACAAACTGTGAGAAATCGGCGAGCGTCACCTGCCAGACGCCGCCCTGCGTCGGCGCCATTGGGATCGATTTCAGCACGCCGCCGCCATCATCGGCGATATAGCCATGCGCCGGATCGGCGAAGACGAGGTCGATCGCTCTCGCATTCGGAGCCCAAAGCGAAAAGCGAATGCCGGATGACCCCGGCTGCGGCAGCGCGCCAAAACGACCGCAATGCGTGAGGTAGTAGATCTCGTCGTGCGCTTCCGCCTGCAGCGTAAACGACCGCTCCCGCGCCGTGGAAGCTGCGTCGTCGACTTCGCTCGCAATTCCCCAGAGACCATCGCCGAGAGGCGCGTCGAGCATCACTCCCCAACGCAAGACCTCCCCGATCGCGCTATCGTCGAAGGTGACGACGGCCTCGAACGCTGGACAGCCGTCGTCATCAACCGTGGGATGCATCGGGGTGAACGACCAGTCCGCCGCTGTTCGGCCGGACGCGTCCCAACTGCCGGCGAGCCGCACATTCCGGAACGGGTTCCCAGGGAGCCCTGGACGATAGCTAAAGCGCACGCTTGCGGGGCGCATAGAAATCTCCTTGCAATAAGAAAAACCAAAGTCAGATTTGCAAACGCCCTTCGACCTGACATCCTCCCGGATGGCGGCGGGGGCGAACGCCAGTCTGCGCCGCTTTCAGTCCCCAGACAAGGCGAGGCGCGCGGCGGCGCCAAACAAGCCGCCGCGCCTTTGGCCTGTAGAGCGCTCTTAAGGAACGGCTTGGCGATCGGACGCGACGCCCGTCGCTCGATTTCCTATCGCCGTTGCGCCGTCATCGCGGGCCGAAGCAATTCCATATCTTCGGCGTCCTGCAACGCTGCGGCGACGATCACCCCGGTCTAATGCAGCTTCACCTTCGGTTCAGCGTGGCGCGAGAGGCCGCGCGCGAGCGTGTCGAGCGCCGTCCTCGCGGTTCCGTGCAGCGCCCGCTCGTGCATCTTGTAGAGGGAGCGATACATCCAGCGGGCGAGCACGCCCTCGATGAACAGATTACCTTTGAGCGCGAGGTTCATGAGGTTGCCGATCGCCCCGACGCGTCCCAACGACACGAGCGACCCGAAGTCGCGATAGACGAACGGCTGAAGAGGCAGCCCCTTCAGCCGGCGCTCGAGCTGCTTGGCGAGATGCGAGGCTTCCTGATGCGCCGCTTGCGCCCGCGGCGGGACGGACGCCGGGTCGCCTTCGCGCGGGACGGCGGCGCAATCGCCGATGGCAAAAATGTCCGGGTCCCGGGTGGTAACGAGCGTCGGCTCCGTGACCAGCTGGTTCGCTCGGTTCACTTCGAGCCCGTCGAGATCGCGAAGAACGTCCGGCCCCTTTACGCCGGCCGCCCAGACCACGAGCTCGGCCGGGATGGACTCGCCGGTCACCAATTGCACCCCGTCGGCGCGCACCGCGGCGACGCGCGCGTTCGTCCGCACAACGACCCCAAGCTTGTTCAGGAGCGCAAGGGTCGCGTCCGATATGCGCTCAGGCAGCGCTGGCAGAATCCGGTCCGCGCCCTCGATCAGGATGATGCGAATGTCTTTGTCGGGATCGACGTGATCGAGCCCGAAGGCGATCACTTCGCGCGAGGTCTGATAGAGCTCGGCCGCCAACTCCGTGCCGGTCGCGCCGGCGCCGATGATGGCGATATGCAATTGCCCGGCGCTGATCGGCTCGCGCTGCGACTGCGCGCGCAGGCAGGCGTTGAGCAGCCGATGGTGGAATCGTTGGGCCTGTTCGGCGGTCTCCAAGGGAATTGCGTGTTCCGCCGCGCCGGGCGTACCGAAATCGTTGGTGACGCTGCCGACGGCGATGACGAGCGCATCGTACGGGACGTCGCGCGGCAAAGCGATCTCGCGACCCTCCTCGTCGAACGTCGCGCCGACCTTGACTTTCTTCGCCGTGCGGTCGAGCCCGACCATCTCGCCATAGTGGTAGCGAAAATGGCGCCAGTGCGCCTGGGCCAGATAGTTCAGCTGATGCTCGGACGGATCCATGCTTCCAGCCGCCACCATGTGCAAGAGCGGCTTCCACAGGTGCGTGCGGCTTCGTTCGATCAGCGAAATGTCCGCGAGGCCGCGCCGGCCGAGCCTGTCGCCGAGATGGGTGACAAGCTCGAGGCCGGCGGCGCCGCCACCGACGACCACGATTCGGTGCAAGTCCACTCCGCCCATGCGAATCTCCGAATGGCTGACGCCCCGCGACGCGGGTCAGTTCGTTCGCAAGTTACGCGCCAACCGTCGCGATGCGCAGATTGTTGGTGCCGCCGATGGTCCCGAAGGGGACTCCGGCGACGACGATGATGCGCTCGCCGGCTTCCGCGAAGCCTTCGATATAGGCGTAGCGGCAGGCGCGCTCGGCCATGTCGCGCTCGTCGCGCGCGTCGTCGGTGACGATCGGATGCACGCCCCAGACGAGCGCGAGGCGACGCGCGACAGACTCAATCGGGGTTAAAGCCAGAATCGACGAGCGGGGCCGCTCGCGCGCGATCCTCAGCCCCGTCCCGCCGGAGCTGGTCCAGGCGCAGATGACCTTGAGGTTGAGCGTCTCGGCGACGTCGCGGGTCGCTTCTGCGATCGCGTCGGCGCCGGTTGGCTCGGGGGTCGCTCGCTGCGCCTCGATGATCGAGGCGTAGATTGCTTCGGACTCCACCGCTTTGGCGATCTTGTTCATCGTCGCGACCGCCTCGCGCGGATATTGCCCTGAGGCGCTCTCGGCCGAGAGCATGACGGCGTCGGCGCCTTCGAACACAGCGGTCGCCACGTCGGACACTTCCGCCCGGGTCGGCACCGGGGAGGTGATCATCGATTCGAGCATCTGCGTCGCGACGACGACCGGCTTGCCGATCCTCCGGCCATAGCGAGTGAGCCGCTTCTGAATGCCGGGCACGCGCTCGAGCGGCATTTCGACGCCGAGATCGCCGCGCGCCACCATGAAGCCGTCCGCGATCGCCATGATCTCCTCGAGTCGGGCGACCGCCTGCGGCTTCTCGATCTTGGCCATGACAAGGGCGCGTCCCTTCGCGATTGACTTGACCTCGGCCACGTCATCCGGGCGCTGAACGAAGGAGAGCGCAATCCAGTCCACGTTCTCGTCGAGGGCGGCGACGAGGTCGGCCCGGTCCTTGTCCGTCATGGCCGAGGTCGGAATGGTCGTGTCGGGTAGGCTCACGCCCTTCTTGTTGGAGACGCGGCCGGCGACTTCGACGATGGTCGACGCGCGGCTCGGCGCCGCCTCGTTGACGCGCAGCATCACCTTGCCGTCGTCGACCAGGATGCGATGGCCGGGCGCGAGCGAACTCAAGATTTCCGGATGCGGCAGGCAGACGCGCTCCGCCGTGCCGGGCTTCGGATCGCTGTCGAGGACGAAGGCGTCGCCACGCCGCAGGTCGGCGCCGCCCTCGGCGAAAGTTCCCAGCCGCAGCTTTGGGCCCTGCAAATCGACGAGGACGCCGATGGGCCGCCCGGTCTCCTCCTCGAGCGAGCGGATCATCGCGACACGCTCGCGCATGCCGTCGTGCGAGGCATGGCTCATGTTGATGCGGAAGACGTCGGCGCCCGCCGCGAACAGCGCGGCGATCGTCTCCCGGTCGGCGGAGGCGGGCCCCAAGGTTGCGACGATCTTCACCCGGCGCGAGCGGCGGTGCAAATCCAAGTTGTCCTCCCGGGCGGCCTTGAGCGCTGTTGAGACCAACTGTCTTTCGACGCGGCGCGACGGCAAATCAAGGCTTCGCCGAATTGGCCTGATCGGTCAATTGCACCGTCCAGCTTTTCGCGTCCTTGCCCGTGTTCACCTCGAAAAAGCCGGTACGGTCGTAGCCGCGCGCATAGCAATCCTGCCGGCCCTCGATCTTGAACTCGCGGTCGGAGGTGCACATGAAGGCCTTGCCCTTCCACTCGCCGCCGCGCTCGTCCATCGCGTAGACATAGTAGTATTGCGCCGCCAGCGCGCCGCGAAAAAGCGTGACGCAATCGAGGCTCTTCAGGTTCCACCAGCCTTCGCTGATCCAATTCTGGCCGTCAGTGTAGGCGAGCGCGACGCTCACGCGGGCGCCGGTGTTGTTGCACATGCGCAAGTCGGCCCGCGCC
>DATJXI010000349.1:0-2762 GCA_035500275.1 Roseiarcus sp. | reverse complement strand
TGCGCCCCGAAGCCCATGGCGTACTCGCGGACGCCGGTGGCGGCCATCCAGGGGCCGCTCGCGTCTTCTCCGACGGCCACCCCCGCTGCGTCCATTTCCGCGCAGGGCGCTTCGCCGTGCAGCGCATGGTTGTCGCCGGGGCCGGGGACGCCGCTGCGCAAAATGCCGCAATGATAGGCGAGGCAGCCGTAGGTCTCGACGATGGTTTTCGCCGGCCGGGGCGCTGCGAACATGCTCTGCATCGCAATCTCGACGCCGTCGAAGGTTGCGCTCCAGACCATCTGGCCCATGTAGGGCAGGATGACCACATTGCCGCGCGAATTGGAGAGCCGGATGGCCTCGACGCCCGTGTCGTATCTGAAGAGGCTCGCCGTGAGCCCGCCCGCGGCGACCGCCTCGCGCTCTTTTTCGCCGAAGCCCGAGCGCGCCAGCGAAACCCGAACCTCCTCCATGTCGCTCCTCTGCTCCCGGTGCCACGAGTGACGCTCGACGTCCGAGCCGGCGATGATTTACCTTGCGCCGAAATGGCGGGCCGCGCCAGCGCGAGCTTGCGCGCCGGGAGGAGAGGAATGGCTTCGGTCGATGTTGTCAATGTGCGGAAGTCCTACGGCGGCGTCGAGGTGATTCACGGCGTGTCCATCTCCATCGCCGACGGCGAGTTCGTGACCCTGGTCGGTCCGTCCGGCTGCGGCAAGTCGACTTTGCTCAGGATGATCGCCGGGCTCGAATCAATCGCCGAAGGCAAGATCAAGATTGGTCCGCGCGTCGTCAACAATCTTGCGCCGAAAGACCGCGACATCGCGATGGTCTTCCAAAACTACGCGCTCTATCCGCACAAGACCGTGGCCGAGAACATGAGCTTCGGCCTCAAGCTAAGGCACACGCCAAAGGCCGAAATCCAGGCCCGCGTGCAGCGCGCCGCAGAAATTCTTCACGTCGCGCCGTACCTTTCGCGCTATCCGCGCCAGCTTTCCGGTGGTCAGCGCCAACGTGTGGCGATGGGCCGGGCGATCGTGCGCGATCCGCAGGTGTTCCTGTTCGACGAGCCGCTCTCCAACCTCGACGCGAAGCTGCGCGTCCAGATGCGCGCCGAGATCAAGGAGCTGCACCAGCGGCTGAAGACGACGACGATCTACGTCACCCACGATCAGGTCGAGGCGATGACCATGGCCGACCGCATCGTCGTGATGCGCGACGGCATCGTCGAGCAGACTGGCCTGCCGCTCGAACTTTACGACCGCCCAGCGACTCTGTTCGTAGCCGGCTTCATCGGTTCGCCAGCGATGAATCTCCTGAAAGGCAAGGTCAAAGTAAACGGGCCGCCGAAGTTCGTGACGGAGGCGGGCGTCGAATTGCCGCTCAAGTCCGCGCCGGCGCGCGTCGACGGACGGCCGTGCATCTACGGCATCCGACCTGAGCATCTCGCGCTCGGCGGAACTGTGAAGGCGGAAATCTCGGTCGTCGAGCCGACCGGCTCGGAGACGCAGGTCTTCGCCAAGCTTGGCGATCAGCAGGTGGTCGGCGTATTTCGCGAGCGAATTTCCGCTCAGCCGGGCGCGCCGTTCGCGCTCTCGCCCAACCTCGACGCGGTGCATCTCTTCGATGCGGAGAAGGGAACGCGGCTCGAGTGACGGTTTAGGGGAACCCAGGCGCTTTCGATGCGCTACGAGATGATGCTTCCCACCAAATAAGGGCGGCGATCGAGGCGCGATGGCGACGCCAAAATGAGGAACTCCGACGCCAAGCAATCGACCGGCGACGACTCGTTCAACTCGTTCGGGGCGCATCCGCTGCTGACGGCGGAGGCGATCAAGCAATATCCGTTCGACCGCGCTGGGGTCGGCGAGACGTCTGATGATGGCGCTCTTTCCGGGGGCGGTGAACCGGTCCAAGGCGCTCGCAGACCGATGGTGCGCACGGCCCGCGAGCCAGGCTGGCGCGGACTTCGGCACCGCGGGAAACGAGCGCGCGCTCGCGCATTCGCGGAAGGTTTTCAGCAATCTTCCGCTGCACTCGGCAGATGTGATCTAGGCTCGGAGCCTCGGGGTCTTCGAGAACGACGACACGCCGCAGCGCATCGAAACAGCACCGATCGAGCTGCGCGTCGCTGAGGGTTTCCGGCCCGCTTCTCGATGAGCGAGTGCAAATCGACGTCCTTCTGAGGTCCAGAAAATACTGGCCGTTCTCCTTATCGAAGCTGAGGAACTGACCGTTCGCTGCGACGCGTGAAGGCTCGGTTCGAGCAGGTTCGCAGCGTGTCGGCCACGAATTGGAACCGAGGATTATCGAACAGGCTTTCCCGGATGCCGTCGATAAACCGAAACGGCGGACCTTTGCAGACCTCGCCGCGCCCCCGCAAGAAGGAGAGGTTTAGGCCCAGCGCCCTGATTGGCCCGCGAACGCAGATAGTCGAGCAGGTCGTCGAGGACGAGGATGAGACCTCGGTCCGGATGCAGGCCGGAAGCTGTGCCTTTTGGGCCATCGTGTAAACGGTCTTTTCCGCGACCTTCAGCAAGAAGGCGACCTCGGGCAGCGCTTCGTCGGGCATCAACCGGCCCTCTAAGCAGAGCGGATGGCAGAGCGTGCCAGAGTTTAGCAAAGGATGCTAGTGGATCGCATCTGACATTTGAATCCTGATGAGATTCCCGGCGGGCTCGCGGCGTGCGAGTCTGGGACATGCGCTCTGGGATTTCCATTTCCGTCACGCCTGCCGAGGTGGATCGGCTTCGTGCTCGGGTCAGAGACCGCAATGCCCCTCAGAA
>DATJXI010000348.1:0-5913 GCA_035500275.1 Roseiarcus sp. | reverse complement strand
GCCGCCTTCGCATGGGTCGCGGGCATCGCCTTGCCGCACGCGGGCCTGACCATGCCGTCCTCCGCGATCGTGGGCATGGCGGCCGTCGTCGGCGCCGGGACCGGCGCCGTCATGACGGCGATCATCATGATCTTCGAGATGACGCGCGACTACGCGATCATCGTGCCGGTCATCGTGGCGGTCGCGGTCGCCGCCGGCGTCCGGCGCACCCTCATCTCGGAGACGATCTACACCATCAAGCTTCGCCATCGCGGCCACCGCATCCCGAAGGAGCGGCACGTCAACCTCTATCTTGTGAAACAGGCGCAGGACGTGATGGAAGAGCGCTTCATCCTCACCAAGGCCGGGACGACGTTGGGAGAATTGTTGGACGCGGCCGCTTCCGCCGATTTGCCCGCGATCGTCGTCGAGCGGGAGGGGCGAATTGTCGGACTTGTGCATCCGCGGTCCGGCCTGTGGCGCGAAAGCGCCAGCGACCGCGCCCGGAAGGTCGAGGACTTCATGGAGAACCAACTCGTTGTCTGCCGCGACGTCGATCTGCTCAGCCTCGTGCTCGCGCGCCTGAAGCGTCGCAAGTCGGGAGCGGCAATCGTCTTCCACGGGGCGCGACGGCCAAGGGCCTCAGACGTCGTCGGGGTCGTCACGAAGCGGGCAATCGCGGATGTCGTGATCGACAATTACGAGGATTGAGCCGACGCGCCGCTTTCGTCTGCTCCCTTCCGGGCGAAGCCCTGTCGGTCGACGCCGATCCCTAATCAGCGGCCCTCGCTTTCAGCGCCGAGTCGTCCAGCGGCATGAGGCCGGCCGCATACCGCCGCCAGTTGCGCACGTAGCCACGCGACGATTCGCGCAGCGATTCGACCTCGGCGGCGTCGAGGTCGCGAACGGCTTTCGCCGGGCTTCCGACGATCAGCGAACGATCGGGAAAGACCTTGCGTTCGGTTATGAGCGCCCGCGCCCCGATCAGGCATTCGCTGCCGATCTTCGCCCCGTTCAGCACGACCGCTCCCATGCCGACGAGCGTCCCCCGCCCGATCGTGCAGCCGTGCAGGATGGCGTGGTGGCCGACGGTGCAATCCTCGCCGATCTCGAGCGGGAACTCCATGTCGGTGTGCATGACGCACTGGTCCTGCACGTTGGTTCGCGCGCCGATGACGATCGGCTCGTTGTCGCCGCGCAGGACCGCCCCAAACCAGACGCCCACGTCCTCGGCGAGACGCACGTCGCCGATGAGGGAGGCGGTGGGCGCAATCCAGAATTTTCCCTCCGGCGGCAAAGTGGGGCGGCGACCGTCGAGCGAGTAGGTGGGCATCAGAGCAAATTCCGGAAGCGGCCAGCGAGGGCTGCTGTGAAGCAGATTCCTATAACAGCAAACCGGCCAACGCCGCCAACGACGTTCATCCCGCTCCTTATGCCGCCAGCCCCTTCGCGATCTCCTCGGCCCACGCGGGAACGGTGACGCTCGCCGGGCCGTAGCGGGCCTCGTCGAAGAGCTCCGCGTTGTCCGCCGCCTCGAGATTGATCTCGCAGGTCAATATTCTGTATGCGCGCGCCTCCGCCGCGAAGCCCGCGGCGGGATAGACCGCGCCCGAGGTGCCGATCGCGACAAAAAGATCGGCGCGGCGAAGCGCTCGCCCGATTTCCTCCATGCGGAACGGCATTTCGCCGAACCACACCACGTGAGGTCGAAGTCCGGCGCCGCCGCAGGCGGGACAAAGCTCGGAGGGCGGGAGATCGTCGGCCCAGGCGCGAACGGCCTCGCAACCGAGACAGCGCCCCTTCAGAAGCTCGCCGTGCATGTGGATGACGCGCCGCGATCCCGCCCGCTCGTGCAAATCGTCGATGTTCTGGGTGACGAGGGTAAGCTCTCCGCCCGCCGCCTCCAGCGTCGCCTCGAGGCGCGCGAGCGCGTAGTGCGCGGCGTTCGGCGCGGCGCTCAAAAGGTTGCGGCGCCGCGCGTCGTAAAAGGCGAGCACCGTCTCCGGATCGCGCGCGAACGCCTCCGGCGTCGCGAGCCGCATCGGGTCGAAGCGCGCCCAGACGCCCTCGCCATGTCTGTCGCGGAAAGTGCCGAGGCCGCTCTCGGCGGAGATTCCGGCCCCGGTGAGGACGAAAATGTGCTTGGGCATGGCGCCTTTCCCTAACGCCGCCAGCCTTGAGCGGGCGAATCCTCGCTAGATCGCATGCAGCGCCAGCGCGATCTGGACGATGGCCGCGATCAATTCGAGCACGATGAGGATGACGATCGCCGCTTCGAGCCGCGTCGCGCGGTCGGCGTCGATGATGTCGGTCAACGCGTGCGCCGTCTCGACGATGACGTCGAGCTTGCGCTTGAGCACGCCGGCGCGTTCTTTCAGCTCGTACTCGTCTTCGAGGCGCGCATAGAGGCGCTCGAGATCGGGTCGGTCCCACAGCACGTCCGGCTTCTCCTCAACGGCGACACGCCCCGAGACGCGATGCTGCACAAGCAGCGCCTGGCCGATGAGCTTGAGCATCGCGCTGCGGCGGAACGGCGTCTTTCCGCTTGCCGCGAGCCGCGCCGCGAAAGGCTCGATGACGTCGAAAACCTCGTTCACCTCGCGTTCGTCGCGCGTCAGCGCGACCGTTTTTGCAAGCGCGTCGGCGACGACCAGAAAGCGCTGGGGCGACAGATTCTTGATCTGGATCGGACCGCCGGCGGACTTTTGCCCGTCGCCTTCGGGCGAGATTTCAAGAATCGCCGTCTCGTCGTCGCCGCGCGCGCGCTCGCCGCTCACCCGCCATTGCAGCTTCCGCAGCGTGTCCTCTTCCTCAAGCGGGGTTAAGCCGGCCATCACAGCCACGCCGAAGCGGAAGAGCGCCACCATGCCCTGCTCCCCGACGCGAAAGGCGAGCGGAAGGAGCGAGATCGTGTCGGGCCGCTCGAGCCCGACCGTGTCGATGCGCTCGCCGACGATGAGCGCGCGCGCGGTCAAGCGCACCGGCGTCGTCGCGACGGGAATGGCGTCGGTCATGGGGAAAAAAATACGACGGCGCGGCGCAGCTTGCCAGCGGGACGGGCGCCGCCCGTTCCGGCCCCTGCGAAGAACCTTAGAGTCAGCGCCCGAATCGCGGAAGCGGACGCCTGTTTTCAACAGCCCGTAGAGCCCGCCGGGGCGGCCGCTCGGGCGCTAGACCCGCCCCTTCCGCAGGAACTCGAACATGTCCAGAAAGATCCAGAGGGGGCGCAGCACCGGCGTCTCCGCGAGTCCAGAGCCTTTGCCGACTTCGATGGGAACCTCATGCGCGGGGTCGCGCCTCACTGCGCGCCGGTAGAGCCGCCAAGTGGCGTGGCCGAGGGTCGGCATCACGACGGCCAAGCCGATGAACAGCGGCAGCGATCCCAGAACAAGGGCGACCGCGACAATGAGTCCCCAGAGCGCGACCGCGCCGGGGTTTTCGCCCGCAAGGCGCATCGAGGCGACGACCGCCGGGACGAGGCCGACGTCGCGATCGAGCAACAGCGGAAAGGCGATGACGCTGATGCAGAGCGCGAGCGCTGCGAAGCAGAACCCGATCAGGCCGCCCGAGACGATGAGCGTCCAGCCGCGGCTGGTCGTCAGCACGCCCTGGAGGAAGGGGAGCGCCGCCGCTGGGGGGTTGTAGCCATAGAGCTGGACGTAAAGCACCTCGGCCACGCCAATCCAAAGCGCGAAAATGACGAAGAGGAAGAAGCCGAGCGCGATGATGGACGGCAGCGCCGGAGACCGGAACACCGCGAAAGCGTCGCGCCACGACGCGGGAAGCTCGGCCTCGCGCCGACGGCTAAGCTCATAAAGGCCGATGGCGAAGAACGGCCCGATCAGCGCGAAGCCGGCCATGAACGGAAAGACGAGCTCCAGCGCGTTGCCGAACGACGACAGCGCCGCGAGCGCAATCCCGCCGAGCGCGTAAAAGAGCCCGAGAAACGCAGGATGGGTCGGCATCGCGAGAAAATCGTCGAACCCTTCCTTGAGGGAAGCGAAACAATCGCGCGGCCCGATCTTGCGGGTTTGGATCGGCGCAGCGAGCGCCTCGGGACCGAAGTAAACGTGAAACGCCGACGCCATGATCGTCCTCCGCCTGCGATTGCTGAAGCATTTGGGCCGTCGATCCCTTGCGCGGCTGTTTACGTTAGGGGCCGCGCGCGGGGTGGACCCCAAGCGCCACGACAAAATGTCTTCTAGGACCCTCTCACGGCCTTTTTGTGGACGAACCGAAGGGCCCGGCAGCCATTACGAACAGCCGGCGCGCCACACTTATTCAGCCGCCGCGGGCCTCGTCGTCGGCGCCGCGACCCGTCTCGGAGCGAACGTCCTGGTCAGCGTCGCGATGACCGCAAGCGTTGCGACATAGATGAGGACCTGCAGGACGGAAGGCTGGTCCGAATAGCCGATGAGCGTGTGCAGCACCCGGCCGAGGAGGCTTCGGTCAGAAAGGAGAGCAGACGTGTCCCACGCCGTTCCTTCGAGCGCAGTCACGACCCCCGCCTGCTGCAGGAAGAGCGCCGCCTGCGCCGCGAGGCCTGCGGCGAGGAAGCTGATGAGCAGGGTCGTGACGGCGAAGAGCCGCCGCGGCGGAATGACGACCAGCCCAAGGTAGGTGACGGCCGTCACCGCTACGCCGGCCAGAAGACCGAGCGCCGAGCCGATGATGAGATCCGACGTCGTCGATCCGGCGGAGGCGGCTAAGCCGTACATGAAGAGCGCGACCTCGGACCCCTCGCGCGTCACCGCGACTGCGCAGACGACGCCGAGGGCAAGGATCGAGCGGGCGCCGGTTCTGACCTGATCGCCGACGCGCCTGACCTCGCCGGCAAGCGCGCGGCCGTGGCTCGCCATCCAGACGTTGTGCCAGATGAGCATGACGACGGCGATGATGAGGATTGAGGCGTTGAACAGCTCCTGCCCGACGCCTTCGAGCGCGCTCGCGATCGCTCCGGCGAAAGCGGCGACCAGCATGGCGGCGACGACGCCGGCCGCCACGCCGGCGGCGATGGTCGCCCGGCTGCCCCGCACGCCTTGCGTGACGGCGAGCATGATGCCGACGATGAGGCCGGCCTCGATAACCTCTCGGAAGACGATGATCAGCGCGCCAAGCACCCATGAACTCCTACGCGGCGCCGCTCATTGAGCCACCAGAAACCCTTCGGCCGTCGCCTCGTGATAGTCGTCGAAAAACCGGTAGCGGCCCGGCGACAGCGCCCGCACCTGGACCGTCACCTTGCCGCCGGCGGGCACAACCTTCTCCACCCGCAAGGGCTTGCTTTCAAACTCGGCGGGCGTCGTGTCCGAATTCGTCACTTCGATGACGATCGGCTTCCCCGCCGGCGCGGTCGGCTCGGCGGGCGAGAAGCGGTGGTCCTTCAGCGTCAGGCTAACCTTGGCCGGCTCATCCGCCGCCGAGGCGGGCGCGGCGAGCGCCAGGGCGAGCGCCACGCTCGCGCCGAGGGTCGAGATCACGCCGACGCTCGTCATCCCAATAAGTCTCCGCTCCAAACAAAGACGCTTCCGCATCAGCTCCTTCCGCATCCGCGCCAAATCAAATCAAGCGACGGCGCGAAAGCGATGAACACGTCTCGCCCGTGCATTTTCGATACCAAGGGGACTCCGACCAGACAAGGACGCGCGGCCCACTTTAGAATGGCTGCAAATCGGCGGCCCGGAAGCGAGCGCCGGGACAGTTCAAGCCGCGCCGCCGGCTCGCCTCGCATAAATTTGTAAGCCCAAGCGAAAAAACGGCTTGCGCTCGCGCTCGATTCGCACAAATAACAGTCCTGCCCAATACGCACGTGCCTGTGGTCGCGTGTCGGTCGGCGGGGATCTGGACAAGAGGCCAGTCAACCGCCCTTGGCAAGACCGGCAGCCGGAGGCGAACCGGCGCACCCCGCCCAACGGGGGACGCGGCTTGAAGCAA
>DATJXI010000347.1:0-3305 GCA_035500275.1 Roseiarcus sp. | reverse complement strand
GGCGTCGCCTGAGAATGTCGCCCTGTGCCGATCCATGTTCGTCAGCTTCACGGACACCGTTCAAGCCGTCGCGGCGAACTATCGGGGCGTGCGGAAGTGAGTAAGTGGTGACTGGAGTCGCCGCGGACATTCGAGTCACGGCCCATTCGCAGAAATGCGGATTATGGAACACGGGGGCGGCGCGCGCCCCACGCATTCTGCGAACGGCTCCTGGCTTGCGTCTGCAATGGCAATTCAGGCGCATTCCCTCTACGGAGGTATCTTATTGAAAACAAGATAAAAACGCCTGATTCCATAACGTCCTTTATGTTGCATAACAAAAACTCATTCGGCGCCGTATCGAGCTGTCACAGTTCTGCTCGGCCGTCTCCTGAGATTAGGAAGCGTCATGCTTCGCCTCCGACCGCGCCAGCGCGCCCGGTGACAGCTCACGGAGACCAATATGCAGAGGTCGCCGTCGCGCTCTCGGGGGGCGCAAGCGCAGAGGACGTGGCGCGAAAGCGCGGCGTCTCGCTGATGACTGTCCGCACCCAGATCCGCGCCGGAAGGAGTTCTGGGCTAGGACAAACTGTTGTCCGGGGTAGCTTCAGCCGTACGTTTGCTCGGGCAGGTCTTGGCGATATGCCCGAGCTCGCCGCAAGCCTTGCATCGGGCAGTTTTCTTTGCCGGAGGCATCCCGGCGAACAGCTCCGCCAGCTGCCGGTCGATTTCCTCGCGCTTCGCGATCAACGTAAGCGTCCAGCGGCGACCGTCAGCCGAGGGGCTTGAAGTTCCAGGGCATCAGCGCCTCGATGTCGCGGTTGGGCCAGCGGTTGGCGATGCGCTCCAATGTCAGCTTGGCCCAGGCGTAAGGATCGACGCCGTTCATCTTGCAGGTCTGGAACATGGTCGCGATGGCCGCCCATGTCCGACCTCCGCCTATGGAACCGGCGAAGAGCGCATTTTTCCTCGTTATAGTCTGGGGCCGGATCGCGCGCTCGACAATGTTGGAGTCTATCTCCACGCGGCCGTCGTCAAGGAACAGCAGCAGCGCCGCGCGATGGGATCGGGCGTAGCGGATCGCCTCGGCGAGCTTCGATTTGCCGGAGATGCGCGGCAGCTCGCGCTCCCACAAATCGAACAGCGCCTGCACGATGGCGGCAGATGTCGCGCGTCGCGCAGTCTGCCGTGCGTCAGGCGACTGGCCGCGCACGTCCTGCTCGACGGCCCACAGCAGCTTCATCCGCTCGACCGTCGCGCTCGCCACGACGGATTCGCCATTGGCGTGGAGGTCGAAGAAACGTCGCCGCAGGTGAGCCCAGCATCCGGCGAGCCGCAGGCCGTTGGCGCGCGGAACGCCCGCGAGCTTGCGATATCCGGCATAGCCGTCACATTGCAGGATGCCGCGGAAGTCACCGAGATGGCGAACGACGCAGTCGCCGGATCGGCTGTCCTCAAACCGATAGGCGACCATCGGCGGTCCTGCGCCGCCGAACGGCGTATCGTCCCGCGCATAGGCCCAAAGCCAAGCCGTCTTGGTCTTGCCGGCGCCGGGGTCCAAAGTCGGCAACGTCGTCTCGTCGGCGAAGATGCGCTCGCCTTCGCGAATGCGACCCAACACGAAAGCCGCCAGGGGCTCGAAGTGGAAGCCGACAGCCCCCATCCATTGCGCCATAAGCGAGCGGCTGAGTTCGACTCCGTCGCGGGCGTAGATCGCTTCCTGGCGGTAGAGCGGCAGGCCGTCGGCGTATTTGGAGACGGCGACCTGCGCCAGCAGCGCCTCGGTCGGCAGCCCGGCCTCGATGATGTGCTCAGGCGCCGGCGCTTGCAGGATCGCTGCCGGCTCCTTGAAGGCGTACTTCGGACGGATCGTCACGATGAGGCGGAAGCGCGCTCGCACGACATCGAGCCGAAAGCTCTCGTCCTCGCCGATCTTGACCCGCTCCTTATCCTCGAAGCCCGGCGGAATGGCGGGTTCGACAACTTCCTCGACCCGCTCCAGATGTGAGGGAAAGCGCGGCTTGCCTGAAGAAGGATTGCGCGGCTTCGCACCCGCCTTGGCGGCAAGACGAGCGCCAATCTCTTCCAGCCCGGTCTCGACTTCCTCGAACGCGAAGCTCTGCTGCTCGTCCGCGTCGGACCCGAGCTTCTCAGACTTCTTGCCAAAGTGACCGCGTTGCAACGATTTCAGCATCGAGGTCAACCGCGCGATTTCGACTTTGGCCGCAGCGTTGGTTTCTGCGAGGTCGCTGACCTCGGCCTTCAGCTTCAGGATTTCGCCGCGAGCGGCTTGCGCTTCCGCCTCGGCGCGAGCGGCGTTGGCGAGCGTCAGCGCCTTGAGTTCGTCAATGTCATCGGGAAGCTCGTCGGAGCGCTCGAACATGCAAATACGCCTAGCATATTTGCCAACGAAAGACTCGCGTTTTCAGCGGTTTCCCAGCATTTTTCTCACGTCAGCCAGCGCTTTGCGGCGCTTGAACCTCCACCGCCCGGACACGCTTCCAGTCAAGGCCTTCAACGAGCGCCATGAGTTGGGCGTGGCTCAGTCGGATCTCGGCGCTGCCTGGCGTAGGCCAGACGAAATGCGAATGCTCCAAACGCTTGGCGAACAGGCACAGCCCGGAGCCATCGAACCAGACGATCTTGATCCTGTCTGCCCTCTTCGATCGGAAGACGTAGAGCGCCCCGTTGAACGGGTCGGCGCCGGCGTCGCGCACCAGCGCAACGAGCCCGTCAGGCCCCTTGCGGAAATCCACCGCACCGGCTCTCAGGAACACACGCGCGCCAGACGGAATCATGCCTCGCGCACCGCGCGAAGCACACGGCGCAGGTCGTCTTCGGCGATATCGGCGGCGACCCGCACTACGGCCCCTGCGATCTCGATCTCAACCGACTTCGCTGAAGCCGCCTGCGACTTCGCTATGTCCTGCGACGTCCTTTTCGCCGCCGCGCCTCGCCAGCCGAAAAGCTGAGACGGCGTGATCTCCAGCGACCTCGCCAGAGCCGAGATATTTACGCCAGGCTCCAGAGACGCCATGACGGCGCTCTCCTTGAAAGCGTCCGACCACCGCCGCCGCTCAGCAACCGGCGCACCTTCGAGCCGCTCAGCGCGAACCTCGACAAACTGGTTCGGACTAGTTCTACGCATAGGCGTAGACATAGATGTTGATATCCATGTCCGACCGCTATCACCCGCGCCCCTTGCTCCGCCAGAACGGTCCCGGCTGCGCGCTTACTATCCATGTCGATTGCTTTCCTGTTCAGTAGCCGGCTAGCGATTGCGATGTTGGCCGCCAACAGCCCTGACATCACAATCAGTGCGGCGT
>DATJXI010000346.1:0-3128 GCA_035500275.1 Roseiarcus sp. | reverse complement strand
GTTGATCGTTTCGAGGTCCGTTGGTCGCACCGACGGCATCGGGGGCGAGGCGTTAGCGATAGCGGACGCCAGAGCATGGGCGCCAGACCGCGGCGAGGGCTTGCTCGATGTCGCGTCGGGAGCGACAGACGGCGGAGTGTCGCCCGACGCATATGACGGGCCGGGTCTGCTGTGAATAGAGAGGCCAGCAACGCGCGGATCGGCTTTGTCACGTTGCCCTGCCGCGAGCGCGAAGTGTCGGCGCCTCAGGAATTGTCAGGCCGCTGCGACCGCCGTCCGCCACGCGGTCATCGCCGCAGCGCGAAGCACGCGGTGGGTTTGGGCTGAGGTGAGATGGCTTTGGACGTTGAATGTGTTGTAGACGACGGCGTGTGTGGAAAGAAATTTCTGGGCTGAACCCGGGCTCTTGAACCGCTGCATCTTGCGCTCCCGCCGCCGCGTCGGCTGGTGCGAATTCTCAGCTCGATTGTTCTTCCATCGCCCGCGCTCGTGCCGGCGTTCGATTCCAAGATCCCGGAGCGCAGCGCTGTATGATCGCAAGTCGTCGGTCACCAACCGCTCAGGAACAAAGGCATACTTCCTCAAGAGCTTGCGCATCAGTTGTAAGCGGCCCACCGGGGCCCTTGCGGTTGCGGCTTGACTTTGGCGCGGCGGGGATCGGATGACCGAGCTATTCAGGCGGCGCGAGCGAGTTGTTTGCGTGAGGTGGCCCAAGCCCAGGGCAGGAGCTCGTCGAGGCGTGAGGCAGGCCAGAGATTGACGAGCTTGTCGAGGACGTCGGCGAAATAGGGTTGCGGGTCGACGCCGTTGAGCTTGCAGGTCTCTATCAGTGAGGCAAGGATAGCCCAGTTCTCGGCCCCGTCGTCGTGACCAGCAAAGAGCGCATTTTTTCTCGTCAACGCTTGGGGCCTCATGGAGCGCTCGACAATGTTGGTGTCGAGCTCGACGCGGCCATCGTCGAGGAAACGCGTCAGCCCGCCCCAGTGCCTGAGACCATAGCGCATGGCCTTGGCCGTATCGGACCCACCGGGAAGTCGCGTGAGTTGATGCTCGAAGAAGACCTTGAGCGCGTCGACGAGCGGGCGCGATTTTGCCTGGCGGGCGGCGCGCCGCTTGTCAGCGCTGGCGCCGCGAATATCCTTTTCGACGGCATAGATCTGCCCGATGCGCGCCACAGCTTCGGTGGCGATCGGCGCGTCGCCCTGCTCGACGACTTTGAAGAACTCGCGCCTCAAATGGCTCCAGCAAAAGGCGATCGTGATCCTGTCCGCCGGGAGCTTCTTGTATGGGGCGTAGCCGTCGCACTGCACGACGCCGCGATAGGTCGCGAGCAGCGCCTCGAGATGCTCGCCGCCTCGGCCCGGCGCGTAGGTGTAGGCGACGGCCGGCGGGTCGGCGCCGCCCCAGGGCCGGTCGTCGCGGGCCATGGTCCAGAAGTAGCCGGTCTTGGTCTTGCCGCGTCCTGGATCGAGCACCGGGACCCAGGTCTCATCGACGGCGAGTTTTGCGGAGCTCAAAAGCTTCCCCTTGAGCCTCTCGTAAAGCGGCGTCAGCTCCGCGGCGGCGTAGCCGACCCAGAAGGCGAGGGTTGAGCGATCAATGTCGAGGCCTTGAACGGCGAGCATTTTGGCTTGTCGGTACAAGGGAAGATTCCAGCCGTATTTGGCCACCAGCACCGAGGCGACCATGGCTTCGGTCGGCAGTCCGGATTTGATGAGACGCTCCGGCGCCGGCGCTTCCACGATCCGCTCGCAGGAGCGGCACGCGAACTTCGGCCGATGCGTGACGATCACCTGGTATTGGGCCGGGATCACATCGAGCCGCTCGGAAGTCTCTTCGCCGATCCTATGCATAGGCTTCTTGCAGCAGGGGCAATCCGCGTCGGCCGCAACGGTCTCATGAATGCGCGGCAAATGAGCGGGCAAAGCTCCGCGGTTGGTTCGCCGCTTCCGCGGCGTTTCGGCGGCTCGCGTCTTCTCTTCGAGCGCCTCGCTTTTGGCGACCGCCTGCTCGAGGTCCTCGAGCGCCAGATTGAGCTGATCGGGATCAAGCTTGGCCGATCGCTCGCTTTTGGCCTCGAAGCCCTGCGCCTTGCGCAACAGGCGACGCAGGCGATCGTTGAGGTCGGCCAGCCTATCGCGCTCGGCCAACGCCGCGTCGCGCTCGGCGAAGGCGTTCAGCGCCAAAGCGCGCAGCGCGTCAATATCGTCGGGAAGCGAATCAGCCGATGGGTCCACGCGCCGAGCACAGCACATCGGCGGCAATCCGCCAGGCCCAAACGCGCGCCTGATTCACTTTGCCGCAGGCTAACGCACGGCCTCCGGCGCAGAAACGCGGCGCGCCTGGACGCGCGTCCAATCGAGGCCCTCGATCAGCGCCGCCAATTGCGCCGCCGACAGGCGCATGACGCCGTCTTCGATGCGCGGCCAACGAAACTTGCCATCCTCGAGCTTCTTTGCAAACAGACACAGACCCGTGCCGTCCCAGAAAATCAGCTTGACCTTGTTGGCGCGTTTCGAGCGAAAGCAGAAGATCACGCCAGAGAACGGATCGACCTTCAATTGCTCCTTCGCCAGCGCCGCAAGCCCGTCCATCCCCTTGCGGAAATCCACCGGCTTCGTCGCCACCAGAACCCGGATCGGCCCCGGCGGGATCAGCATGCCGCCGTTCACACGCCGGCCTTCAGCGCGCGAATCACTGCTTCGATCGTCGCCGTTTTCGCCTCGCGACCAATCCGCACCGTGACGCCGCCGATCTCGAGCTCTATGGCCGTGGCTGAGGGGGCCCGGGACGCAGTCCGCTCGCAGCGCCTACGCGGCGATGACGATTTTGCCGCTGCCGGGCCTGTCGCCGGCGTAGCCGACGACGTCTCCACGACCGCCGGAACAAACAACGGCTCGGTCTTCGCCGCAGCCACGCGCGCGTTACGACGCCAACCGAACAGCTGTTGAGGAGAAAGCCCATGCCGGCGTGCGACGGAGCAAACGGAGGCTCCGCTCGTCAAACTCTCAGCGACGATCTTCGCCTTGTCTTCGGCGCCCCAGGTCCGCCGGCGGCCCGCCCCAGTGAAAACCTCAATCCGCCGAACCGGCTCCGTGCTAGCGCTATGCTCAGTCATCTTTCTAAAT
>DATJXI010000345.1:0-3965 GCA_035500275.1 Roseiarcus sp. | reverse complement strand
CTATTGCCGCCAGCACGGTCTGACTACGACAACGTTCGATCGTTGGCTGAAGTACCTCGCCGGCAAGGAAGCGGCTCGCAAACATGCGGAATATCAGGCGGAACTGCGTCGTCAGCAGCGCCGCGAGGCTCAGGAAAAGCGCCGCCGGAGGCGCTCCCGCTTTCGCTTCGGCGTCAGCACGGACATGCGCAGTCGCGCCCTCCAGGCGTTCTGGGCGATGCACGTCGAGGCGATGAACTGGAGCGGGATGAGCGTGCGGGAATACGCCGCCGCGTTGCATCTGTCGCCGACCTCTCTGCGCAAATGGCGCGACCGGCTGGACGACGGCGAGGTGGACATCGACTGGCGAGCGCATCTTCATCCCTCGGCCCGTCCGGTCGCTGGCACTAGTGCTAACAGGATGCCGCCGGAAACAGCCTTGACAGCTCCGCCGAGGGACGATCCGGCGCCGCCTCGACAGCCCCTTCGGCGCTTCTTCACCGACGAACAGAAGCGCGCCATCGCGCTCGAGAGCGACCAACCGGGCGTCAGCGTCTCGCAGGTGGCGCGCAAGCACGGGATCGTCGCGGGGCTGCTATTCCGCTGGCGCGTGCAGTTCGGCGTGGCGCAGGCGAAGCGCGCGAAGCTTGCGCCCGTGGCGCTCACTGACGACGCGACGGCGATCGTTCGGTTGCGCGATCTTGTGCAGCCGCCTGACGGAATGACGGCGATCGACCTGCCTGACGGCCGGCGCGTGTTCGCGCCTGCCGGCGTCGATCCGCAAGCCGTTCGTGAGCACGCCGTCGGCGAGGGAGCGGCGCCATGATGATCGTTCCAGCGGGCGTGAAAGCGCACCTGGCGCTGGGCTACACCGATATGCGCAAAGGCCTCGACGGGCTCGCCATGCTGGTGCAGCAGACGCTGAAACAGGATCCCTTCTCGGGCCACCTGTTCGCCTTCCGAGGCAGAAAGGCGTCGATGCTGAAGATCCTTTTCTGGGACGGAAACGGGCTCTGCCTGTTCACCAAGCGGCTCGACCAGGGCAGCTTTGTTTGGCCGACGATGCCGGGCTACGACGGCTCGATCACGTTGACGCCGGCGCAACTCGCCATGCTGATCGAGGGCATCGACTGGCGCGCCCCGGAGCGCGTATGGAAGCCCGCCCTGGCAGGCTAAAAAGCCGCGGAAATCCTCATAGAATCGAACGAATTCGCTTCCTCGAATCAGGCGATTCGGGTAGCTTTGCACATGCGGTTCGATCTTGACGATTTGCCCTCCGAACCGGCTCTTCTGCAGCATCTCATTCGCGATATGGCCGTCGCCGTCGAGCACCGCGACGGCGAGATCGAGCGCCTGAAGTCGATCATCAAGACGTTGCAGCGGGCGCAGTTTGGCCGTCGGTCCGAGCGCCTTGATCCCGATCAGTTCGCGCTTGCGCTCGAAGAGATCGACAGCGATCTCGCCCGCGAGGAGGAGAAGCATCCGCCTCGCGAAACGCAGGCGGGCGAACGGCGTCCCGGTCGCAAACTGTTGCCGGACCATTTGCCGCGCGAAGAGGTCCGGCTCGACGTCGAGAGCACGATCTGCGCCTGCTGCGGCGGCGCGCTGCATGTCATCGGAGAGAGCGTGAGCGAGATGCTGGATTGGGTTCCGGCTGAGCTGCGCGTCATCCGCACCACTCGTCCCAAATACGGCTGTCGGATTTGCGAGACGGTGGCGCAGGCGCCGGCGCCAGCACGGCCGATCGCCGGCGGCCTGGCGACGCCTGCGCTGCTTGCCCAGGTGCTGGTCAGCAAATATTGCGACCACACGCCCTTGTATCGGCAGTCGCAAATCTTCGCCCGCCACGGAATCGATCTTCCACGTTCGACGCTGGCTGGATGGGTCGGCGGGGCCTGCTGGTGGCTCGAGGCGCTGCACGAGCGTCTTGCCAGGAACGTGTTCGCGTCCGACCATCTGTTCGCCGACGACACGCCCGTCCCGGTGCTTGATCCAGGCCGAGGGCGCACCAAGACGGGACGGCTGTGGGTCTACGCCCGCGAGCAAAGAGCCTGGGGCGGGCCGGAGCCGCCCGCCGCGGTCTATGTGTATGCGCCGGACCGCAAATCTGAACGTCCGGCCTCGCATCTCGAGCACTTTACCGGCGTTCTTCATGTCGACGGCTACGCCGGGTTCGAGCCGCTGGCGGACAAAGGGGACGTCGTTCTCGCGGCTTGCTGGAGCCATACGCGACGCAAGTTCTATGACGTGGCGCAGGCCACGAACGCGCCGATCGCGGGAGAGGCGCTGCGCCGGATCGGCGAACTCTACGCCGTCGAGGCAGACGCTCACGGTCAGTCGCCTGCGCAGCGGCTTGCGGCTCGTCGCTCTCGCTCCAAGCCGATCGTCGACGCCTTGCGCGCCTGGCTCGAGGCGCAGCTTCCGTTGCTGTCGGGACGAAGCACGCTCGCCGAAGCGATCCGGTATGCGCTTGCGCGCTGGGATGGTCTGACCCGCTTCCGGCACGACGGCCGTACCGAATTGGACACGAACCCGGTCGAGCGCGCAATTCGACCGGTCGCTCTCGGAAGAAAGAATCATCTCTTTGCCGGCAGCGACGGCGGCGGCAGGCGTTGGGCCGTGCTCTGTTCGCTGATCGAGACCTGCAAGCTCAACGGCGTCGAACCCTATGCCTATCTGAAGGACGTGCTCGAGCGCATGGTCGACGGATACCCGATCAACCGTCTCGACGCTCTGCTGCCCTGGGCCTGGCGCGCCGAGGATCACGTCAAGCCCTGATCAACGTGTCGCCGCCGGACGCTTACCTTCCACGGGCTGTCGCCGCCTTCGCTGACGAACGATGCGGTCAGAACCTGCGTTGTGATGTCGTCACTGGACGATCATTGATTCGGCATCGGCCAGACGGCGGACGATGCCAAAGCCATGCGCTTCCTCGTCCCATTTAACGCCATGAACTGGCACCGCGACCTTGGGGCGAAGCGCCATGGCGAACGTGCGGAGATCGGCAGGGGATGCGTGGCCGCTTGGGCGGTGTCAAACTAAAGACAGGGGCGTACGCGCGGGGCGCCAGCAGGCTCAAACCTGAGCAACGCTCACGTCGCGAGGGCGCGCCATTCGGTCAACGCTGCATAGCGCCTTTGCTTGTACTCTTTGCGGGTGACGAGATGGCGCTCCTGGTTGAAATGATTGTGCACCTGGGCGTGTGCCGAGCTGAATTTTTGCAACGCCTTCATGCTCCGGAACCGCTGCATGGCCCGTTCTCGCCGTCGAAACGGCTGATGCGAATTCTCCGCTCGATTGTTGAGCCGGCGTCCAACTTCCTGGCGATCGACGACGCCAATCTCTTTCATCGCTGCGCGATAGGAAGGCAGTCGGTCGGTGACGACGCTGCGCGCCAGCCCATACTTCTTCATGATGCGTTTCAGAAGCTTCAAAGCCGCCGCCTTGTTCCGCCTCGCGGTGACCACGCAGTCCAAGACCTCGCCTTCGTGGTCGACCGCCCGCCAGAGATAACAGAGCTTGCCGTTGATCTTCACAAACGCCTCATCCAAGTGCAACCGCCACTGGGATAGCCGCGCATTTGCATGATCCGCTTCTTCCGGATCTCGGCGGCGAACATCGGGCCGAACCGGTTCCACCAGAACCGGACGGTCTCGTGGCTGATGTCGATCCCGCGCTCGGCCAGGAGATCCTCGACGTTGCGCAGTGACAGAGGGTATCTCACGTACATCATCACCACCAGACGGATGACCTCTGGCGAGCGGTTGAAATATCGGAACGGGTTGCTCATGCCCCGAAAGCTAACACAGCCGGAGACGGCCACAGACTTTTGCTCTGACAGAGCCTCCTGCAAGCAGACGCCTATGACGGCTACAACAAGCTGTATCTCGCAGACCGGAAGCCCGGGCCGATCCGGGAGGCGGCGTGCTGGGTGCATGCACGCCGCCCGTTCTTCGCCATGGCCGACATCGAGGAGAACGCACGCC
>DATJXI010000344.1:0-14850 GCA_035500275.1 Roseiarcus sp. | reverse complement strand
GCGCGCCTTCAAGTCGGGGCGCGACTTCGCCGCTTGGCTGGGGCTGACGCCAAGCAAAACTCGAGCGGCGGCAAGGCCGAGCACGGCGCCATCGCCAAGCAGGGCAATCGGTGCATCCGCAAGTGCTCGTCGTAGGCTGCGTCTCGGCGCTGCGCCACGCCCCAGGCAACGCAAGGGCGCCCGCGCCGATTGGATCGCCGCAATGCGGAAAAGAAAGTCGGAGCGCCTGATCGCGGCGACGCTCGTCAACAAGCTGGCGGAGAATCTGCTGGGCGATCATGACGACCGGCGAGTTCTTCCGAACGGAGACCTTCAACGGAGCCTAGTCCTCCAGGCCATCGGCAAGACTTTCCTGTTCGGGAGTTTGGCGAGCGCAACGACAAAATCATGAACGACACGGTCGCCACCGTAACCAAGCACAACCCGAGCGGCGCCAAGAGCCCATTGGAGTTCGCCAAAATGATTGGGGACCAAGCTGTCGGATTTCATCAGGGCCAGCGGTCGATGCGCCGCGCAAAAAGGCCGGACATAGGACCGCAGCCGACCACACCGTTCAAAACGTCAAAACCGCTTGCCAACCGGGGCCGTCCACGTATGGCGCGGCAAACGGTTGAAACCACTCATTTCGTGGTTCTCCTTGCGAAGGTCCCGGCGTAAGTCCTTCACCGCCACGCTGGCCCTCCGGCCGCCTCGCCGTCGTCGGAGAAGTCGTTGTAATCTTGCACAATTCGCGGTCAACCCCATCTAGTCTGGGTCATTGCGGCCGGTTTCCAAAATCTGGAACACATTTCGGCCGCGAACGGTTATGATGGTCAAAACACAGTGCGCCGCCGGGGCTGCGCCGCAATTTCAAGAGAACAGGAGCCTCATGCCCACCATCGCCTTGGTCGACGACGATCGCAACATCCTGACGTCTGTCTCTCTTTCGCTGGAGGCGGAAGGCTATCGCGTCCAGACTTACACCGACGGCGCGAGCGCGCTGGAGGGGCTGAAAGCGAACCCGCCCGACCTCGCCATTTTCGACATCAAGATGCCGCGGATGGACGGAATGGAGCTTTTGCGGCGGCTTCGGCAAAAGTCCGACCTGCCGGTCATTTTTCTGACGTCCAAGGACGAGGAAATCGACGAACTGTTTGGTCTCAAGATGGGCGCCGACGACTTCATCCGAAAACCGTTTTCACAGCGGCTGCTGGTCGAACGGGTCAAGGCAATTCTCCGGCGCGCGGCGCCCAAGGACGCGGCGTCACAAAAAGAGAGCGAGGCCAAGATCCTCGAGCGGGGACGCCTTAAGATGGACCCGGAGCGACACACCTGCACCTGGGATAATACGCCCGTCACGCTGACGGTTACCGAGTTTCTTATACTGCAGGCGCTGGCGCAGCGACCGGGCGTCGTCAAAAGCCGCAACGCTCTCATGGACGCCGCCTACGACGACCAAGTCTATGTGGACGACCGGACCATCGACAGCCACATCAAGAGACTGCGCAAGAAGTTCAAGGTGGTCGAGCCTGAGTTCGAGATGATCGAGACGCTCTACGGCGTCGGCTACCGCTTCAAGGAAGGCTGACGGGCCCAATGGGGTCATGAAGGCTGAAACGCATCGCGGACGCAATTTCGCAACCTCTCCCCCGAGGGCGCGCGGACGGCTGCGCGGCCTGCGGCTTCTGGCTAGTCGCGTCTCACATTTCCTAACCGCCCATTTTTCGTCGTCGCTTACCCGCCGGATCGTGGTCCTCAATCTCGGGGGCCTTGTGGTGCTGGCGGTCGGGTTCCTGTTCCTCAATCAGTTTCGAGCCGACATCATTGCCGCCCGGGTCCAGAGCTTGACCACTCAGGCGGACATCATTTCGGCTGCAATCGCAGCCTCGGCGGCGGTTGACACGGACACGATCACGGTCGATCCGGACAAGCTGCTCCAGCTCGCTCCGGGCCAGAGCGCGCCGCCGTCGCCGAGTGACGACGACGCGGTGCAGTTTTCCATCAATCCCGAACGCGTTGGGCCCGTGTTGCATCGTCTCGTGACGCCGACGCATACCCGCGCGCGGATCTACGATCGCGAGGGGCGGCTTCTCCTGGACTCCCGCGTACTCTCCGCCCACGGGGCCGTTTTGCGATCCGATCTTCCCGTTTCCGCGGAGCATCGCGGATTCATTGATCGAGCTATAGCCTCCCTCCGCGGGCTTTTTGTGGGTTCCGCCGTTCACCACGATCGCGATTCCTGGCTGGTTGACGGCAAGGCAATGCCCGAGGTCGCCGCCGCCCTTCGCGGAAAGACCCAGTCGGAGGTGCGGATAAACGACGAGGGCGAAACGATCGTGTCCGTGGCCGTGCCGATCCAGCATATGATGGCGATTCGGGGAGCGCTGCAGCTCTCGACTCAGGGCGGAGACATCGACCGCGTCATCGCGTCGGAACGGCAGGCCATTTTGCGCTTTTTCGGCGTGCTGGCGGCGGTCATGCTGGTGTTGTCCTTGGCCCTGGCCAACACGATCGCCGAACCCGTTCGAAGGCTCGCTGACGCCGCCGATCGCGTGAGGCGCGGCATTCGATCTCGCCAGCAAATACCCGATTTCACCTCGCGCTCCGATGAGATTGGCCACCTCTCGCGAGCGCTCAGAGAGATGACGCAGGCGCTCTACAATCGACTTGACGCAATCGAAAGCTTCGCGGCCGACGTCGCACATGAGCTGAAGAATCCCCTTACCTCGCTTCGCAGCGCGCTGGAAACTCTGCCGCGAATTCGTTCCGGCCCGCCGCAGGACCGGCTCATCGACATCATGCAGCATGACGTCCGTCGACTGGATCGGCTGATCTCCGACATCTCTGACGCTTCAAGGCTCGACGCCGAGTTGGCCCGAGGCGAGGCCGCCCCGGTCGACGTCGCCGCGGTGCTGCGCGCGGTCGTGGCGATGGCGCAAGATTCGCCGCGCAATGACGGCGCGAGCATCGAATTGTCCATTCCCACGCGTCGGGGCAAGCATGCGGAGGCTGACTATTTCGTGCTCGGCCACGACTCCCGCCTTGCGCAGGTCGCGACGAACCTTATCGACAACGCCTGCTCCTTCTCGAAGCCGGGCGGCGTGGTTCGCGTGCGCCTGGAGAGGCAGAAGAAGTCGCCGGATGGAAACGGAGAGGAGCGAGTGGTCATCACGGTGGACGATGAGGGCCCTGGCATCCCGCCCCATGCGCTCGAACGCATCTTCGAGCGGTTTTACACCGACCGGCCCAATCAGGGCTTCGGCCAGAATTCCGGCCTCGGATTGTCCATCTCACGACAAATCGTCGAAGCGCATGGCGGACGCATCTGGGCCATGAACCGCCCAATCGAAAGCGGCCTGGCGCGGAAGGCTGATGCAGACGCTGGGGACGCCAGCTGCCACGGCGCGGGAGCTCGATTTGTCGTGGACCTTCCGGCCTTTCCGACGTGATCGGGGCCGAGTTCAATTCCGGCGCTGGCTTTCACGCGACCGCGCTGGTCTACGGAGAATGCGGCGTGCTCATTCTCGGGCCTTCCGGTTCCGGCAAGAGCGCGCTCGCCATGGCGTTGCTCGCGCGGGCGAAACGAAGCGGCGTTTTCGCCGCCCTGATCGGCGACGACCGGGCCTATGTTCAATCTTCCCGCGGACGCCTTATCGTTTCGGGAGCGATCCAAACGGCGGGGCTTATTGAACGCAGGGCGACCGGGCTCCTGAGCGTCGCGCACGAGCCGTCGGCGGTCGTGCGATTGACGATTGAGCTCAGCGGACGCGATCGGACCTGGCCGAGGATGCCAGACGCGGCGCCGACGATGTCCCTCATGGGGATCAACGTGCCGCGACTAATGGCAAATTCCAGCGAAAGCGCGGCCGATCAAGCTCTTGCGGTCGCGGACTGCGTCGAAAGGATGACCTTAAGTTCATCCGCCGGAAAACGAATTCCGCTTGAACAATGCGCCGCAGTGCACAAAAATAGGAAGGTTGCCGCTTCGCCTCCGCGTGACGACGAGCGAACGGTTGACTGATGGATCGTTGATGATTGGAATGGTCCTAGTGACCCACGGCCAGCTCGCCACTGGGTTCCGAGCGGCCTTAGAACATGTCGTGGGTCCCCAGAAGCAGCTCGAGACAATCACGATCGGTCCCGAGGACGACATGGAGCAGCGCCGGTCCGACATCCTCAACGCGGCCGCGCGCGTTCAGGACGGCGCAGGCGTCGTCATTTTGACCGACATGTTTGGCGGAACGCCGTCGAACCTTGCGATTTCTGTTATGGATGGCGGACGCATCGAGGTCATTTGCGGGGTCAATCTGCCGATGCTGATCAAGCTGGCGACTCTACGCGAGAGCGTCGATCTCGATCAGGCGGTGTTGGAGGCGCGCGAGGCCGGGCGGAAATACATCACGATCGCCAGCAAGGTCCTCGCGGGGAAATGAGCGATCCTCTCCCCGAGGAAGACTGCCCTCCAGCGCTGGCGCACGAGGGTTTTTTGTCTCGGGAGATGCTGATCGTCAACCGCAAGGGACTCCACGCCAGGGCCACGGCGAAATTCGTGCAATGCGTCGATCGCTTCGATGCCGAAATCAGAGTCACGCGGTGCGGAGAAACCGTTGGCGGGGACTCGATCATGGGCATCCTGACCCTGGGCGCAGGGCTTGGATCGACGATCACCGTTTTCGCCTGCGGCGCCGAAGCCAGGGAAGCGCTCGACGCGCTCGCCGAACTTGTTTCGAACCGTTTCGGGGAAGACGAGTAGCGCGTTTCTCCCGAAGCGCCTCACATCCGGAAAGTTTCACCGAGATAGAAGCGCCTGACGTCAGGATGCGCAACGATCGCTTCGGGCGATCCTTCGGTCAGGACTTGCCCGCTGTGAATGATGTAGGCGCGATCGATCAAGCCGAGGGTTTCCCTAACGTTATGATCGGTAATCAGCACGCCGATGCCCCGCCCCTTAAGATGCCGCACGAGGTCCTGGATGTCGCCTACAGCGATTGGATCAATGCCTGCGAAAGGCTCGTCGAGGAGCATGAAAGACGGCTTGCCGGCCAGGGCGCGCGCAATTTCGCACCGGCGCCGTTCGCCGCCAGACAGCGATATCGAGGGCGCCTTCCGAACCCGCGCGATGTCGAACTCTTCGAGAAGCGACTCCAGCATCGCCTCACGCGCGACCCGGTTCGATTCGCTCACCTCAAGCACCGCGCGGATGTTGTTTTCCACGTTGAGTCCGCGAAAAATCGAGGCTTCCTGCGGGAGATAGCCAACCCCCAGGCGCGCTCTCTGGAACATCGGCAAGCCGGTCACGTCGTGACCATCAATTTCGATTGATCCTTTATCCGGCTTGACGAGGCCAGTGATCATATAGAAGACCGTAGTCTTCCCCGCGCCGTTTGGACCAAGAAGCCCGACGGCTTCGCCGCGCCGCACGAACAGGCTGACGTCCTGCACCACCATCCGGCCGCGGTAGCCCTTTCCCAAATTGTGCACCGCCAATATGCCTCGGCGTGTGGAAGGATCGACCGATCCAACCGAGAGCGCGTCGGAGCCGGACTCTCGCCCGAACCACTTGCGCCGAGGCGCTTCGATTCTTTCGCGAAGGTCATCGGTCACGCGCCGGCGCTCCCCGCGTTATTCATTTGGACGGCGCTAGCGACCAACACGATCTATTTGCCTTTGCCCGGCTCGGCGCCGGCGTTCGGCGTGAATTGGCCGTGGACGCGACCCGACTTTGACCCCCCGGCATCGACTGTGGCCTGGCCGGTTTTCAAATCGTAGGTCAGCTCGTCGCCTTTCGTTACGTTCTGGCCGTCGCTCAGAGTGACGTGCCCGATGAGTTGGACCTTGTTCTCCGCCTTGTCATAGGTAGCGTGGTCGCTCGTCGCCACTTGCGTCTTGGATACGACCGTAACCGGTCCGGCGGCTTCGATCCGTTTGACGCCAGTATTGGACGCGGGCACCGCTTGTTTATCGGCGGGCGCGCTACTCCCCGCCTCGGGAGAGCGATCCAGATAGACGGTCATGACCGAGCAGGTCATCTTGGTGTCGCCCTGAATCACCACGACATTGCCCGAATAGACGGCTTTCTTATCCTTGTCGTAGTAGACGAGCTTGTCGGCGTCGATGGAGATGGGCTCTTTCGAACTCGTTCCAGGCAGAATTTGAATCGGGCTCGCGGACGGAGAAGGCGACGTCGGCTTCGTCGCGGCCGATCCCGCAGCGACCCAGATCGCCAGAGAAAACGCCGTGAAGGCAATCTGGCGCAATGGCCTCATCATGGATCGTCTTTCTTCACATCGGCTTCCGCATTTGCCTGCTGCGTGATTCTGGTCCTGACGTGACCCTCGAAGGTGAATTCCTGACCGTTATTCCGGGCGACGGCCCGATCGCCGTTGATGGTCGCATTTTGCCCGACATGAACCTCAACGGGTTCGCCGCTCGCATAGACCCCGCTCTTAAAATCGATGTCCGCCGTCCGTAACCACACTTCGAACTTGCTGTTCCCGATCCGGACATCCCCAGACAGCCTCATGCGTTCGCTGGCGCTGTCGTAGACGCCCGCGTTCGCGTGAACACGAGTGGTTTCGCCGTCCGCCATCCCGATCTCCCCAACCAGCTTTTGCAACTCGACCTTGGTCGGATTTTTCACGTCCTGCAGCGCGCGCTCTGCGGTCAGCGCGTAGGGCTGCCCGTCGCTTCGGAAGCCGGCCAGCTTCGGGCGTTCCATGGCGATCTTGGATCCGTCCAGCGACAGCGCCGAAAAGCCCAGCGATCCGAATTTCGTGGCGAAGGGGTTGAAGATGGCGATCACGATCATGGCTGCGACCGTGCTCGTGACGCCGATCAGGATCGCTTTACGCAGGAATCGAACGAGAGCGGATCGCTTCCGGGCGCGCGCAAAGGCGCCCTCGCGATCAAGCGGCGGCTGGATTTGGATGACGCGTCCACGCCGCTCTGGTGAGGGGTGACCCGAGCGAGCTGAACTATCAGCACCCGCCGTCATTGTCTCTTCCTGGAACGCCATGAGGACATCCGACTACCACAGCGCATGGAGGAAAACGAATTGGATGGCAAAGTTAGGGCTCATTAATGCGTGGGTTTGCTGTACTTTAAACGGCCGCAAACACCCTTGGTCGACAGAGCCGCATTTTCATTCCCCTTACTGAAATTCCTTCTATGCTCGCGTGTCGTCCACACTGGGATGAACGCTTGGAGAGGTTGCATGGACGCGCGGCCTCGGCCCAACCGTCGTCTCAGCGCGCCTGGGACGCAAGCCGCCTCCTCATCTCAATGCATCCCGCGAAGGAAACAAGCCTATTCCATGACGGCAACGGCTCGAGCCCGGAGGCCGGCCTGGGCCGTGGCTACATGAAAGCCGACCTCGACGAGGTCTCCGACGCGCCGGTGTTCGCAAGTGAGAAGATGGCGAAGGCGAAACCCTTCGCGAAAGCGTTCCCGCACTCGCAGCGAGCCCAAGGCGTGCGGGACAGGCAGAAGGCGCCGACAAAGCAGCACATCAGTCTGCGCCGCGATCGAGTGAGACTTGAAACGGAGCCTCAATTGAGGCGAGCCGTCGCGCCTCCGTTCTGGCTCACGGGCTTCTCGATCGTTTCGGCCGTCGCTGCGGGCGCCTGCGCCATCAACTGATCGACGCGGTCGCGCTCGCGCTTGAAGGCGGCCAGCATTTTTCCGTCGAACTCGCGGGTACGCGCGAGCTTGATCGCCATCGGATCCACGAAATTCCCGTTGATGATGATTTCGTAGTGCAGGTGCGGCCCCGTCGCCAGACCTGTCTGTCCCAGATAGCCGACCACTTGTCCCTGGGTCACATGCAGGCCCGGGGCGATTCCCCGGCCGAATCCGGATAGGTGATTGTATGTCGTGACGTAGCCGTTCGGGTGCTGGATTTCGACCCGCCGTCCGTAGCCGGAATCCCATTCCGCCTTGATGACGACGCCATTGCCCGCTGCGTAGCAGGGCGTGCCGATCGGTGCCGCCCAATCGACTCCGGTGTGCATGCGTGTAAAATGCAATATTGGGTGGTAGCGCATCCCGAACCCGGAGGTCAGCTCCCCCTCCGCGATCGGTTTTCGCAACAGGAACTTCCGGGTCGAGCGCCCGTTCTCATCGTAATAGTCGACCGCTTTGTCGTCTGGCGTCTGGAAGCGATAGTATTTGAAAGTTTGGTCCCGCACAGTCAGCGTGGCGAACAAAAGTTCTGGTCGGGGATCGATATCATCAGGTTGAGAATAGAACGCCTCGACGGAGTCCCCAGGGGCCATTGAACGTTGGAAGTCCACGTCATTGGCGAAAATTCGTACGAGAATATCTATGATCGGCTTCGGAAGCCCCTGCTTCAGGGCCGTCTCGTAAAGACTTTCGTACAGGCTCAAGTTGCCGGACGATCGCTCTTCATCCGACCTCGATCTGCGTCCGATGAGCGGAGCGTGCTCTTTCACCAGCGTATAGCCGCCGGCATCCGTGAGCGCGACGGTCGCCTTCAGCTGCCCCTCGGCGTAAACAGCAATGCGGGCGATGCGAGGCTTCGTTCCACGGACTGCGATCTCCTCCGGAAGCAGGAGGATTTTCTGCCCGTCAGCGACCGGCGACTCGCCGTGCCTGAAATTGAAAGCCGCCACGATGGCGGACTCGTCCTCCGGCGTCGCGCCGTTGGCCTTCAGCACATTCTCGAAGCTCTCCCCATGGCGCAACTGAACCATTCTCTCTTTGGGCGAGGCGTCGTCCGGGCTGACCGTTTTCGCGACATCCGTCACATTCTCGGGAATCATGCGGACTTCAATCGACCCGAAGTTTGCGCCCGTCTCGGGGTTCTCCGCCGCGGCGTACGAAGACAAAACAGGAGAGTCCTGCGCGGCGCGGCTTGTCCTCATTAGCAGTATTTGCGGAGGGAGCGTCAAATCGGGCGCTTTCGGGGTCTGGAGCTGCTTCAGCGTCTCGGCGACCTGCGCCTGCGCCTCCGCCAGCGAGAGTTCCCCGACCGCGGTTTCGGCCTCGCCAGGAGTCAGCTCCTGGGTTCGGAAAGTGACCTCCGCGTCGTCTTCCATTGGACCGGGGTCCGGCGGCGCGTCGGCCACCTCCGCTCGATTGGTGAGTTTCAAGGGGTTGAAGGGTGGGACCAGGTCGGCGAACCCGGTCGGGGCGGAGGCCAAGGTCGTCTGCAATCGCGTGAACGCCCTCGCCTTGACGACTTCCTTGTCCCCGATCTTGATGGTGGTCGGGACCGTGTAGGTCTGCTTGTCGGAGACGATGTCGAGCGGGCGCAAGAGCCTGTCGCCCTTGCCGGAGGCGACGCCCTCACCCTCAGTCTCGGACGGCGGCGCCGAAGTTGCGAATTCGGGGCTCTCGGCGAAATTGTACTGGCTGTCGAGATCGAAGTAGAGCGCGGCCCCGATCAGCGCCACCCCCGAAATGCCTGTCAAAGCCGCTCCCGTCAGCCATCTTAAGGACGCCCGGCGTCGTTCGGCGCCGTCGAGACGGTCATCGCCTGACCTAATGGGCGGATCGAGCCCGAGCTCCGGTTCCCTCGAGAAGCTGTCCCGAGCGGAGAATCGGGGGAATGTGGCTGCAAGACTCGTCAACGGCTCAGTTTTCGCATTCCAAGAAATTTAGGCGGCCGAGCTAGTTAACGCGGCCGACCGTTCGCTTCAAGCCGCCGCCAGCGCCAGGCGCCGGCGGCGAAACGCGGCGCGCACGGCTAAAGTGCGCCGATCCGCAAGAGATCGTGGAAGTGCACGATGCCTACGACCGCCCCGCGATCCACGACCAGGAGAGCGGAAATCTTGTGGCTGATGCGCTCCAGGGCCTCGGCGACCAGCGCGTCGGGGCCGATGGTGCGCGGGCGTTGCGTCATGACCTCGGAGACCGGCGTCTCCAGCGAGAACTCCGCCTTCAAGTGACGGCGCAAGTCGCCATCGGTCACGATCCCGACCAACTTGTCGCCGTCTTCGAAGACGGCGACGCAACCAAAACCCTTGGTCGACATTTCGACGATCGCCTCGCTCATGCGCGCGTTGACGTCGATGCGCGGAATGCGCTCGCCGGCGTGCATGACTTCGCGCACGTGCCTGAGCTTCGCCCCGAGCATGCCGCCTGGGTGAAGGGCCCGGAAATCATGAGCGGTGAAGCCCCGCGCCTCGAGGAGCGCGATGGCCAGCGCGTCGCCGAGGACAAGCTGCATCGTGGTGGAGGTCGTGGGGGCAAGGCCGTTGGGGCAGGCTTCGACCGCGTTCGGCAGTGTAAGGCACACATCCGCTTCTCGCCCGAGCGCGCTTTCCGCATTCGCGGTCATCGCAATCAAAGGAATCGCGTAGCGCTTGGCGAAGGTGACGATCGCCGCCAGCTCCGCCGTCTCGCCGGACCAGGAGATGGCGAGAACGACGTCGCCGTTCTGCACCATGCCGAGGTCGCCATGGCTCGCCTCGGCCGGATGAACGAACGACGCGGGCTGTCCGGTCGAGGCGAGCGTCGCTGCGATTTTCCGCGCGATGTGCCCGGACTTGCCCATGCCCGTCACGATGACGCGCCCAGGCGCCGCCGCGATTCCTTCGACGGCCAGCGAAAAGCTGACGCCGAGACCGTCGTCGCTTGTCCGGCGCATGGCCTGCTGCAAGGCTTCGAGCCCGCTCCGCTCATTCTCGATGGTGCGAATGGCCGAACGGACGACGCCTGCCTGGTCCTGAATCATGGGCCACTTTATCAGAGCGGCGGCGTGCATCAATCCCATGCGGCCAAAGTCTGCGCCGGATATCCTAAACGGAGATTAACCTTGAGGAAGCTTCCGACCCCGTGTTAATCCCCGCCGTCACTTCGCGGAGGCGACGAAGCCGTGCCTCTTGAGCTCCGCCTTCAAGCCCGGCGCGATGTCGCTCCTGTCGAGCGCAAATGCGATATTGGCCGCGAGGAACCCCAAGCGCGAGCCGCAGTCGTAAGTTCGCCCGTCGAACGCCACGCCATGGAATTTCTGCGTGCGGGCGAGCTGGATCATGCCGTCGGTGAGCTGGATTTCGCCGCCCGCTCCCTTGTCGACGAGTTCGAGGATCTGGAAAATCTCGGGCTGCAATAGGTACCGGCCGGAGATGATGAAGTTCGAGGGCGCCGTCCCAGCCTTCGGCTTTTCGACCATGCCAGCGATCTCGAACATGTGCTCGTCCGTCGCCCCGACCCGGACGACGCCGTACTGACGCGTCTCCTCGGGCGCGACTTCCTCGACCGCGATGATGTTGCCGCCGTAGCGATCATATGCCTCGACGCACTGGGCGAGGCAGCGCCCGCCGCGCGGCCCCTCCTTCGTCACCATGTCGGGCAGAAGGACGGCGAACGGCTCCTCGCCGACAATCTCGCGCGCACACCAGACGGCGTGCCCAAGCCCGAGCGGGGCCTGCTGGCGGGTGAAGCTCGTCGCGCCGGCCGCCGGAAGGTCGGCCATCAGCGCGGCGTATTCGGCCGCCTTGCCGCGCCGTTTCAGCGTGTCCTCGAGTTCGTAGGACGAATCAAAATGGTCCTCGATGACGCCCTTGTTGCGGCCGGTCACGAAGATGAAGTGCTCGACTCCCGCTTCCCGCGCCTCGTCCACGACGTGCTGAAGGATCGGCCGATCGACGACCGTGAGCATCTCCTTCGGTATGGCTTTCGTCGCCGGCAGGAACCGGGTGCCAAGTCCGGCGACGGGAAGCACGGCTTTGCGGATGGGCTTTTTCATATTTCTATTTCCGTGGTCGTCGCCGCGAGGGCGGTGGGTGCAATTCGAGGAAATCTGGTATCGCTCACCGGCTCCGGCGAGCGCAAGCCATGCGGGCAAAAGCGCGTCGGCCGAGATTGGGAAGACGAAATGAGCGTTCTCGTGACGGGCGGGGCCGGCTACATCGGCGGCCATATGACGCTCGGCCTCCTCGACGCCAGCGAGACCCCGATCGTTCTCGACAATCTCTCCACCGGCTTCGACTGGGCGGTGCCGGAGGGCGTCAAGCTCGTCGCCGGCGACACGGGCGACGCCGACCTGGTCGCCAGACTCATCCGGGAATACGACATCGACGCCATCGCGCATTTCGCCGCGAAGATCGTCGTGCCCGAATCGGTCGCCGACCCGCTCGGCTACTACCTCAACAACACATCGAACGCACGCACGCTGATCGAGACGGCGATCCGCGGCGGCGTGAAGCATTTCATCTTCTCCTCGACCGCCGCGGTCTATGGCGAAAGTTCGGCCGACCCGGTGGACGAGGAGGCGCCGCTCGCGCCGATCTCGCCATACGGCCGCTCAAAGCTGATGGTCGAATGGATGCTGGAGGACGCGTCGCGCGCCCATGATTTCCGCGATGTGGCGCTGCGCTATTTCAATGTCGCCGGGGCGGACCCCAAGGGGCGCCTCGGGCAATCCACCGCCAACGCGACGCATCTCATCAAGCGCGGCGTGCAGACCGCGCTCGGGATCTATCCCAAGCTCGAGATCTTCGGCCAGGATTACCCGACGCGCGACGGGACCTGCGTGCGCGACTACATCCAAGTCACCGACCTTGTCGACGCGCACATGTCCGCGCTCGCCTATCTCCGACACGGAGGCGAAAGCGTCGTCTGCAATTGCGGCTATGGCCACGGCCAGACGGTCAAAGAAGTCGTGGAGGTCGTCAAGCGCGTCTCGGGAGTCGACTTCAATGTCGTCATGTCGCCGCGCAGATCCGGCGACCCGGCGGTGCTGGTCGCGCGCGCCCAGAAGGCGAAGCGCGTGCTCGGATGGCGGCCGAGCCGCGACAATCTCGACGAGATCGTGCGTCAGGCGCTCGACTGGGAGCGCCGGCTGCACAACCGCCGCCCTGGCGGCATACCATGAGGCCAAGCGCCTTTGCAGCGCATTCGGACGCCTCAACTTTGGCCTTTACATCCCTGCGGGCAATCGCTTGACTGGCGGCCAATGGGGCGGAAACGCAACTGCCGCGACGGTCGGGAATGATTGCCGACGAGATTCTCCTCACTAAGGGCCTCAGCAAGAGCTTCGGCGATTTCCGCGCCGTCAGCGACGTCTGCTTGCGCGTCAAGCGCGGCACGATCCACGCCCTGATCGGGCCGAACGGGGCCGGGAAGACGACGTGTTTCAACATGCTGACGAAATTCATCGCGCCGACAGAGGGGCGAATCGAATTCAACGGGCGCGACATTACAGCGATGCGGCCGGCGGACGTGGCGCGGCTCGGGCTCGTCCGCTCGTTCCAGATTTCGGCGGTCTTTCCGCATCTGACCGCGCTCGAGAACGTTCGCATCGCGCTGCAGCGCAAGCGCGGCGACTCGTTCGATTTCTGGCGTTCGAAATCCACGCTCGACCCGCTTAACGGCCGGGCGCTCGAGCTTCTAGACAGCGTCGGCCTGACCTCCTTCGCTCACTCCAAGGCGGGCGAGATTTCCTACGGACGCAAGCGGGCGCTGGAGCTTGCGACCACGCTCGCCGTCGAGCCGGAGCTGATGCTGCTCGACGAGCCGATGGCCGGCATGGGCCACGAGGACATCGACCGGATCGCCGCCCTCATCCGGCGCGTCTCCGAAAACCGAACGATTCTCATGGTTGAGCATAATTTGCAGGTGGTCGCCAACCTCTCGGACCGCATCACGGTCTTGACGCGCGGCCGCGTGCTCGCCGAAGGCGACTACCGGACGGTCTCGGAAAACGAGGAGGTGAGGGAAGCCTATATGGGAGCCGGACATGCCTGAGGCGGCGTTCGACCTCGCCAAGCCCGCCGCCGCAGCGGCGCCGGTGCTCGAAGTCAAGGGCCTGCAGGCCTGGTACAACGAATCGCACATCCTGCACGGCGTCGATCTCGATGTGCGCGAAGGCGAGGTCGTGACCCTGCTTGGCCGCAACGGCGCGGGCAAGACGACGACGTTGAAGGCGATCATGGGGATCGTCAGCAAGCGCACAGGCTCGGTGCTGTTCAATGGCCAGGAGCTCATCCGTCTCCCGATCGAACGCATCGCGCGGCAAGGGGTGGCGCTCTGCCCGGAGGAGCGGGCGATCTTTGCGAGCCTCACGGTCAAGGAGAACCTTTTCCTGCCGCCGACGATCGCGAAAGGCGGCGCGATGAACGCGCAACGCATCTTCGCGCTTTTCCCCAACTTGCGCGAGCGGTTCACGAGCGGCGGTGGCAAGCTGTCGGGAGGCGAGCAGCAGATGCTCGCTATTGCGCGAATTCTCCGCACCGGCGCGCGGTTCCTCATGCTCGACGAGCCGACGGAAGGGCTCGCGCCCGTGATCATTCAGCAGATCGGCCGGACCATCTCCGAGCTCAAGCGCGAGGGCTTCACGATCCTGCTGGTCGAGCAGAACTTCCGCTTCGCCTCCACCCTCGCCGACCGGTTTTTCGTGATGGAGCACGGGCGCATCATCGATTCATTCCTGAACTCCGAACTCGAGGGCAGAATGGCCGCGCTGCACGAGGCTTTGGGGGTATGATGATGGCCGCCGCTCTCTTCTCCGGGCTCAAGTCGCGCTTGCCCCTTACACCATGCTCCGCATGGTCCCCGCCCTCCGATTCGCAGGGGAGGATGGCGGTCCCGGTTTTCCCCCTCCGCCGCGAAGCGGGGGAGGGGGACCGCCCGAAGGGCGGTGGAGGGGACCTAGCTCACTGGCTCGAAGGAGGCGGGAGGTGAACATCTTCGGCCATGCCATCAGCCTGCCGCAGCTTTACGGCCAGCTTCTGATCGGCCTCATCAACGGCTCGTTCTACGCACTTCTGAGCCTCGGCCTCGCCGTCATTTTCGGCATGCTCACGATCGTCAATTTCGCGCACGGCGCCTTCTACATGATGGGCGCGTTCGCCGCCTATTTCCTCCTTAAGCTCGTCGGCCTCGACTATTGGTGGGCGTTGATCCTCT
>DATJXI010000343.1:0-7036 GCA_035500275.1 Roseiarcus sp. | reverse complement strand
GTTGAAGCGCGGCATCGGCGCGCGGCCGAGCTGGTCGTAGACGACGAGCCGGACCGAGTTCGAGCCGATGTCCACGATCGCGTAGTGCGACCGGTCGACCCGCTCGGCCCGCTCTGGATCGAGGTCGAGCGGACGCGTCACTTCCTCCAGAGACTGGGCGTCGTCGGGCATGGGGGTTCCTCCGGCGGTCCGGATATCATGGGGGCCGAAGGACGATTTTGCCAGCCCATCCTCAAGACGCCGGCAAGACAATTCGCGTCGAACCCTTGACGAGCATCAATTCATTCGCGGCGCTGAGGCATTATTCTTTTTAGTAGAGTAATCTTGCTCCAGGGGGAGTCGGCGATGAACGCCAGAGTCAGCCTTCCCGCCAAAGCCCATCTCGTCGGCTCCGGCATCGCATCGCTTGCTGCGGCGGTTTACCTCGTCAAAGACGCCGGAGTGGTGCCTGAGAAGATCACCATCTATGAGGCCGAGGCGGGGTTCGGCGGCGCCATGACGAAGGCCATGAAGACGGGCCCGGGAACGCCGACGCCGCCGGGCTTCGGCTATGTGTTGCCGGCGACGCGCATTCTCGACCGGGAATACCGCTGCACCTACGACTTGTTCTCCCATTTTCGGTCAGTGAGCGATCGGCAGGAATCCATTCACGAGGACGTCCTCGAATTCAACCGGACCTACCCTTACGAGGATGGCGCCCGACTTCTCGACGCCGCGGGCCGTGTCGTGTCGTCGAAGCATTTTGGCGTAAGCTTCGCGGACAGGGTCAATCTCCTCCTGCTGCTGCTGAGATCCGAGGCTTCGCTCGAAGGCAAGCCGATCTCTGACTTCTTCAGTCTGCATTTCTACGAGTCCGAGTTCTGGATCGCCTGGTCTTCAATGATGGGGCCGCTCCCCGAGCACAGCGCGATCGAGATGCGCCGGTATCTCGTGAGATTCCTCCACGTCCTGCCCGATGTCCTGTCGATGACCTCGGTCTGGCGCATGCGCATGAATCAGTACGACTCGGTCGCCGCGCCGCTGCACGATTGGCTCGTTGGGCAGGGCGTGAGTTTCGAGACCGACGCGTTCGTTGACGACGTCGAGTTCGACTCCAACGCCGGCGCCGTCGCGGCGACGTCCATGAGCGTGAAGAGCGGAGCCGGTGACCGCACTGTTGCTGTCGACCCCGAACACGATGTCGTTCTCATGACGCTCGGGTCGCAAGTCGCCGACATGACGATCGGGTCGATGACGTCGGCGGCGCAGAAGCGCAATCCGCCCGGCAGGAGCTGGGCTCTTTGGGCCAAAATCGCAGCGACCCATCCCGAGTTTGGAAAGCCGGAGGCGTTCTTCGGGCCCGACATCGTGCCCCATGCGATGTGGGTGACCTTCACGGTCACAACCTATGAGCCGACCTTCTACGAATGTCTCGCCATGCGGACCAACAGCGGCTCGCGGCAGACCGGGCTCGTTACGCTCGTCGATTCGCCCTGGCTGATCACGGTCGCGCCATTTCCAGAGCCGCATTTCGCCGGCCAGTCGCCACTGACTAAGGTCTGGTGGGGCTATGGAATCCACCCGATGGAGGCGGGCCGCCACGTTAACGGCAAGGCCATGCACGAGTGCAGCGGGTCGGAGATCCTGAAGGAGACCGTCCTCGAATTTGGCTTCGGCGACAAGCTGCCAGCGATCCTGGCGTCTTCTGACTGCGTCCCGTGCGTTCTCCCCTATGCCGGCAGCGTCTGGATGGTGAGGCGCAAGGCCGATCGGCCGAAAGTCATTCCGGACGGAGCGAAGAACTTCGCCTTCATCGGCCAGTTCTGCGAGATCCCGAAAGACACGATGTTCACGATGGAATATTCCGTCCGCTCGGCCCGCACAGCCGTCTCCGGCCTCTTCGGGCTTCCGGACGAAACGCCGCCCGTCTACGAGGGCTGGAAAGACCTGCGCGCGGTCGGCGCGGCGATCAGAACGTTCTTGCTTTGAATCGCGCCCGCTGGACATGCGAATTCGGGCGAGGGATCATACTGCGAACGTGATCGAGGGGCGCGCGTGGACATTGGGAAGTGGCTGCGCGGGCTTGGCCTCGCTCAGTACGAGCCGGCCTTCCGCAAGCACGACATTGATTTCGAAGTCCTGCCGAAACTCACTGCGGAGGACCTGCGGGATCTTGGCGTCGAGTCCGTTGGGCGCCGGCGCAAGCTGCTTGCGGCGATCGCCGAGCTGACGGCCCGCCCGGTCCCGTCAGCGCCGCAACCCGCCCCGCCGGCCGACGCGCAAGGCGCGGAGCGGCGTCACCTGACCGTGCTCGTTTGCGACCTCGTCGGCTCGACGGCGCTCACGGCGAAGCTCGACCCGGAAGACATGCGCCGTGTCATCGCCATCTTCAACCGCTGCTGCGCCGATGCGATCGAAAGCCATGGCGGCTTCGTGGCCAAATATCTCGGCGACGGCGCGCTTGCCTATTTCGGCTATCCCGAGGCGCATGAGAACGACCCCGAGCTCGCCGTCGAGGCGGGGCTCGCCGTTGTCGACGGCGTGCAGAAGCTCAAGACCGCGGCCCACGAGGCGCTGCGCGTCCGGGTCGGGATCGCGACAGGGCTCGTCGTCGTCGGCGACATCATCGGATCGGGCGCAGCCGAGGAGCGCGGGGTCGTAGGCGAGACGCCGAATCTCGCCGCGCGGCTGCAGACCATCGCCGAGCCGGACAGCGTTGTCATTTCCGACGATACGCGACGCCTCTTGGGCTCGCTCTTCGAACTTAGGGACCTCGGGATCTCCCAGCTCAAAGGGATTTCGGCCCCCTCGCGAGCCTGGATGGTCCTGGCGCGCAGCGCGGTCGAGAGCCGCTTCGAGGCGCTTCGCGGCTCGAAGCTCACCGCCTTCGTCGGGCGCGAGCGGGAGGTCGAATTGCTTCTGCGCCTCTGGGAGAGGGCCAAAGCGGGCGAAGGGCAGGTCGCCCTCGTTCACGGCGAGGCGGGCGTGGGCAAGTCGCGGCTCGTAGCCGAGTTCCTCAAGGCCATCGCCGACGAGCCGCAGATGCGGCTTCGCTACTACTGCTCGTCGCAACACCTGAACACGGCGCTTTATCCGGTCATCGTCCAGATGCAGCGCCTCGCGGGCTTCGCGGGCGACGACCCGCCGAAGGTCAAGCTCGACAAACTCGACGCGATGTTCGCGGCGACGCACACCTCGCGTGAGGACGCGGCGCTGCTCGCCGACCTGCTGTCGCTCGAGAACGACGGACGCTACCCGTCGCTGGACATCTCCCAGCCGGAACGACGCCGGCGGCGCGTGATGAATGCGCTCATCGGGCAGATCGAGGCCGTGGCCCGAAACGGGCCCGCCTTGATGATCCTGGAGGACGCGCACTGGGCGGATCCCACGACAGTGGAGATGCTCGGTCGGGTCGTCGAGAGGATAGCGACCCTTCGCGTGCTGCATCTTGTCGTGTACCGGCCGGAGATCGAGGCGCCGTGGCTCAACCAGAACCACGTTACAGAGGTTGCCGTCGCGCGCCTCGCGCCTCCCGTCATCGGCGCCATGATCGACGATGTCGCACGCGGCCAGGGGTTGGCGCCGGATGCGCGAAACGAGATCGTCCGGCGCGCCGACGGCGTTCCGCTCTTCGCCGAGGAGCTGACCAAGGCCGTCATTGAGGCGGAGCGCGACGGCGGCGCCGCCCCCGCCCGCAGCCCGGGGAAGGTCGCGGTTCCCGCCAGCCTTCAGGACTCGCTGATGGCGCGGCTCGATCGGCTTGGGCCCGCCAAGGAGGCGGCGCAGATCGCCGCGGCGATCGGGCGGCAGTCGCCGTTCGGGCTCTTGGCCGCGGTCGCCCATACGCCGCCCGGCGAGCTTGAGGCCGCCCTCGAGCGTCTCGTCGAAGCCGGGTTGATGTTCCGCGAAGGAACGCCTCCGAAGGCGACGTATCTCTTCAAGCACGCGCTCCTGCAGGACATCGCCTATGGCGCGCTCCTGCGCGAAAGAAAGCAGGCGCTGCACGCCCGCATTGCCGAAGCTCTCGAAGCCCAGTTTCCGGAGGTGGGCGAAACCCAGCCGGAGACGCTGGCGCGGCATTGCGCCGAAGCGGGTCTCGTGGAGAAGGCCGCCGCTCTCTGGGGGAAGGCCGGGCGGCGTTCGCTCAAGCGTTCGGCGCTCGTCGAAGCCGAATCCCATTTCTCTCAGGCGCTCGCCCAGATCGCCGCGCATCCGAGCACGCCCCTTCTTCGCCGCGAGGAGATCGCCTCCCAGATCGGCCTCGCCAGCACGCTGCAGCTTCGCCGCGGCTTTGCGTCGCCGGAAGCAAAGGCGGCGCTGTCGCGCACCCTTGAGCTGATCGAGCGCGCCGGCTCGCTTGGAGAGCCGGTTGAGGATCCGCTCGCGCTCTTCACCACGCTGCATGGTTTCTGGGTGGCGAGCGTGGTGGCGTCCGCAGGCAAGGGGACCCAGCGGCTGGCCGCCCAGTGCCTGTCGCTCGCCGAGCGCGCCGGGGCGAAAGGCGAGCTCATCGCCGGACTCCGGGCCGTGGGGCTCAGCCAGCTCTTCGCCGGCGACTTGCTAGCGAGCCGCGCCTCGCTCGACAAAGCGATCGCGCTGTTCAGCCCTGCGCAGGACCACGCAGCCACGCGATACGGCGCTGATCACTGGAGCTCGGCGCTTTCCGGCCGCGGCGCGGCCTTGTGGGCCCTCGGCTATCCCGACGCGGCGCTGGCGGACGCGGCGCTGGCGCTCAAATCGGCGCGCGAGTTCGGCCACGCCTTTACGCTCGGCAACAACCTCATCTTCGCGGCATGGACCTGTTTCGGCTGCGGGCGCTATGCGGTCGCGGGCGACCACGCCGATGAGTTGGTCGCCTTAGCGGATGCGAAGGGGGAGCCCTTCTACAACGCCTTCGGCCTCATGCTGCAAGGGCTTGTCTTGACCGCCGCGGGCGATGCGGAGACCGCGATCAAGCTCCTGACGTCGGCGCTCTCCGCCTATCAGGCGAGCGGCGCGACGCTATTGACCCCGCACCTGCTTGCCTATCTGGCGAAAGCCTATGCGAGGCTTCAACGTTGGGACGACGCGCGCGGCCGGCTCGACGATGCGGCGAAGATCATCGAGGGGACCGGGGAGAGGTGGTGCGAATCCGACACCCTTCGCATCGCAGGCGAGATCGCATTGGCCAAGCCCGACAAGGACGAAGCGAAGGCCGAAGGCGATTTCAAGCGCGCGCTCACGCTTGCGCGACGGCAGCGCGCGAAATCTTGGGAGCTAAGGGCCGCGACGAGCATGGCGCAGCTCTGGGCGGAGCAGGGCAAGCGCCGCGAGGCGCGCGAACTCATCGCGCCGGTCTACGGCTGGTTCACGGAAGGGTTCGACACGCTCGACCTGAGAGAGGCGAAAACAGCGCTGGAGGCGCTCGCGCCGGCCTGAGGCTTCGGTTCTTGTCATTCCGGATGGCCCCCGGACTGCGATCCGGGGGGAACCGATCTGGAATCCAGCGAAGACAAACCCTGCCAAGTTCCCTGGATTCCCGGTCGACCTGCGGCCGCCGGGAATGACAGGCCAAAGAAAGCATTCATTCGACGTCCTTGTTCGGCGTTTCCTGTCCCGTTGAGGCTATTCGCCACATCCAGATGATCCGGACCGTAGCTCTTTTCCCGGATAGCCAGCGCGCGGCGCATCAGCGGCTCAGCCTCGGCGAGGCGGTTCGTACTATTGAGAAGGGCCGCGAGATTGCTGAGGCCGGCCGCCACATTGGGATGATCCGGGCCAAAACTCTGTTCATCGATCGCCGCCGACGCCCCGCAAGGGCGATGCAAGGGCGATGAGAGTCCGCTGGCCAGACAACTCCCAGCCCCGACGCGGCCGCAATTCGGCCGAGTCGCCATTTTCTTCCGTTTAGCAGAAGCCGTGCCAGGGTGACTCGACGGTCGAAAAGTCCTTCGTCGGGATTGGGAGACAACAAGGAAATCGGATCGGATGCAACTCGCAACAAAGCGTCCCCACGAGGAGGCCGAAGGCCGACGCGGCGGTCCAGGGGAACGTCAGGCGACCCACGATCTCCTGGATCGCCACGGCCCCCCGGATCTTAAGTCCGGGGTCGCAAGGACGCGAGTGGGTTCGTCTAAGCCGCACGCGTTCAAAAGCAAAGCTGCGGCTTGGTTTCGCCTCACCTGTCAGTGAACTTGGGCGGGCGCTTCTCGGCGAAGGCGCGCATGCCCTCCTTCTGGTCCTCGGTGGCGAACAGCGAGTGGAAGATGCGCCGCTCGAAGCGTATCCCTTCCACGAGCGTCGTCTCGTAAGCGCGGTTGACCGCCTCCTTCGCCGCATAGACGGCGGGCGCCGAGAGCGAGGCGATGGTCTCGGCCGTCTTCAGCGCCTCCTCGATGAGCGATGCGGCCGGCACGACGCGCGAGACGAGCCCCGAGCGCTCGGCCTCTGCCGCGTCCATCATGCGGCCCGTCAAAATCATCTCCATCGCTTTCGACTTGCCGACGGCGCGGGTGAGCCGCTGGGTGCCGCCTGCGCCCGGCATGACGCCGAGCTTGATCTCCGGCTGGCCGAACTTGGCCGTGTCGGCGGCGAGGATGAAGTCGCACATCATGGCGATCTCGCAGCCGCCGCCGAGCGCGAAGCCCGCGACCGCGGCGATGATCGGCTTGCGGCTCTTCGCGATATTCTCCCAGCGCGAGATGAAGTCTTCGAGGAAAACGTCGGCGAAGCTCTTGTCCTGCATCTCCTTGATGTCGGCGCCGGCGGCGAACACCTTCTCCGAGCCGGTCAGCACGATCGCGTGGATGACGGGGTCCGCGTCGAAGGCGTGAAGCGCCGCGTTGAGGTCCTCGATGAGCGCGCTCGAGAGGGCGTTCAGCGCCTGCGGACGGTTCAATCGGATGAAGCCGACGCGGCCATGCGTTTCGACGACGATGTTCGCATAAGTCATGAGTAACGGGGTCCCGTGAGATCGGCGCCGAACATGGGCAGCCCGCCTCCATGAATTGACGTCCTGCTTTTGACAAGGGCGCGGGTCTACGCCGCCTTGCGCCTCGGCTCGGCCGCCCCGCCCGGC
>DATJXI010000342.1:0-2961 GCA_035500275.1 Roseiarcus sp. | reverse complement strand
CGAAGAGGGCCGGCGGTTCTTTTTGGAGGCGACGGCGGGTCGCCCGGTCGACGAATTGATGCTGAGGCGAGCGGACGGCGCGGGATGGGGATCGGCGCATCAGCTTCGGCCGATGCGCGAGACCTGCGCGGCGGCGCGGATCAAGCCGGCCGGCTTTCACATTTTGCGGCACACGTCGGCCTCGCACTACGTCATGGCCGGCGTTCCGTTGCAGGTGGTCGCCAAGAACCTTGGCCACGCGGACACGCGCATGACCGAACGACACTACGCGCACCTGGCGCCGTCCTATGTCGCCGAGCAGATCCGTAGCCGGGCACCGTCCTTCGGAACGGTTGTGCTTTCCAACGTCGCGGCCATCGGCACCCGGGACTAAATGGCAATGGATGAACGTGACTCCGCCGACAATAATTGGTTCGCGCACTATATCGTCGTGCAGGCGGCGATGTTCTTTCCGCGCGATCAGGAGAGCGGAGAGGCGTTTTCTGATGCAATGCTCGGCAATGCGGCGAAAAGCGTGATCGACAGGCGGTTGCATACATCCCTGCAGCCGGCCGAGGCGGTTCAGCTTCTCGAGCTGGCGCTTGCGTCGTTGTCGTTCGACGGTCTGAAGGCCAAGGCGTTCCGCACGGTGCGTCGCAATCGATCGCCGCGAGCTGAAACGCCTCAGCGGGCCGCCCTTGCTGGTGGCCTTGCCGGCGACGCGCTGCTGATCCCATTTATCTGCCATCAAAAGTATCGGAAGAGAAGCGTTGGCTTACACCAAGCCTTTCGGCTGATGCTTAAAACAAATGAGATAGATGATCCACGCGGACAACGCAACTTACAAAAGGTTTGGCAAGAATATCTGCCCGTGGTCCATTTGTGGGCCGCATGGTCGCTCGCCGGGTACGAGAGCTTTTATGGGCAGCGCGAGTTCGCCGGATTCGTGTCGCTGGCCGAGCTGATTCGCGCATGGGGAGAGGAATTCACGCCCGCGGGTGCGCGGTCTCCGATACTCGATCGTTCGATCATGGCGAAAGTGCCTGAGACCTGGACCGTCCCCGTCGCGATTGACTTCAACGACTTCGATCTCGACGATGAATTGAAGGCGCGGCTCGAGTTGTAGGGCACGCTCGTTCCGGGAAAGCGGACGGGTGAAGAACGGCTTTTCACCAGTGAACTACCGTTTTTCATTCGTGGCAGCGGACGATTGTGCCTCTAGTGTCCCGTCGCTCTCCAATTCCACTCGCAAGGAGCGATACGGATGCAAATCGAAGACCGCGACGCCTTCACTATCCCCGAGTTCTGCCGCCGTCACGGATTCTCTCAGTCCAAATACTTCGAAATTGCTGCTGCCGGCGAAGGCCCGCGCGTCATGCGCGTAGGGAAGCGCGTTCTAATCAGCCGGGAGGCCGCCGGCGCCTGGCGGCGCGCGCGGGAAGCCGCGAGTTGCTCGCCCGCGTTAGAGTCATCGGCGGCGTGAACAGATGGAGCGACGAAATACGGTGAGGCTCGCGCGCTGTCCGAACAGCGGCGAGCCTCCGCAGACGAACTTTCCCGGCGCGTCTGGTTACTCCGATAGCGCAAGTTGCTCAGAGCTTCAAGCCCGCTTCGTCGCGAAGCGACATCGCCTGGCAACTACACGCGCACGCCTCCTCGCGGCGCATGCCTTCCCGGAGGCGAGCCGATGAGCGCTCCATCGGAGAAGGGCGCTCGGCGATCCCGGAAGCGCACGCCTGACGGCGACTCGTATGTTTATGACGGCCGGACTTTGCTCGGCGAAATTCACTGCCGAAAGGGCGTCCATGACGCCTGGATTGGCGGCGAAAAGCGAGGCGAATTCAGATCAAGTCAGGAGGCAATGCGCGCCATTTGCGCCGCGGCAAGAAGGGCGAATTTCGAGCCATGAGCGAGCGCTGGTTTCGATTCTATGACAGCGCCCTTGACCATCCGAAGGTGCAACTTTTGTCCGATTCGTTGTTTCGGACTTGGGTCAACCTCTTGTGCTTGGCGAGCCGAAACGATGGCGCTCTGCCGACGCTGACGGATATCGCGTTCGCGTTGAGAATGCGGGAGAAATCGGCGAAACAGCTAATTGCGGCGCTGATCGCAGCTGGACTGCTCGATGACGCTGACTGCGGCCTTCGGCCGCACGCCTGGGACGCACGCCAATACAAATCTGACGTCTCGACGGCGCGGGTGCAACGATTCCGGGGGCGGCGGATGGAGCGCTTAGGAAACGCTTCAGGAAACGTTTCATCGGACGTTTCTGAAACACCCCCAGAATCAGATTCAGAGACAGAATCAGAGACAGAATCATCATCGTCTATCGACGATGAGAGGCTTGGCAATGAGTTGAGAAACGCAGCGCCCGGATCGATCTCTGCGGGCTGCACGAATGTCTCGGCGATCAAGGCCCTTCTCGACGAGGGGTGCTACCTTGAGCTCGACGTCTTGCCGACCGTACGCCAACGCCTTCCGGCCTTGGGATCCCCGCTCAAAACTTGGGGCGCGGGATGGCTTGCCGATGCCATCAGGGATGCGCGCAAGCGTCGTGACGGCCGCCGCTCGGGCGCGGCGGCGAGCGCGCCAAAGGACGAATGCGGCGTGTTCATCGAAGAGGGATCGCCGGAATGGCGCGCATGGAACGCCTTTGAACGATCCCGCCCGGGTGGCAACCCCAGGGGACTTCCGGTCAAGCAACTTGGAAACCGCCGTGGATGGCCGCGGCCAAGTCAGTGGCCAAGCCACGCCTCGCGCGAGTTTGATGCGATCGTTCCGCCGGGCAAGCCCGCCCTCGCGCCCGCTTATCGCCTCTCGCTGGATTTCCAGCCTACGGAACCAATGCGGGCTTTCGCGCGCTCGGCTGGCCTAAGTGAGAGCGACATCGACGCGGAGGGCGAGGCGATGCGGGATTGGTCCATGTCCTCGCCGTCCGGGGCCAAGCTGGATTGGGAAGCGACCTGGCGCGAATGGGTGCGC
>DATJXI010000341.1:0-10469 GCA_035500275.1 Roseiarcus sp. | reverse complement strand
GAAGGGGATATCCTCACGCATTGCTTTCGTCCGTTCCCCAACAATCCCTCGACAGCGGACGGCGGCGTGCGAAGGGCGGTGCTGGAGGCGCGCGAGCGCGGCGTCATATTCGACATCGGCCACGGCATGGGCTCGTTCTCGTTCAGGACCGCAAAGACCATGCTCGCCAACGGCTTCGTGCCGGACTGTATCTCGAGCGACGTCCATGCGCTCTGCATCGACGGGCCGGCGTTCGACCTCCTCACGACGATGTCGAAATTCCTTTGTCTGGGCATGGGATTGAACGACATTCTCCGCGCCGCGACCGAGTCGCCGGCGAGAGCGCTCAGGCGCACGGACCTCGGGGCGCTCAAGCCAGGCGGCGTTGGCGAAGCCTCGATCCTGGCGCATAAGCAGGGCGCGTTCGACTACGTCGACTCCACAGGCGAGCATATGACTGGCGACCAGCGTCTCGTCGCGAGCGGCGTCGTCGTCAACGGCCGCTGGTGGAACGGCTCCAACGCTTGAGGAGAGGAAAATGGCCGACACGCCGGAGCAAAGACTTGCCGCTCTTGGGCTCAAGCTTCCCGAGACGCCGACGCCGATGGCGAACTACGTCCCCTACCGCTGGGCGGGTAACCTTCTTTTCCTTTCGGGGCAGGGGCCGCGGCGCCCGGACGGCAGCTTCGTCGTCGGCCGGCTCGGAAAAGATGCGACGATCGAGCAAGGCCAGGAAGCGGCGCGGCTGACCGGCTTGCAGCTTCTGGCGGTGGCGAAGTCGGCAATGGGTGAATTGTCGCGCATCGAGGCGGTCGTGAAGCTTCTCGGCATGGTGAATTCGGAGCCCGATTTCACCGACCACCCGAAGGTCATCAACGGCTGTTCCGATCTCTTCGTCGAAGCGCTCGGGGACGCCGGCCGTCACGCGCGCTCGGCCGTCGGCATGGGTTCGCTGCCGAACGGCATCATGGTCGAGATCGAGGCGATCCTCCTTATCCGGCCATAAGGGAATGGCCGCCGTTTTGCAGCCGCCAGAGCGCTCACCGCCGCCCGAACAGCCGCTCGATGTCTTGAAGCCTGAGCTCGACGTAGGTCGGTCGGCCGTGGTTGCACTGCCCGGCGCCCGGCGTCGCCTCCATGTCGCGCAAGAGCGCGTTCATCTCCTCGGGCTTGAGCCGCCGGCCCGAGCGCACCGAGTGGTGACAGGCAAAGGTCGCAAGGCGCTGGTCGAGCCGTCGTTCAAGGCTCTGCGCGCCGTCCTCGGCGGCGAGGTCCGCCGCGAGGTCGCGCACGAGGGCCTCGAGGTCGCCTTGCGCGATGACCGCCGGCGCCTCGCGCGCCAGCACCGCCCCCGGACCAAAGGCCTCGACCACGAGGCCGAGCGCCGCCAGCTCTTCAGCATGTGTCTCGATCAGCGCCGCGGCGTCCGGATCGAGATCCACGACGACCGGGTGCAGCAGCGCCTGCCGCTCGACGCCTTTCCCATCGCGCTGGCGCTTGAGCTTCTCGTAGACGATGCGTTCGTGCGCCGCGTGCTGGTCGACGATGACGAGGCCGTCGGCGGTTTCGGCGACGATATAAGCGTTGTGGACTTGCGCGCGCGCCGCCCCGAGCGGCTCGGCAAGGTCATGGTTCTGAGGCAGCGCGGCCGGAACCGCCGCCGCGGGCGCGAACTCGGCGAAGCCGCGGTGGCGGGGCTCGGCGAGCCGCGGCGCGGCAGGGGAGGCGCGCCAATCCCAGCCCCCGCGAGGCGACGCGATCGGGCGTCTGGATTGCGGCGGCCGCATCGCGACGACGGTCGCCGTCCCGCCCGTCGTCGAGGCGCGGTGGAGCGCGGCGGCGAGGCGCTCCTTGATCGCGCCGACGACAAGCCCGCGCACGAGGCCCGAATCGCGGAAGCGCACTTCGGCTTTCGCCGGATGCACGTTGACGTCCACCTCGCGCGGATCGCATTCGACGAAAAGCGCTACGACGCCGTGCCGGTCGGCGGGGAGGAAATCGAGATAGGCCGCCCGCAGCGCGCCGGCGAGCGTCTTGTCGCGCACCGCCCGGCCGTTGACGAAGACAAACTGCGAGAGCGCGTTCGGCCGGCTGAAGGTCGGCAGGCCGACGCGGCCGGCAAGCGCGACGCCCTCGCGTGTGGCGGCGAGCGCGAGCGAGTTTGCGGCGAACTCGTCGCCGAGCGCCTGGCGCAGACGTTCCGCGCGGCCCGCATCGCCCGCCCCGCAGGCAAGCCAGTCGAAGCCCGCGCCGATGTCGGTCGCCAAGACGAAGCGAACGGCGGGATGGGCGAGCGCGAGCCGACGCGCGACGTCGGCGACGGCTTGAGCCTCGCTGCGGTCGGACTTGAGGAACTTGAGCCGCGCCGGGGTGGCGGCGAAAAGGTCGCGCGCTTCGACCCGCGTCCCAACCGGGCCGGCGCGGGGCTCGACCGCGCTCTTCGCGCCGTCCTCGACGACGAGCTTAAGCGCCGTCGGGGCGCCTGCGGCCCGGGTGCGGATTTCGAGCCGTGAGACGGAGGCGATCGAGGGCAGCGCCTCGCCGCGGAATCCGAAGGTGGCGATGGCGCTTAAATTCCCGTCGGGGATTTTCGAGGTCGCGTGGCGCTCAACGGAAAGCGCGAGGTCGGCGCCGTCCATGCCGCGCCCGTCGTCGGTCACGCGGATGAGGCGCCGGCCGCCGGCCTCGATGGCGATTTCGATCGACGTTGCTCCGGCGTCGAGCGAATTCTCGACGAGCTCCTTGACCGCCGCGGCCGGGCGCTCGATCACCTCGCCCGCGGCGATGCGGTCGATGAGCAGCGGATCGAGACGGCGAATCGGCATGGGATGGCGACCTCGCCATTCTTATCGCACAAACTCAGTATGAAAAGTGAGCGACCGGGTTCAGTAAGTATATCGCCGGCGGTTGACGGGTTTTGCTTCGCTGGCGAATTCTTCCCACTGGCGCACGCCGTCCTCGCGGTGGTTTTTCGGCCAACCGCCGGGTGAGCGCCTTGTGGAAACTTCCAGGACAGGCGGTCGCCACGGCTGCTTCGCGTCGACTCCGGCCATCGCAGCGCGCCTCGCTGATCGGAGGTCGGGTTTGTCCTCGCGGGCATTCCGGGCGGCGCTGCCCACACGCCGCCGGCGGCGGACGCGCGCCCGGCACGGTCCTCAAGATCAAGTTTGCGCCTCGGTAGGGCGACGATTACCCCCGCGCTATCCACTTGACGTTGTCGAGCCGTGTGTACGACGGCCCTCGGGGATTTTTGGCCTTCCAACTCCTCGAAATGATACTTTGAGCTTCGTCAATTCGCATTTCGAACCGATCGTTTAGATTTCGGTTTGCAACAGGGAGGATGACCCATGGATGAGTTGGCCAATCGGGCAAGCGCTCAATCGGCGGGGGTAAATGTCGGCGTCCCTGCGGTATTGGCGTCGCCGCCGCCCCGGCCGTCCGCCCCCTCGGTTGAGAACAAGGATCCTTTGGATCGGTTTACGCACGCCAAGATTGCGCAGCTTTGTGGAGGATTTTCGCCGATGGGCGTCGCCGAGGCCGCGTTCGATTGGGCGCTGCATCTCGCCGTGTCTCCGGGGCGTCAGCTGGCGCTCGCGCTCAGCGCCCTTTCCAAACAGGCGGCGCTGCTGCAAACGAGCGCGACATTGTCGCGCGAGGGTTTGGAGGGCGACGCTCCTGAACGCGCACGAGCGGACGACCGCCGATTCGCAGCCGAAGAATGGCGCCAATGGCCGTTTTCGGCTTACGCCGAAGGGTTTCTTGGCGCACAGCAATGGTGGGAGGAGGCCACGTCGCAGGTCCACGGCGCGACGCGCCACCATCTCGCGCTGCTCAATTTCATCGCCCGACAGGCGCTCGACACCGTCGCCCCCTCCAACTACCTGCTCACGAATCCGGTCGCGCTCAAACAGACGTTGCGCGAGGGCGGCGCCAACCTCATCAGGGGCGCCACGCATTATTCGGCCGACATGCGGCGCCTGTTGCACAATGAACGAAGCGAGGCCGCCAAGGCGTTCGGTCCGGGGAAGACCGTCGCCTTAACCAAGGGCGTCGTCGTCAAGCGCACGGACCTCGCTGAGATCATCCAATACAGTCCCACCACCGAGTCTGTACACGCCGAGCCTGTCGTCATCGCGCCGGCGTGGATCATGAAATACTATATCCTCGATCTGGAGCCGGAGAACTCGCTGATCAAGCATCTCGTCGACAGCGGGTTCACGGTCTTCTGCATCTCGTGGCGCAATCCGACCTCGCGCGACCGCGATGTCGGCTTCGATGACTATCGGCGCGAGGGCCTCATGCCGGCCGTCAGCGCGGCGCTCGCGATCACCGGCGCCGAGCGGGCGCATCTCGTCGGCTATTGCATCGGCGGCACGCTGGCGGCGATCGCAGCGGCCGGCATGGCGCGCGACGGTGACGACCGGCTCAAGTCCCTGACCCTGTTCGCCGCGCAGACGGATTTCACCGAGCCGGGCGAACTTGGACTGTTCATCGACGACAGCCAGCTGGCGTTGCTCGAAGACGTCATGTTCGACCAGGGCGTCCTGGAATCGAGCCAGATGGCCGGCACCTTCCATCTGATGCGCTCGAACGATCTCGTCTGGTCGCGCGTCATCAACCATTATCTGATGGGCGAGCCGGACAAGGCCGACGCCATCACCGCTTGGTCGTCGGACACCACCCGCATGCCTTACAAGATGCACAGCGAGTATTTACGTTCGCTCTTTCTGAACAACGACCTCGCCGAAGGCCGTTTCAAGCTCAACGGCCGCCGGATCGCCTTGCAGGACATTCGAGTGCCCGTATTCGTAGTTGGCGCCGAGCGCGACCACGTCTCGCCGTGGCGCTCTGTGTTCAAGATTCACTACCTGACCGGCGCCAAAATCACCTTCGCGCTCGCCAACGGCGGGCACAATCGCGGCATTGTGGCGCCGCCGGGAGAAAAAGGCCGCCGTTTCCGGATTTCGACCACCGCCGCAACGGATCGCCGACCCGATCCGCATGCATGGGCGACCAAAGCGCACCGTCACGAGCATTCCTGGTGGCTGGCATGGTTCAACTGGCTGTCCGCTCATTCAAGCGGTCTCGTTGCGCCGCCGCCGCTCGGGTCTGAGAGCGCTGGCTTTGCGCCGCTAGTTTCCGCGCCGGGAGACTATGTGCACTGGTAAGGGCGTGGGCGCGCAGCTCCCTTCGTCGCCGCTCGTGAAGCCGGCGCATGCGCAGAATCGCCTTCGAACAATCAATGGCTGAGCCTCGCCGCGCGGCGAGCCAGCCCACATGTGTCTGAGGCCGATTGACCGAGCGATCGTTTGCCGGCTTATGTCTTGACTATGAAAAAGCTCACTGTCAGCGACAATTTCTTTTCTGTTCAGCAGAGAGGTGATATTCCGATTTTGCGAGAACAGCCGTCGTCCCGTGTCGCCTGATTGAGCGGAAAAAGGGGAACGGAAGATCGCCCCTGCGCGGTCCGGCGCTCCGTAAAACGAGGCGCCGCCCAAAAATCGGGTCGGAACGAAATGGCGCGGCAAGCCATTGACAAGGGCCGATTCGCGGCACGAAACGGCAGGACTTGGCCCGCCTACTTGATCAGGGCCGTCGCCGCTTTGAAGGACGGGTGCTCTGCGGTCCGGAGCCACTCGAAGACGACCATTTCGGTCGTCACGATCTCGGCGCCGTTGCGCTCCATTCGGGCGAGCCCCGCCGCCTTGCTCTCAGGCCGGCGCGACCCCACCGCGTCGGCGACGACAAAGACCCGCCTTCCCCTTTCGATAAGGCCGAGCGCCGTCTGAAGCACGCAGACATGCGCCTCGAAGCCGGCGAGGATGACGGAGTGATCCGTGGGCAGCCGTGCGACGAGTTCCGGGGCTTGGGCCGCGTCGAAGCTCATCTTGCGGTGGACGAGCTTCGGGTCGGGGACAAGCTCCGGCACAATGGCGCCGAGGCCCTTCGGGTTCTCCTCGGTAAAGACCATGGGCGCGCCGATGAGCTTCGCCGCCTCGATGAGCCGCCCCGCGTTGGCGATCGCGGCCCCAACCCCGTCGATGGCAGGCGCGAGCCGGGCCTGAAAGTCGATGAGCAGGAGGGTGGAGGCTTTCGGGTCGATGAGCGGCATCGTCTTCGGTCTCCTAAGCCTTTCTTGTCGCGGTCAGATGCGCGTCGAGCGCCGCGGGGTCGGCGAGCAGCTCGGCGCTCGGCGCCTCATGGGCGATCGCGCCCCGGTCGAGGACGATGGCGTGGTCGGTGAAGGGCAGAATCTTCTTCGGCTTCTGCTCGACCACGATCATCGAAAGCCCGGCGCGCGCCAGCTCCCGCAAGGCGGCGAGCAATTCGTCCACGACGATGGGCGCGAGGCCTTCGGTCGGCTCGTCCAGGAGGACGAGGCGTGGGTTGAGAACAAGCGCCCGTCCGATCGCCAGCATCTGCTGCTCGCCGCCGGAAAGCTGCCGGCCCATGTTGGTCCGCCGCTCCTCGAGCCGCGGGAAGAGCGCATAGACCTTCTTCACGGTCCAGGGGCCGGGCAGGGCGACGGCAGTCAAATTCTCTTCGACCGTCAGCGAGCGAAAAATATTGCGCTCCTGCGGCGTCCAGCCGATTCCCTTGCGCGCGCGTGTGTGAGGCGGCAGCGAAGAGATGTCCACGCCGCCAAAGAGAATGCTCCCGGAGAAGCGCGTCGTGACGCCGATGAGCGTGTCGATGAGCGTCGTCTTTCCGACGCCGTTGCGGCCGAGCACGGCGAGCGACCGGCTGTCCTCGATATCGAAGCTCACGTTCTGGATGACGCGGGCCTCGCCGTAGCCGGCGACCAGGTTCTCGACGCGCAGGAGCTCAGCCATGCGCCTCCTCGCCGAGATAGACCGCGCGCACGCGCTGGTCCCGGGCGATCTCATCCGGCTCGCCCTCGGTGAAGAGACGCCCGGCGACCAGGACCGAGATGCGCGTCGCGAAGCTGAAGACGAGGTCCATGTCGTGCTCGATAAGTAGGATCGCGACGTCGGCGGGCAGCGCCGCGAGCGCGGCCAGAATGTCCTGCCGCTCCTCCTCCGGCACGCCCGCGGCCGGCTCGTCGAGCAGGAGCACGCGCGGCCGCGTCGCGAGCGCAAGCGCGATCTCCAGGAGCCGCTGCTTGCCGTAGGGCAGCTTGCGTGTGGGTATGTCCATTTCGGCTTCGAGCCCGAAACGCGCGAGAAGATCCTCGATCTCCGCGACGATGCCCGGACGGGTTCCGGCGATGCGCCAGAAATCGGCGCCCGAGTTGTTGCGCTCGGAAATGGCGAGGCCGAGCGACTCCGCCGGGGTTAGATGCGGAAAGAGCTGGTTGATCTGAAACGTGCGGCTCAAGCCGAGCCGCACGCGGGCGCTTGCGGGCAGCGCGGTCACGTCGCGCCCTTCCAGGAGCACCTGTCCCTCGGTCGGCGGAACGACTCCGGTCACAAGGTTGATGAGCGTCGTCTTGCCGGCGCCGTTGGGACCGATCAGGGCGTGGCGCGCCCCGCGGGCGATGGCGAAGGACACGTTGTCGGTGGCGATGAGCGCGCCGAACTGTTTCATGAGGCCGCGCGCCTCCAGGGCCGGGGCGCTCACGCCGCGCCTCGTCGAAGAGATCGCGCGGCCGCCCAAGGCGAAAGGCGCGCAAACGCCTCTCCGATGCGCTCGCGGCCGACGAGAACAAGCATCACCAAGAGCGCTCCGATCCAGAATTCCCAGTATTCCGGCGTCGCGGCGGAGATGACGTCCCTGAGCACGATGAAGGCGGCTGCGCCGATGAGCCCGCCGTAGAGCCAACCGGCGCCGCCGATGATCACCATCAGCATGACGTTGGCCGAGCGATGGAAATCGAAGAGGTCGAGCGAGGCGATCTGCGTCGTTTCGGCGAGAAGGGCGCCCGCGGCGCCGGCGTAAGCGGCCGACACCGTGTAGACGGCGACGATGCGGCGCCCCGTAGCGATGCCCAGCGCGCCGGCGCGCAGCCTGTTCTCGCGGATCGCCGCCAGCGCGAGGCCGAACGGCGATTGCGCGAGCCGGCGCGCGACCGCGAATAGGATGAAGAGCACGACGAAACTATAGAGCGCCGCGTTGCGCTGTCCGAGAAAGCCGATCGGGAAGAGCCCGATGAGCTTCCCCATCGAGAAGTTGAGGCCGTCCGCCCCGCCAGTGAGCCAGGCGTTGCGGTTGGCGAGCTCGCCCAGCATCAGCGCGATGCCGAGCGTGACCATGAGGCGGGTCAGGTCCGAGCCGCGCAAGAGCAACGGCGCGGTGACGAACCCGAGCGCCGCAGCGAGGGCCGCGCCGACGACGAGGCCGAAGATCGGATCGTTGAGCCCCATGCTCGCGAGGATCGCCGCGGCATAGGCGCCAACGCCGAAGAAGGCCGCCTGCCCGAGCGACACAATTCCCGCGAGGCCGAGGATGAGATCGAGCGACAGCGCGAAGAGCCCGGCGATGAGGATCTCGTTAATGAGCGCGTCGCGCGAGGGGATGGTGAAGATCGCCGCCAGAATGGCGAGCCAGAAGGCGATTTCCGGCCACCGCCACTTTTCACGCCGACGCAGGTGCGCTTCGAGCCGCCGCGCAAGCTTGTCGTCCGGCTTCAACGTCCGTCCCCGCGCACGAACAGGCCCTGCGGTCGGATGATGAGGGTGACGACCATCACCGCGTAGATGATAAAGGCGCCGACCTCGGGAATGTAATACTTGCCGGCGACGTCGAGCACGCCGAGCAAGAGCGCGCCATAGAGCGCGCCGAGGATTCCCTTCGATCCGCCGATCGCGGCGACGATGAGGAACGTCACGAGGAACTTGACCGGGAAGGACGGATCGATGCCGCCGACGACGTCGGCGGCGAGCGCGCCGCCGAGGCCGGCAAGTCCGCTGCCGACGGCGAAGGCGATCGCGAAGATGCGATCGACGTCGACGCCGAGCCCCTGTGCCACCCGCGCGTCGTCGACCGCTGCGCGCAGCTGGGCGCCGAACCGGGTCTCGACCAGGAAGAGCTGGATGGCGGCCGCGAGGACGCCGCAGATCGCGACGATGAGCAGGCGATAGACGCCGATCCCGACGCCGTGGAACGTCAAGCTGCCGGAGAGCCACTCCGGAAGATGGACCTGCTCCGGTTCGCTGCCGATGAAATAACTGGCGATCGGCATCGCCATGAAGACGAGGCCGATGGTGAACAGCACCTGGTCGAGCGGGCTTGCGCCGTAGAGCCGCCGGTAGAGCGTTCGCTCGAGCACGACGCCGAGGACGGCGGGGACTACGAAGGCGATGGGTAGGGTCGCGAGGAAGGGGACGCCCGCCCGGTCCATAAGGAGCGCAGTGACGTAGCCGCCGACCATCGCGAAGGCGCCGTGCGCGAGATTGATGAAGTTCATGAGCCCAAGCGTCACCGAGAGCCCGCACGCCAGCACGAAGAGGAGCATCCCGTAGGCTACGCCGTCGAAGAGGATGGTCAGCATCGCGCGCTCGAAAAATGTCTTACGGCGGTCTCCCCTCTCCCGGTTTTGGGGGAGGGGTTAGGGTTGATGGCGCCTGGCCGCCAGCGGGCTTCGCCCGCAACCTCTCTCAGAGAGAGAAGGATTAGCGCTTCGCCGCCTTGTAGGGGTCCTTCACGTTGGGGATCGTCTCGAACTCGACGTTGTAGAGCGCGCCGTTCTTCTTCTCGACCTTGCGGACGTAGATGTTCTGAATGATATCGCGCGTCTCGGGGTCGATCGAGACCGGCCCGCGCGGGCTCATCCAGCTTGCGCCCTTCATCGCCTTGATGAGCGCGTCGCCGCTGGCGTCGCCCTTGGTCTTTTCAAGCGCGTGGTAGAGGAGCGCCATCCCGTCATAGGCCCCGACCGCCATGAAATTCGGCCTCAGGCCGTCGTTGGCCTTCTCGAAGTCGGACACGAAGGCCTTGTTCTCAGGCGAATCGTGGGCGGCGGAGTAGTGGTGGGTCGTGACCGCCCCGAGCGCCGGATCGCCGATGTCGGCGAGGAGGTCGTCGTCGGTGACGTCGCCGGTGCCGATGAGCTTGACGCCCGACTTGTCGAGGCCGCGCTCGACAAACTGCTTCATAAAGATCGCGCCGAACCCGGACGGCACGAACACGAACACCGCGTCCGGCTTGTCATCCTTCACCCTTTGCAGGAACGGCGCGAAGTCCGGGTTCTTCAAAGGCACGCGGATCTTTTCGATGATCTTGCCGCCGCCCTTCTCGAACGTGTCGCCGAACCATTTCTCGGCGTCGATGCCGGGCCCGTAATCGGTGACGATGGTGACGACCTTCTTGATTCCGTTCTTCACTGCCCATTGGGCCATGGGCGCGGACGCCTGCGGCAGCGTGAAGGACGTGCGCACGATATAGGGCGACTTCTCGGTGATCATGGCCGTCGCCGCGGCGGTGACGATCTCCGGGACCTTCGCTTCCGTCGCGATCGGGGCGACCGCAAGCGCCAGCGGCGTGAGGCCGAAGCCCATCAGCGCCTTGGCGTGGTCGTTGGTGATGAGCTC
>DATJXI010000340.1:0-3846 GCA_035500275.1 Roseiarcus sp. | reverse complement strand
AACATTATGCGCACGGAACGCTTGAGGAGACGATCTTTAGCGCGCTGGCGGCTTCGGGCAAAGACCTCGACCACCTTGCGCCCGCCGATCTGGAGCCCGTCGACGAATTGCACATCGGCGGGCGGGAGGCGACCATCGACTTCGCGGCGGAAATGGCGATTGAGCCGGGTCTGCGCCTGCTCGACGTTGGTTCCGGATTGGGCGGCGCGTCGCGCTATTTCGCGCACGAGCGCGGGTGCCAAGTGACTGGCATTGACCTCACCGAAGAATACGTCCGCGCCGCCGAAGCCTTCGCGAAGCGCGTGGGATTGGAGAGCCAGGTTTCCTACCAGCGCGGCAGCGCGCTCGACCTGCCGTTCGCGGCACAGAGTTTTGATGGCGCGTACATGCTCCACGTTGGGATGAACATCCAAGACAAGGCAAGGTTGTTCGCCGAGGTCCATCGCGCGCTCAAGCCGGGCGGCGTCTTCGGAATTTACGATGTCATGCGCGAGAGCGGCGAAGGCGACCTGAGCTTCCCGGTCCCCTGGGCGTCGAGCCCCGCCACGAGCTTTGTTGAAAGCGCCGTCGCCTATCGGCGTCTACTGGAAAGAGCGGGATTCGCGGTTCAAAAAGAGCGCAGCCGCCGCGAGTTCGCCATCGAGTTTTTACGTCAGATGCGCGCCCGCGCCGCGCAGGAGGGGGGACCGCCGCCTTTGGGCCTGCACATCTTGATGGGCGCCTCCGCCCCGCAGAAGGTCGCCATCATGATTGACAACCTGGAGCGGGGGATGATCGCGCCAACTGAGATTATCTGCCGCGCGCTTTAGTTAGCAGGCCGCGGACTCATGACTCCCCTCATTTTCAGATGACCCCGAAAGCGTCGGCAAAGACGGGGAGTTCGGCGAGAATCGTGGCGAACCGCTCGATCAACGGCAGCAAGCGCAACTCTGGCATTGTGGGGATCAACTCGTAGAGCATGCAGCCCTGGCGGAACAGCGAATGGGTGCGTCGCTTGGTGGTGTTTGACTTGAGATATCGATCATAGCCGAGCGCTTCGCCGGCCGCGCCGAGCAGCGTCAGCAGCGCGATCGCGAACGCATGAAGCAACCACAAGCGGTCGCGCCTCTCGGGCGTGCTGATATGAATCGAGCCCATGCCCATGCCGAAGCGCGGATCCTTGGCGTCGCGCAGCCCACACTCGATGCTCCAGCGCTTGCCGTAGAGGCTCATCAATTCTTTGGAAGTCGCGTCGGCGCTGCTGGCGGCCAGACACCAGGCCTGTTTCATCTCCTTGTCCTGCACGCACAGCACCGTCCCCACCTGATAGCGGTCGGACGTCACCAAGGCGCCGCGCAAGATGCGGGCGCGCCCGCCGGGTCCAACAAAGGCGGCGGCGGTGCGCGTTTCGCCCGCCGTGGTGGTCACCGTGATGTTGCCGCGGAAGCGGATGACGTAGCCGAATTTCAGCTCCTCGGTCAGCATCCGGTAGAGCTTCTGGTCGCCGAACCCGCGATCGGCTACGATGCACACCTTGACGTCGCTCGGCAGGGCCTCGGCCAAGCGGATAAGCACTCGATATTCATAGTCGTTCCGCCGGTTCTTGAGAGTCGATGTGTCCGCCGTGAGCCACACAAGCGGCGTTGCTCGCCCGTGCCGGGTCAGCAGCGAGAGCATGATGGTGGCGTGGCCGTCGGCGTTGAAATCGGTCCAATCCATGGCCACATTGATGCTGGCGCGGGATCCCACCACGTAGGGAATCCAGCGGCGCAGTGCGGCGTCGATATCGATTCCCTCGTTGGACAGCAGCCGGTCAACTTGCTTGATCGCGTGCTTGGTCACCAGACCCCGCGCCAGGGCGAGACCCTGGCCGATCGTATTGACCGCCAGGGATGTGGTGTTGATGACGCCGAGGGTGGCGTTGGTCAATGACAGGACGCGCTTGGCATGCAGGTCACCGTCGAACACGCCGTCAAGGAAGTGGTGGACTTCGTCGAAGCAAAGGGTCTGGTTCCGTCTCATCGTCTGGCCCCGCGAATCATGCAGCATACGCGGAGATTCGCAATTTGGCGGCTCCGGGCAACCGATCAATGACGTGCGCGGAACGCGAATCCACAAAAGCCTGCCTATCCTCTTCAGCACACATGCCCTGGCGCCTCGGCCAAATTCTTTTATCACCCGACACAATCAGCTTGGAAATGAGGGGATGGCTGAGGCCGCGGAGTCCTTTGAAATCACCGCACCCGGTTCTGTCCTCACTGTCTCTCGCATAAACAGCCAAAGGTGCCGTCGCAATTTGTGTTGGAATTGATTTTGGCGCGCTCTCCAGCCTGACGAGGTTACCGCGTCATGCGGCGAGGTCAATGATTTGATCTGAAGGCCTTTCGGTAAGGCTTTCCCAGCCGTCCACCTTGCGCATCGTGATCTGGCCAGAAGCCAGCAAAGCCCACAACAACATGGCCGCTGTTTCGGCCGAAGGCAGCACGGTCTGCGTCTTGATCCGCCGCTTGAACTCTTCGTGCAGACGTTCAATTGCATTCGATGTGCGGATCGATTTCCACTGGCTTTTCGGGAAACGCGTGAAGGTGAATAGCTTGTCGCCCGCTTCCTCCAGGCTATCGGCGACGGCGCGGCATTTCAGCCGCCATTTGCGGATGAACGCCTTGCGCTTCGCCTCGATCTCGGACTTCGAGTCGGCGTAGATCATATCGTTGTAATCGGCGGAGATTTCCTCGTGCAGCCGGTCGGGCGCATGGGCGAGGAGATTGCGATGCTTGTGCACCGTGCAGCGCTGGATCGGCATGTCGCTCCAGAGCGCGGCGAGAGCTTTCTCGAGGCCGGGCGCGCCATCGGCAATGACGAGTTCCGGCGTCTTCAGACCGCGGTTGACCAGATCGTCGAGGAGCGCCCGCCAGGCCGCCTCGCTCTCTCCGCCCATGTTCTTGACCGCCAAAAGAACCTTTTGGCCGTCCTGCCTGACGCCGAGCGCCACGAGAAGCGAAATCGACGTGGCCTTCTTGTCGAGCCGGACCCGCACAACCGTGCCGTCGAGAATGAGACGGATGATCGGTTCCTCCTTCAGGGAGCGCGCGTTCCAGGCGTCCCAATCGCCTTTCACCTTGCGCCAGACACGGCTGACCGTGTCCTTCCCCACGGCGCCGCCGAACAAAGCCGCGAGCGCCCGGCGCACCCGGCGCGTGTTGGTCCCGGCAAGATAGGCGCCGGCGATCAGCGCGTCGGCCTGTTTGGTGCGCCGCTGGTAGGCCGGAATGGTCGCGTTCTTCCACTCGACCGTCTTGCCATCCAATCTGTCCAGGCGGGCGCGAGGGACACGGACCGACACCGGCCCGAAGGTTCCCATCAACTGCCGCTCGCGATGGCCGTGCCGATGGCCAGCCCCCACCACCGGACGGCCGCCTACGCCGGCCTCGGCAAGCCGAGGACGTTCATATCGGTCCCGCCCAAGCGCGGCGTCGAGTTCCGCTTCCAGGAGGTCCTCGATGAAGCCGCGAATGCGAGTCCGCACCCCGGCTTCCAACGCATCGAACCAATCGTCCCCAAGGAAAAGCGTTCCTTCGGCTGCTTCCGCCGGCGCTTTCGTGGTATCCGTTTTCATGGCGTGATCTCCACCGGCGCGCTAACGCCGATTCTCTTCGTTGAAACAACGCGGAGATTACGCCACCTTCAAATTCCAACCGCTCCTGCGACGGCACCAATCAAGGCGATGGCTCGGAAACAAGGGGCCGAGATATATTTCGGCGACGCTGCTCACATACGTTCCGATCATCACGCGGGCCGCACATGGGGCAGACGAGGAGAAACGCCGATCGTCGAAACAACCGGCGCCCGCCACGGCATGAGCCTGAT
>DATJXI010000339.1:0-7348 GCA_035500275.1 Roseiarcus sp. | reverse complement strand
ACGTAGTCCGTCGCTCCCAATGCGAAGATTTCCTGCAAGATAGGAAAGTCGCGCTCTTCAGGGCCCTGTTCGATTCGACGGCGAATGGTCGGGTTCTGCTCCCCGGCTTCGGCGCGCGAGATGAGCGCGTAGAACGGGCTCGTGACCCAGATTGGCTTCTCGTCGCCGCCATGCTCATATTGCTCGGGCGCGATGGCGTTGAGGTCGCGCCGCCAGGTGTAGCCGTAGCCATTCCATTGCGGATGGAGAGTCTCCATCCCGGCGTAGGCGCGCCAGAGCGGCGTTTCGTGGATGACCAGACGCTGGCAATAGCCGTCGAACAGCTCGTACGCCGGCGCACCGCGCAGGCCTTCGCGCACCGCCCAAATGTGTGTGTCGATGATGCGCTGGCCCAGCGTGTCGTCGAAGGTGGAGAGGCGGAGCTGCTCGCGCAGATCGGCTGGATCTTGCATAAAAGACCGCGCTCTATTTCTCGTCGAGCGCGATCATCGGGACCCAGGCCTCGCCAAGCTCATGCTCGGCGAGATCGGCGAAGCGCCTCTGGTAGTACCGATAGAGGCCCATGACTTCCTCCGGGGCGATCCGCGCTGCTTCACCCGCAAGCCTGTTCGCCTCGGCGAACTTGCGCGCGCGATAGGCCGAGAGAATCTCGTCGTGCAGCGCGCTCAGCCGGCGAAATTCTTCGCTTCCGGCGTAAGCGTCGTCTCCGGCCAGCGCGTAGACGCCGACGGCGCGCGTCTTGTTCTTGAGCTTCACATGGTCGATCTCGAGCCAAGCGAAGTCGGGCGCCTCGTCGCGCGTGGACTCGCTCGCGACGATATCCACTCCGAACTGCTTCGACGAGCCCTCGAGCCTCGAGGCGATGTTCACCTCGTCGCCGAGCGCCGAATAGTCGAAGCGGAGGTTCGATCCCATGTTGCCGACGCTGCACTCGCCCGTGTTGAGGCCGATGCCAAATCTGACCTCCGGGAACGGACGCCCGTTCTTCTGGGTGCGTTTCTTCCACTCGGCGTTGAGCTTGACCAGCGTCACGCGCATTTCCAGCGCCGAGCGCACCGCATGGAGCCCGTGCTCCGGGTCGTCAAGCGGGGCGTTCCAGAAGGCCATGATGGCGTCGCCCATATACTTGTCGACGGTGCCCAACTCCTTGAGGATGACGTTTGTCATCGGCGAAAGATATTCGTTGAGGAAGGTCGAGAGCTCGACCGCGGTGAAGCTCTCGGAGAGCGTCGTGAACGAGCGGATGTCGCAGAACATGAGGGTCAGCGCGCGCTGCTGACCGCCGAGCTGCAGATTCTCGGGGTGCTCGGCGAGGCGCGCCACGACAGCCGGCGACACGAACCGGCCGAAGGCGGAGCGGATTTCCTGCACCTGCTGGCGCTTCTCGCCGTAAAGCTGCCCGACGCCAGCCAGGAACACAAAGCCGGCCGACAGACTGGGGGTGACGGGATCAAGCAGGATTCCGTTTCGCGTGAAGGCGTACCAGCTCACGCCGCAGATGGCCGCCGTCGCCAGGAAACCCAGAAGCGCGGTCCAGTAAATCGGCACGAACGGCAGGAGGCCCGCGAGGATCAGCGCGAGCGCGCCGCCGACAATGAGCTCCAGGCCGCGCGCCCAGTCCGGCCGCTGCAGGGTGACGCCGGACAAAATCTGCTCGATGAGCTGGGCATGCGCCTCGACCCCTGGCGTCGAGGGATCGAGCGGCGTCGCCACGATGTCGCCGAGGAGGGAGGCGCTCGCGCCAACAAAGACAACCTTGCCCTCGAGATCCGAGAGGTCCGCATCCGGCTGCAGCACCTTCCAGGCGGGAATGCTGCGCCGCGGGTCGGATTTCGCGAACCACACACGCAACTCGCCGTCGGCCTGGACGGGAATGACGATCTGACCGTCCTTGATCGCCTCCACCCCCTCGGTCTTTCCCGACGTCTTGCCGTAGGCGGTCGTCGATTTCACGACGTAGCCGGACGCGCCTTGGGCGACCCGCAGCGCCTCCATGGCGAGGCTCGGCTGGATCTGGCCGTTGAGGTCGATGATGAGCGGCACGCGGCGCACGACCCGGTCGTCGTCCGGCAGCCAGTTGAGGAAGCCAAGGCCGCTCGTCGCGTCCGCGAGTTCGGGGATGGGCGGCAGTGCGCCCACAAAATGCGTGAGGTATTGGCTGGGGTTGTCGCCGACAAAGGAGAAGCCGGCCTTGGGCGTGAGGCTCGCCTGCGAGCCGTTATGGGTCTCAGTCAAAAGAACGCCGAGCACGACGGGGCGATCCTGAATCGCATGGGCGAAGGCGATGTCGCCGTCCGCCCACTCCGCGCAGCGCTCCGCCGCGTCGGCCCGATGCACCGCCCCGGCACAGGCCTTAAGCTGGTCGCTTGGCCGGTCCTTCTCGGAAAAAAGGACGTCGAAGCCGATTGCCGCCACCTTCGCCTTTGCCAGAGTGTCGACCAGCTCCGCCATTGTGTGCCGCGACCATGGCCAGCGGCCGATCAGGTGGATGGACTCGTCGTCGATGTCGACGATGCGGACGGGCTGGTCGAAATCGTAGGGCCGGGGCTTCCAGCGCTGGTACTGGTCGAAGACGAGGTCCTCCAGATTGCTCCGGAAAGGAGCGACGAGCACCCCGACCGCCAGGACCAAAAGATAGGCGAGGACGACGACGATGAGATACGTGCGCCATTGCCGCCATCTCCGGAAACCTCTGCGGATCGTTCCAAGCGGCATTTTTTGGTTCAGACCGGGTTTCGAAGCGCGTACGTCAGGCTGCGGGACAGGATGCTAGCGGATCAACAAGGCGGGTCAACCGAAGAGCGCCGAGCGGCCCAGGCCGAAAAATCGGCGCGCTGCGCCGCCTGCCAACGAAGCCGAGCAATTTGAAGACGATCTATCCCCCGCCGGCCAGCCTCTCGGGCAGCCCCGCCTTGCGCAGCCCCTCAGCGATTCGCTGATCCTCGCTTCGCCACTTCGGGTTGTTTGGTTTCGGGAGACTCAGGTAGTCTTGCACGGTGAAGCCAGGATTGAATTTGCGGATTTTCGCCACCGCGGCGCTGGCTTGCGCGGGGCGCCCCAGCCAGCCGTTGGCCGCGGCGAGCTCGATATAGGGCCAGAACAGCGACGGGTTAGAGGCGGCCGACTTTTCGCACCATTCGAGCGCCTTTTCCCACTGGGCCAGATGCGCGTGGGCGTTGCATATGTACGATTCCCAGATGTTTCGTCCGGGAGCGCGCGGATCGAGTCGCAACGCCTGTTCGAGCGGCTGGAAGGCCTCGTCGGCGCGCCCCATCATGACCAATGTATTGCCTTTGTCGGCATAGGCGGGAGCGAAATTCTGATCGATCCGGATCGCGGCATTCAAGTTCGCGAGCGCCGCGTCGAATTGCCCTCTCCCCCTGGCGACCGTGGACTTGGTGAAAAGCGCCCAGACGCTGTTCGGGTTCGACGACAGGACATGGTCCGCCGCTTGCTCGGCGTCGCGAAGAACGTCCGACCCATCGCCCACTCCGAATGCATAGAAATCGATGACTCGGGCCTGCGCTTTTCCCATCAGCGATTGCGGATCGTCCGGGTCGAGACGCAGCGCCTGGTCGAAATAGCCGATCGCTTCGTTGAGATTCTCGGGGCTTAGGCTCTTGGTGAGCGTCGCCCATCCGCGCATCGACAGATCGACCGCGTCGGGGTTGTTCGGACGCTCCCGCATCGCGCGCAGGCTCTCGGCCTGGACGAGTTGCGCGCCGAGCGCATTGGCGATTCGTGAAACGAGTTCGACCTGCGCTTCGCCGAGCCGGCTGCGTTCGCCCTCGAACCGGTCGGCCCAGACATGGGCGCCGGTCTCGGTCGAAATCAGTTGAGCGTTGACCGTGATCGTCTCGCCGACCCGCCGCACGCTGCCTTCCAGCGAATAGCGCACGCCGAGCTCGCGCCCGATTTTCTTAACGTCGATGGCCTTGCCCTTGTAGGTCAGCGCGGTGTTGTGGGCGATGACGAAACTGTTGGGCAGATGCGAGAGGTCCGTGGTCAGATCGTCCGTCAGGCCGTCGGCGAGATAGTCCTGGGCCGGGTCGCCGCTGAGGTTTGCAAACGGCAGAACGACGATCGACAGGCGCGGCGCGCTGACGAGCTTGTCCTCCAAGGCGACAGGAGTCGCAGGCGGCGGCGGCGCGAAAACGCCCGGCCCGAACCAACTCGCCGCAATCAACACGGCGAGGATCGCCGCGGCGATCGCCGCCCAATCCCGAACATTAAGACGCCGCGCCTTGCGCGTCGCAGGGTGGCTCGCGCCCCCGCCCGCTCCGGCCTTGAGCATGTAGACGCGCACCGGGCGCGCGATGTTCTTGAGGCTTTGCTCCCCCAAGTCGACGAAGGGTTCGCGCAGCTTGTCGCGCGCCTGCTCGTAAGCCGCGGCCGAGAGACAGACGCCGCCCGGTTGGCAAATTCCCTCGAGCCGCGCCGCGACATTCACTCCATTCCCCATCAGGTCGCCGTCGCTCTCCTCAACGACGTCGCCCGAGTGAACGCCGATGCGGAACTCGATGCGCCGGTCGGCGGGAACGCCGGCATTGCGCTGCGCCAAGCCGCTCTGCACTTCCATCGCGCAGCGTACGGCCTCGACCACGCTGCGAAACTCGACGATCGCCCCGTCGCCGGTCCCCTTGACGACGCGCCCGTTGTGGACGGCGATCGTCGGGTCGATGAGGTCGCTGCGCAGCGTGCGCAGCCGAGCCAGCGTCAGCTCTTCGTCGGCCCCGGTCAGCCGGCTGAAGCCGACAACATCGGCGACCAGAATCGCTGCGAGTTTTCTCTCGCTCATGAAGCCATTTCGCCGCCTTTCCGGTTACGCAAAGCCGCTTGCTAACCCCTCTTACTCCCTAACTCGTTGACTTAAATCAAGTTTACGCCGTCGAGGGGGCCTACGCCCGGATCGCCAGGGGTCAAACTTTGACCAAGGGGGCGGCATAAAGAAAGCTGAATTGAAGCTCGAATTCAACTCGGCGACGCCGGGCAGCGATACGAACTTCCGAGATCGAAAAACGGAGGCTCCAATGGATGACCGAACGTTCATTATTCTTTTCTTTCCAAGCTTTTTCATAAGCATGGGAATTTTTTTCGTCGGCATCGGCGTGCTCTGGTGGATTTCGATCCAAAACCGCGAGCTGAAAAGAAAAAACCGCGAGTAGACATCGCGTCGGCAAGCGGCAAGGAATGCGTCATGCGGCGACGCGCTTCTTCAGCCATCTCGAGCCGAAATGCTGCGATCCAATGCGCGGCGCCTCACAAGAAGCAGCGGATTCAGATGAGCCGCATCCCCTTCATGCTCGCATGTCCGTGCCGTCCGACGATGATGTGGTCGTGCACGGCGAGGCCGAGAGGCTTGGCCATCGCCATGATCTCCTGCGTCATTTTCACGTCCTGACTCGACGGGGAGGGATCGCCGGAAGGGTGATTGTGGACCAGCACGATCGCCGCGGCGGAGAGTTCGAGCGCGCGGCGGATCACCTCGCGCGGATAGACTGGCGTATGATCGACCGTGCCCGACCCCTGCACCTCGTCGGCAATGAGGCCGTTCTTCTTGTCAAGGAACAGGATGCGGAAAAACTCCCGGTTCTCGAAAGCCATGGCGGCGCGGCAGTAGTCCACGACCTCGCTCCACGAGCCCATCGGCAAGCGCTTCTTGACCGCGCCCTTGGTGAAGCGCTGGGCCGCCGCCTCCACAATCTTGAAGTCGGTGATGGCCCCCGCGGTCATCCCCTTGACCTCGGCCAGTCGCGGCGGCTCGGCGGCGATCGCGTCGGCGAACGAGCCGAAGCGCTCGATCAGCGCCTTGGCGAGAGGTTTCACGTCGATGCGCGGGATGGCGCGGAAGAGGATGAGCTCGACGAGCTCGTAGTCGGCCAGGGCGGAGGGGCCCGCTTCGCGCAGACGGTTGCGCAGGCGCTCGCGATGCCCGTGATAATGCTTGGTCTCCTCCCGACCCGCTTCCATGGGCGCAGCAACGGGCATCGGCTGCGAAGCCGCGATCAGAGGCGCGGCTTCACTCAGATGCGCGCGCTCGCGGCGCCGGGGACGCCGTTTGGCCGCTTCGCCTTGGTCGGACCTCATCGGATCGGCGCGCGGTCGGCTCCGGTCGGGGAGAGGGTAAAGATCTCGCAGCCCGTTTCGGTGACCCCGACCGTGTGCTCGAACTGGGCCGAAAGCGACCGATCCCGCGTGACCGCCGTCCAGCCGTCGGCAAGAATCTTCACGCCGTAGCCGCCAAGATTGATCATTGGCTCGACGGTGAAGAACATGCCGGGCTTGAGCGGCGCGCCTTCCCCCTTCTTGCCGACATGCAGGATGTTCGGCTCGTCGTGAAACAGGCGCCCCAGGCCGTGGCCGCAAAAATCGCGCACCACCGAGCAGCGCTCGCCCTCCGCGTAGGTCTGGATGGCGTAGCCGATGTCACCCGTCGTCGCGCCCGGCCTGATCGCCTCGATGCCGCGCATGAGCGCCTCGTAAGTTACGTCGATGAGCCGCTGGGCGCGGCGCGGCGCCTCGCCCGCCACGAACATGCGGCTCGCATCGCCATGCCAGCCGTCGACGATGAGGGTCACGTCGATATTGAGGATGTCGCCGTCGCGCAGCGGCTTCTCGTCCGGGATGCCGTGGCAGACGACGTGGTTGATCGAGGTGCAGATGGACTTGCGGTAGCCGCGGTAGTTGAGGGGCGCGGGATAGGCGCCGTGGTCGCGGGCGAATTCGAAAATGAACCGGTCGAGGCTCGCGGTCGTCACCCCCGGCTTGACCATCGGCCCCAAGAGGTCGAGCGCCTCGGCGGTGAGCGCGCCGGCTTTTCGCATGCTCGCGAAGTCCTCGGCCCCATGAATCCGAATATGCCCGCTGCGGCGAGCGATCTTCTCCGCCGCGGGCACAAAGATGGTGGACGTCGTCAAGAGTGTTCCTTTGAAGATTGCCGCCCCAACCGTTACACATATGCCCCTGCCCAAGCGGAACGACAAGGCGCTTGTGGGGAGCTGTGGGCGTGGGAGAGATTTCCAATGACCGGAGCCGCGACCGTGACCGCCGCCGTGCTGGTGATCGGCGACGAAATCCTGTCCGGCCGGACCAAGGACCGCAACATCGGCTATATCGCGGAGTATCTCACGCGCGTCGGCGTCGACGTGCGCGAGGCGCGCGTCGTGCCGGACGTCGAGGACGAGATCGTGGCGGCTTTGACCGCCCTGCGCGCCCGGTACGACTATGTCGTGACGACCGGGGGCATCGGCCCGACCCACGACGACATCACGGCCGATGCGGTCGCCAAAGCCTTCGGCGTTCCCATCGGCGAGGACCCGCGCGTGATCGCCATCATGCTCGAGCGCTA
>DATJXI010000338.1:0-4040 GCA_035500275.1 Roseiarcus sp. | reverse complement strand
CGCCCCGCCATCCGCGACGCCGCGCCAAGCGGGATCGTGGAGGTATTCAATTTCGGCCGCGGACGACCGGGCCTGATTCCGCTCTGGGTTGGCGAGGGCGACCTGCCGACGCCCGCTTTCATCGTGGAGGCGGCCAAGGCTTCCCTCGATGCGGGCGAGACTTTCTACACCGCCCAGCGCGGCGTCCCTGAGTTGCGCGACGCGATCGCGGCCTACATGACCCGGGTCTACGGCGCGGCGCCCGGCGGCGGCGCCTTCTCGCCGGAGAATTTCTTCGTCACTGTCGGGGGAATGCACGCGATCGAGATCGCGACCCGGCTCATCGTCGGCCCCGGCGACGAGGCCCTTATCCCTTCGCCCGCCTGGCCGAATTTTGTCGGCGCGGTCGAAACCGCGGGCGCGCGCCCGGTCTCTGTTCCGCTCGACCGACAAGGCCGCTGGAGCCTCGATCCCGAAAAGCTGGTGGCGGCGGTCACCCCCGCGACGCGGGTCATTTTCCTCAATTCGCCGGCCAATCCGACCGGCTTTGTCGCGACGCAGGAGGAAATCGCCGCGACCCTTGAAATCGCGCGGCGCTTCGGCCTTTGGATCGTCGCCGACGAGATCTACGGACGGATCACCTACGACGGGCGACGCGCGCCCTCGTTCCACGACGTGATGACGCCGGACGACAGGATCATGTTCGTCCAGACCTTGTCGAAGAACTGGGCGATGACGGGGTTTCGCGTCGGATGGCTGGAAGCTCCGGTCGCGCTCGGCGAGGCGATCGAGAATCTCGTCCAGTTCACGACCTCGGGCGTGCCGGTGTTCACCCAGCGTGCGGCCGTCGCTGCCCTGAATGAAGGCGAAGCGTTCCTTGCGGCCCAAATCGAGCGCTCGCGGAGGTCGCGCGACCTCCTCTGCGACGGCCTGGCGGCGACGGGGCGCGTGCGTTTCTACGAGCCGGAGGCGGCGTTCTACCTGTTCTGCGCGGTCGAGGGGTTTGCGGATTCGCGCGCCTTGGCCTTCCGGCTCATCGAGGAAGCTGGGGTCGGGGCGGCGCCGGGAACCGCGTTCGGACCGGGGGGCGAAGCCTACCTGCGGCTCTGTTTCGCCCGCGACCCCAAGCAGATTGACGAGGCGACGCGGCGGATGGTTCGATGGCTAACGGCATAACGCTTCGGGGCTCGCTCCTGAACCAGCGCCGGGGGGCCAAGCCAGCATAGTCGTGGACAAGGTCCTCGCCGCGCCCGAACGCTTGTCCGAGATCATTGCCGGACTCGGTGATCCCGACCCGGTCGCCAGGATGCGCGCCGCAGAGGTCGCCGAAAACGGCTCGGCGGTTCACCCCGAGTGGCTCGCGCCACACTGGACGGCGCTCCTCAGGCGCATGCGGGCGACGCAGGAAAGGAAGAGAGCGCTTCGCTCGCACAGATAGCGCCGCGCCTGCCGCTCGACCCCGAGGAGCGGAAGTCTTGCGTCGCGCAACTATCCGCTTGGCTCGATGATCAAGAGTCGAATCGTCCAGGCGTGCTGCGTTGACGCCCTTGGGAGTTCGCGCGGCAGGGTTCCGATTCGCGCGGGGAAGCTTGGTCATCCTCGAGGCCTGTGCGGCCTCAGATATCTACGTGATCCGCGTGCGGGCCCGCAAGCTCCTCAAGCGGCTATAGTGAGCCGGCAGCGCGCCGCACGCCCGCAAAGAACCAGTTCGCCAAAAGCCAAATATGATTGCGACGCGAGACGGCTAACGCTGCGGGGTATATGAGGTTCGACATAAGTTGCGCTTCCAACGGCTATCTGGCGACGCCGCGTCCTCGTCCTTAAATGCTGCCCACCGTCAGGAGATCGCCATGTTCGCTCGCCCCCGCCGCAGCGTTCTCTACATGCCGGGATCCAACGCCAAGGCATTGGCGAAAGCGGCGACGCTGCCGGCCGACGCGTTGATCCTCGATCTCGAGGATTCGGTCGCTCCTGACTCCAAGGAGATGGCGCGCGTTCAGGTCATGAAGGCGGTCAAGGGCGATTTTGGCGGACGCGAGGTTGTCATCCGCGTCAACGGGCAGCATACGCCCTGGGGCCCGGACGATCTCATCGCCGCCGCGGCGGCGGGGCCGGACGCCGTTCTTCTGCCGAAGGTCGACGACGCGGGCGCGATCATGCTCGCGGCGCGTCTGCTTCGGGAGTACGGCGCGCCGGAGAAGACCCGCATCTGGGCGATGATGGAGACGCCGAACGCCATCCTGAACGCCGGCCAGATCGCCGCCGTCTCGGCCGACTCGGCCTCCCGGCTCGCCGTTCTGGTCATGGGGCTCAATGACCTAGCCAAAGAGACGCGCGCGCGGCTGACGCCGGGGCGAGCGACGATGCTTACCTGGCTTTCCAACTGCGTCGTCGCGGCCCGCGCCCATCGCGTCGACATCATCGACGGCGTCTTTAACGAGATCAAGGACCTCGAGGGCTTTCGCGCAGAGTGCCTACAGGGGCGCGACATGGGACTGGATGGCAAGACGCTCATCCATCCGTCCCAGATCGATATCTGCAACGAGGTGTTCGCTCCGTCGTCCACGGAGGTCGCAAGCGCCCGCGCCATCATCGACGCTTTCGCCCGGCCGGAAAACTCCGGCAAGGGCGCCATCCAGTTGGAAGGCAAGATGGTCGAGCTTCTGCACGCCGAAATGGCCCGTCGGATCCTGGCGATCGCGGACGCGATCGCAGCCCGCGTTTAAAGGGAGCGGCGTATGGGCGTGATCGATCATTCCCTCTTCCAGCTTGGCCCGGATGCGGCCCCTTACCGGAAGCTGACAGAGCAGGGCGTCCGCGTCGAGCGGGCCTTCGGGCGTGAGTTTCTCGTCGTCGATCCCGAGTCGCTAAGCGTGCTCGCCGAAGCGGCGATGACCGACATCAACCACCTGCTGCGGCCAGGCCATCTCGCGCAGCTTCGAGCCATCCTGGACGATCCGGAAGCGACGCCGAACGACAAGTTCGTCGCCTTCGATCTGCTCAAGAACGCCAATATCGCCGCCGGCGGCGTCCTGCCGATGTGCCAGGACACCGGCACCGCGATCGTGATGGCCAAGAAAGGCCGTCGCGTCTGGACGGAAGGCGACGACGAGGCGGCGATCGCGAAAGGCGTCCGCGACGCCTATGAAAAGAAAAACCTGCGCTACAGTCAGCTCGCGCCGCTTAAGACCTTCGAGGAGGAGAACACCGGCGACAACCTGCCCGCGCAGATCGACATCGCCGCCGAGGGCGACGACGCCTACAAGTTCCTGTTCATGGCCAAGGGGGGCGGCTCGGCCAACAAGACCTTTCTCTATCAGGCGACGCCGTCGATCCTCACGCACGAACGGATGATCGCCTTCCTGAAGGAGAAGATCCTCACCCTCGGCACGGCCGCCTGCCCGCCCTACCACCTCGCGATCGTTATCGGCGGCCTGAGCGCGGAGCTCACGCTCAAGACGGTGAAGCTCGCCTCCGCCCGCTACCTCGACGCCTTGCCGACGAGCGGCGCCCCGGATGGGCGCGCGTTCCGCGACCTCGAGCTCGAAGCGGAGATCCACAAGCTCACGCAGAAGCTTGGCGTCGGCGCCCAGTTCGGCGGCAAGTACTTCTGCCATGACGTGCGCGTAATCCGCCTGCCGCGCCACGGCGCGTCGCTGCCGATTGGCCTCGGCGTCTCCTGCTCGGCCGACCGCCAGGCGCTCGGCAAGATCACCCGCGAGGGCGTCTTCTTGGAAGAGCTTGAGCGCGACCCGGCGCGCTTTTTGCCGCCGATCGACGAGGCGGCGCTGGGCGGCGAAGTCGTCACGATCGACCTGAACCGGCCGATGAAGGAGATCCTGGCCGAGCTCACGATACACCCGATCCGCACCCGCGTCTCGCTGACCGGGCCGATGATCGTGGCGCGCGATCTGGCGCATGCGAAGATCCGGGAGCGGCTCGAGCGCGGCGAGGAGATGCCGCAGTACTTCCGCGACCACCCCGTCTATTACGCGGGCCCGGCCAAGACGCCGGCGGGCATGGTCTCCGGGTCTTTCGGCCCGACGACCGCGGGCCGCATG
>DATJXI010000337.1:0-14091 GCA_035500275.1 Roseiarcus sp. | reverse complement strand
GCCTCCAAGAGCGCGATCTCCTCCGGCGTGAGGTCGAACAGCGCATAGACGATCCGATCGATCTCCCGCTCGGCGGCGGCGATCGCATCCGACAAAGCGCGGACTTGCGCGCCCTCGCGGAATCGATTGTCGAGACCCATTACGTCATGGCGCGGCAGCTCAGAAACCCGATCCCCGGCGCGCTCCTCAACAGCGTGGTGGTTTGGGCGATCCTGGTCTTCTTTTGCGTCGGCCTGGCCTCAACCTTGAATGGGCTTTCCCTTGTCATGGAGGCGTTGGGCGCGGGGTCGATCGCGAGCGCAATATTCCTGATCCTTGAATTCAGCGAACCTTATTTCGGGATCTTCCGCATTCCGCCCGAGGGGATCGACCAGGTCATTGCAGCCCTCGGCGCGGACGTCCGCGGCTCGTTGATTGGAAGCCAAGCGCCGCCGTTCGCTCTATGATAGGGGCGAAATGTCAAGGCGCGCCCAGATCCTTCGCATTGTCCGCGTCGCCGCCGTCGGCGGCGTGATCGGGGCTGCCTACGGCTATTTCGCCCACGCCAACACGGAGGCCGGCGCCAAGCTCGGCGCCATGAACGCCGGCGCAGCGGCCGCTATGGAGATATTCGGCTTCCGTGGCAAGCCTGGCGAATGGCTTCGGCAACTGCCGTTCCGGACCTACCTGCGCCTCAGGATCGCGATTTATGTGGCCGTAATTGTCGCGGTCAATTCGATCGGGCTCTCCCTTATCAACGGCGCCGCCCCCGTCGCCTTCGCCGACCGCGCCGACGTCGTCTTCGCCCTCGCCGCTTGCGTGGTCGGCAATGTGCTGGTGGGCGCCAACGAGCTCCTTGGCCCGGGCGTGCTGTTCGCCTTCGCCGCGGGGCGATATGTCCGGCCGACGCGCGAGGAGCGCGCTCTCCTCTACATCGACCTGTGCTCCTCAACCGCGATCGCCGAGCGCCTCGGCGAGGCGCGCTTCCTCGATTTCCTCAACGTCTTTTTCGCCGACGTTTCCTCGGCCATCGACGAGCGCCGCGGCGAGATTCACAAATACGTAGGCGACGAAATCATCGCGACCTGGAAGCTCAAAGTCGGTCGCGGCGCGGATGGCGCGATCGACGCCTGCCTCGAGGCGCGAGAGCGCCTCAGGTCGCGCGCCGAAGGCTACCGGCGCGACTTCGGATTGGTTCCGGACTTTCGCGCGGCCTTGCACGTCGGACCGGTCATGGTCGGCGAGCTTGGATATCTGAAGAAGGAGATCGCGCTCATCGGCGACGCGATGAACACTGCCGACCGCATCCTCGCGGCCTGCCGGGAGACCGGCCATCCCGTCCTCGCCTCGAGCGCGCTAATCGAGCGGGCCGGCGCGCCGAAGGGAGTTCTCGCCGAGCCGTTGCCGCCGCTCAAGGCCCGCGGCAAGGCGGCGCCGCTCGAACTCGTTGCGCTGACGCGAGCCGAGGCGAAGGCGCCGGCTCCCGCGATCTGATTGCCGAACGCGATTTTTTTTCGAAGTGTGAGCCGGGTCACGGCGGAACGCGATTACGGTGCGTAGGTTCCGCCCAACGTCGCAAAGCCGAACAATCGGGCGGCGCGAACCAGGGAACGTAAGTCATGACCGGGAATGAAAGCAGCGTGGAGGAGGCCGGGGTCTTGGAGGGCCGCGCCCTGTCGCTGTGGCTGACGCTTGCGGTTTCGACGCTGATCGTGGCGCTGACCGCGTATGTGCTGAGCTTTGCTCTTTTGGGGCCGAACTGGAGCGGGAGCGCGCACCGCTCGGCCTCGGCGGCTTTCCACGCGCGATCCTGATTTGGGGACGGGGCTCGCTCTGACGTCCATGGGGACGGGCGTGAGAGCAAGAAGTGAAGGGCCGCCCTTGGGGCGGCCCTTCTATTTGGGGTGGAGCGCGATCGTTTATGCTGCGGGCGTCGCGCTTTTGCCCGAGGCGCGATAGCTCGGCGAAGCCGAGGCCCCAAAACCGTTGCTTCTGCGAACCCGCAAGTCACAGGAAACTCTGGGGATCGACGTCGATCGCGACCTTGACCCCGCCGCGCGGCTGGGGGGCGGCGGCCAAAAGCGCCCGCAAAAAACCTTGCAGGTCGGCCGAGCGCGGGGCCCGCACGGCCAGACGGAAGCGGTGGCGCTTGCGCAAAATAGCGATCGGCGCCTCGGCCGGGCCGAAAACCGCGATCTCGTCCTCGACCGGTTGGCCCCCGAGCGGCGCAACCCGCCAGTTCCTGCCGTGAGGCATGGAATGGGCGATGCGGGCAAGCGTGCGGGCGTGCGCCTCCGCTGCGCCCTTGTCCTCGGCCGAAACGACGATCGCCGCCAGCCGCCCGAACGGCGGCAGGCCGCCGCGCCGCCTTTGCTCCAGTTCTTCCCGGTAGAAGCGCTCGGCGTCGCCGGAGACGAGCGCCGCGATGACCGGATGCTCCGGCTGCCACGTCTGCACAAGCGCATGGCCGCTCCGCTCGCCGCGCCCTGCTCTGCCCGTCGCCTGACGCAAGAGCTGGAAGGTGCGCTCGGCGGCGCGCGGGTCGGCGTTGGCGAGGCCGACGTCAGCGTCCACGACGCAAACGAAGGTGAGCAGCGGGAAATTGTGGCCCTTGGCCACGAGTTGGGTGCCGATGACGATGTCGTAGTCGCCTCGCGCGGCGGCGTCGAGCTGGCGGCGCAGCGTCTCGATGCCGCCAGGGAAGTCCGAGGAGAGGACAAGCGTCCGCACGTCTGGGAAGAGCAGCTCCGCCTCTTCGGCGAGCCGCTCGACCCCCGGGCCGCAGGCGGTCAGGCTGTCGGCCTCGTGACATTCGGGGCAGATTTTGGGCCGCGTCTCCACATGGCCGCAGTGGTGGCAGACGAGCGAGGCGCGGAAGCGGTGCTCGACGAGCCACGCCGAGCAATTCGGGCACTCGAACCGATGTCCGCAGGCGCGGCAAAGCGTGAGCGGCGCGTACCCGCGCCGGTTGAGAAAGAGGAGCGCCTGCTCGCGCCGCGCGCGCGCCGCCTCTATGCCCGCAATCACCTTCGGCGATAGCCAGCGCCCGCGTGGCGGACCTTCCCGGCGCAGGTCGATAGTGGCGATGTTGGGCAGCCCCGCCGCCCCGAAACGTGACGGCAAGCGTAGCCAGCGGTAGCGCCCGCTCTCCGCGTTGAAGCGGGTCTCAAGGGCCGGCGTCGCGGAGGAGAGGACGACCGGCGCCTTTTCAAGCCGGGCCCGCACCACCGCCATGTCGCGCGCGTTGTAAACGACGCCGTCCTCCTGCTTGTAGGCGCCCTCGTGCTCCTCATCGACGACAATGAGGCCGAGGTCCTGAAAGGGCAGAAACAGAGCCGAGCGCGCCCCGACGACAGCCCGCGCCTCGCCGCTTGCGGCCGCGCCCCAGACCCGCTCGCGCTGGCGCTCGGTCAAGCCGGAATGCCACTCGGCGGGCCGGGCGCCGAAGCGCGCGGCGAACCGGTCGAGAAACTGGGCGGTCAGCGCAATCTCGGGCAGGAGCGCGAGCGCCTGCCGGTCCTGACGCAGCGCCTCGGCGATCGCCTCGAAATAGACCTCCGTCTTCCCCGAGCCCGTCACGCCCTCGAGGAGCGTCGCCGAGAAGGCGCGCGCGGCGACGCGCAAAATGAGGTCCTCGGCCGCCGGCCGCTGGTCGGCGTTGAGGAGCGGCGGGCGGAAGTCGGGGTCGAGCGGCGCCGCGGCGGGCTCGGGCGGCAGAAGCGCAAGCGTAAGCGAGCCGTCGGCGATGAGGCCGTCGATGACGCCCGGCGAGCATTGGGCGCCCTCGGCGAGCGCATTTTTTGGAATGGGGGCCTGGGCTGCGGCAAGGACCGCAAGGACGCGCGCGCGCGCCTCCGTCATGCGCGCGGGCGTCTTGCCAGTCGCAACGACGCCGAATTTTGGCGGCGGCGGCGCGGCGACTTCGCCGGCGCGAATCGCCATGCGCAGAACCATGCCGCGCGGGCTCAAGGTCCAGCCAGCTACCCAGTCCACGAAGTCGCGCAGCGGCTGGCGGAGCGGCGGCCAGTCGCGCACGTTGAGGACGGACTTGAGGTTGTCGCCGCCGGCCTCGCGCGCCGCCCAGACGACTCCGGTCGCCACTCGCGTCCCGAGCGGCACGCGCACGCATGTTCCGGGCTCGAGCTTGAGATCGGCCGGGGCGCGATAGCTGTAGGCCGTGTCAACCGCGACGGGCGCGAGCACATCCACCACGGCGGACGCGGAGGCGTTGGCGGCTTTGCGGAGGGGGCGCACGAGACTCGCATTAGCATGCTGCCGAACTACGAAAGCAAATTAAGACGAGGGAGCTATCCATGAAGAAACGTTCACTGGCCGCGGTCGCGACTGCGACGGTGTCGTTTCCCGCTTTCGCTCAACACAATACGTCAACAACCGCGTCGCCGAATTAGCCCCGCCAACGCGAACCGAACCATCAGACGCTTGCGGCAACGAGGGAACGGCCGGGGCCAGTCTGCCCAGGCGCTCAGGCGGCCCCCGCCGGCAACTCGGGGCAGCGGCAAGGCATGCAGGCCGCCGGCGGCATGAATTCCGCCCAAGGCGCTGCGGCCCCGGGCAAACCAAGCGCCTCAGCGGGCGAACTAGAACATGCGCCAGCCGAACAACATCGAGCAGGGCTCGCCCGGTCAGGCGAACGGAAACCAGACTCCCTGACACAAACGCGAAACTAGCCGGCGGGAGCCCGCCGGCCTTTTTTCGCCGCCCACTGAAGCCAGGTTAAAGGCTTCGGTGCGTGCCGTCGCAATAGGGAGGGTTCTTGGTTTGCTTGCAGCCGCACAGCCAAGCGGTTCCGGTCTTCTCGGCCGTGAGGCCTTTGGGCGTCATGCCGACGGCTTTGTGCGAGCCGTCGCAGAACGGCTGCTTGGACGAACGGCCGCAGGCGCACCAATAATAGGTCTTGCCCGCCTCGACCTCTTGCGAATACGGCCCCTTCTGGGCGATTATCGCGGTCATCATTCCCCTCTATTCGCCTGTTCCGCCTGCAAGGCGGACACTGTGGCTCCCTCATGAATTCGAGAAGCCCCCCCGCCTTTCGCGGCCGTGTCTGTGCGCTCGGCGATGCGCGCCGATTTGCCGCGGCGGTCGCGCAGATAATAGAGCTTGGCGCGCCGCACCTTGCCGCGACGCAGCACCCTCACCGAATCGATCATCGGCGAAAAGACGGGGAAGACGCGCTCGACCCCCTCGCCGTAGGAAATCTTCCGAACCGTGAAGTTCTCGTTTAGGCCCCCGCCGCTGCGCGCGATGCAGACTCCCTCATAGGCCTGGATGCGGGTGCGGTCGCCTTCCGTCACCTTGACGTTGACGACGACGGTGTCGCCAGGCTGAAAGTCCGGCATTTTCGCGCCGGGCAGTTTGGCCGCGTGCTCGGCCTCCAGCATCTCGATGACGTTCATGGCGAAAAACTCCTGCCGTGACGCCGGGGCGAAAGCCGCCCCCGGCGAGCGCTTCGGCGCGCTGTTGTCAGTTGAGGCCCGCCTGATAGTCCAAAGTCGAGTTGGAGTCGAGGCGGAACGCTGATCTCCTGGCCCTCGAAATGAAAAAAGCCGCCAGCGGGCCGGCCGCGAGGCCCGCGTCTGCGCCTCTTTCCGCCGGGTTGTCGTCGGCCTAAGGCGCGACCGGCGCCGCCAACAACAGAGCAGAAATCAACGCTTTCGACACGCGTGTCCCCCGAATTAAAAAGGCCGGCCTGAGCCGCCTCGCCGTAAACGGGTGACCGACCCGATCGGTTCCAGAGAGATAGGGACGACGGTGTTTCTCAGGCGACTAGCGCGGGAAATAGTGGTTGGGCGCGACCTCCACCGCTTGGTTCGTCACGCCGTAGAGCTTGTCCGCGCGTTCCTCGAACGCCTGGGCGAACTTGCGGAAGGCCGCATCGAACATCGAGCCCATGAGCGACCCTAAGAAGCGGCTGCGGAACTCGTAGTCGATGAAGAAAGTGACGATCGACCGCTTCCCGTCCGGCTCGTTGCGGAACGTCCAGATGTTCTCCATGTGGCTGAACGGCCCGTCGATATATTCGACGAACACGCGCAGGCGCGGCTTGTCGAGGGTCACACGGCTCGTGAACCGCTCGCGGATCATCTTGTAACCGACCGCCATGTCCGCGACGAGCGCTTGTCGTCCGTCCCCGCAGGGCCGGCGGCTGCGGACCCGCAAGCCCGTGCATAGCGGCAAGAATTCAGGATAGCGCTCGACGTCCGCGACGAGTTCGAACATCTGTTCGGCCCGGTGGCGCACCCGACGCTCGCTGCGAAATGACGGCATGGGCCCCGCTTACCCAACGGCCGCCGCCGACGGCGTTATGGCTTCTGCTCGGGAGCCGTCGGCGCGGGCGAAGCCGGCGCTGCCGGCGCATTCGAGGAATTCGACTGATCCTGAAGCTGCTTCAACTGGTCGAGGATGTTGCCCTGGCCGATCGGGGCGGGGGCGTTCTGGCCGGCCGGCGTCGTCGGCTTGAGGAGGATTGAGTGCGGCGTCCTGTTCCAGCCGGCGATGATCGACATGAGCAACGAGGTCGCGAAGAAGAGGCCGGCCAGAATGGCGGTCGCGCGTGACAGAGCGTTGGCCTGGCCGCGGCCGGTGAGGAAACTGCTGGTGCTCCCGCCCGAGCCGAGAACGCCGCCTTCCGAGCGCTGCAGAAGAACGACCGCGACGAGCGCGATCACAATGAGGATATGAACGACGATCAATACCGATTGCATGGGGGTCTCGGACGGCGGGACGCTGAACCTTGACGGCCGCGTCCCTTCACAGATGGCGCGCTCCTACCATGGCGCAAGGGGCGCGTCCATAAGACTGCGGCGGTTGTTGGGCTTCAGCGATACGCAGCGGCGATCGCCAGGAAATCGGCGGCCTTGAGGCTCGCGCCGCCGACGAGAGCGCCGTCCACGTTGTCGAGAAGAAGGATCTCGCGCGCGTTGTCCGGTTTCACGGAGCCGCCGTAGAGAAGGCGGGTTTTGGCGCCGCCCGGTCCGAAAAAGTCGGCGATCAGCTCGCGGATCCCGTTATGGACCTGGGCGATGTCCGTGGTGGTCGGCGTAAGGCCGGTGCCGATCGCCCAGACCGGCTCGTAGGCGATGACCACGGTCTCGGTCGTCGAAGGCAGCGAGCCGCGCAATTGGCGGATGACCACGGCGGCCGCCTCGCCCGCCTCGCGCTGGGCGCGCGTCTCGCCGACGCAGACGATCGGGGTCAACCCGGCCTTCAGCGCAGCCTCCGTCTTGGCGCGCACGAGGGCGTCGGTTTCGTGGTGCATCGTGCGCCGCTCGGAGTGGCCGACGATGACATAAGTCGCGCCGGCGTCCTTGAGCATGGGCGCGGAGATGTCGCCGGTGAAGGCGCCGCTCGCCTCGGTGTGGCAATCCTGCGCGCCCAAGGAAAGCGCGCCGCCCCTAAGCTTCCCGGCAGCCTGGGCAAGCAGCGTGAAGGGCGGGCAGACAGCAAGCTCCGCCGGCCCGGCCTCGCCCGCGTCCGCGGCTCGGCGCATCGCCTCAATCTCGCCAAGCGACGACGAGAGACCATTCATCTTCCAGTTGCCGGCGACAAGCGGGCGGACGTCAGGCGTCATCAGGCGAACTCCCAATTTTCTAAAGCGGGCGCGGTTGTTATCATCGCGGCAAAGCCTATGCAAAGCGCCCGTCGAAGGATAGAAGGCGCGCTTCACGCAGCCGAGAGCGGGAGAAAGGCGAAAAGGCGCGCATGCTGGAATCGATACGCAACGCGGCTCAGGGCGTCGTCGGTAAGGCGATCATGGCCGTCGTCATGGGGCTCATCATCGTGAGCTTCGTCATCTGGGGCGTCGGCGACATGCTGCGCGGTTTCACATCTTCGACCGTGGCCACAGTCGGCGGGGCGAAGGTCAGCGCCCAGGAGTACCGCTGGACCTTTCAGAGGACCCTGCAGCAGTACCAGCGGCGACTGCGGCAGCCGTTCACCAACGAGCAGGCGCGCGCCGCCGGCCTCGACCGCCAGGTGTTGCAGCGGCTCATCAGCGAAACGGCGCTCGACGAGGAGGCGCGCCGTCTTGGCCTCAACATCTCCAACGACGCCTTGCGCGCCATCATCACCTCGAACCCGAACTTCCACAACAAGGCCGGGCAGTTCGACCCGCAACTGTTTGCGAGCGCGCTGCGCGACAACGACCTTAACGAGCAGACGTTCGTTGCGGACATGCGCAAGAGTATGTTGCGGCAGTTCGTCCTCGCTGGGCTTACGACCGGCATCAAGGCGCCGAAGGCGGACGTGAAGGCGGAGGCCGATTACGAGGGGCAGACGCGTTCCGTGGATTATCTCGTCCTTCCGGTCTCGGCGGCTGGCGACATCCCGGCGCCGTCGGAAGAGACGCTGAAAGCCTTCTATAATGACCGCAAATCCAGCTATCGGGCGCCGGAGTACCGGTCCGTAAACGTCGTCGCCCTCGAGCCGGAGCAGCTCGCCAACCCGGCGGAGATCAGCGACGCCGACGCGCGCGCGGCGTACGAGAAGCTCGCGGGGAAGGATTCGCGCTACGGCGCGCCGGAGAAACGCGACCTGCAGCAGATCCTTTTTCCGAACGAAGCCGAAGCTGAGGCCGCCGAAGCGAAAATCAAGGCGGGCGCGAGCTTCGACGACATCCTCAAAGAGAGGAACCTGAAGCCGGAAGACGCGGATCTAGGGGAAACGACAAAGGACGCGATGATCGAAAAGCCGGAGAGGGACGCGGTCTTCGCGTTGCCGCAGGGCGGCGTCTCCGGCGTCCTCAAGACGCAGTTCGGCCCCGTCATCGTGCGGGTCAAAAGCATCACGCCCTCGACGGTCAAGCCCTACGAGGCAGTGGCCGAGGAGATCAAGCGCCAGGTTTCCGCATCTCGCGCGGGCGACAAGATTCAAGCCATCCACGATAAGGTCGAGGACGAGCGAGTTTCCGGGAAATCGCTGTTCGAGGCGGCCAAGGACAATGGGCTTACCGCTGAGACGATCGCCGCGGTGGACGCGCGCGGCGTCGACGCGAGCGGCAAGCCCGTGAGCATGCCCGACAAAACCGATCTTTTGCGGGCAGTCTTCGCTTCCGACGTGGGGCTCGACGAGGCGCCGCTGCAGACCAAGGACAGAGGTTTCGTCTGGTTCGTCGTGACCAAGGTCGATCCCTCGCACGACCGCGCCTTCGAGGAGGCGAAGGCTCGGGTGGAGGCGGACTGGCGCGCAGAGCAGGTCGACGAGGCGCTCGCGGCGAAAGCGGACGATCTTGTGAAGCAGCTGGCGGCCGGGGCGAACATCGCGGAACTCGCAAAAAACGCAGGCCTGGAAGCCAAAAGCGCGGCGGGCGTCACCCGCGATGAGAAGACAACCCTGCCTGAATCGCTGGTGGCGGCGATTTTTCGCGTTTCCGCGGATGGCGCAGGCGCCGCCAAGACCCCTGAGGGACGCGCAGTGTTCAGAGTCACGGCGGACAAGACGCCGCCGGTCGACTTCAACGACCTGCGCGTCAAGACGATGGCGGAACGCCTGGACGCGGCGACGCGCGAGAGCGTGCTCGAACAATATGTCGCGGCCCTCCGCCGCTCGCTGGGCGTCGCGGTGAACGAGAAAGTGCTTCAGTCGGCGGAAGGCGGCTGATCTTATGACAATTATCCCAGACTTCACTGCCTTCACGCGCGCATACGAAGCGGGCGCGCCGACGGTGGCGGTGACGACGCTGGTCGCCGACCTCGAAACGCCGGTTTCGGCCTATCTCAAGCTCTCGCGCGGGCGGGCTGGCGACATGTTCCTGCTCGAATCGGTCGAGGGCGGCGTCCAGCGCGGTCGGTATTCGATGATCGGCCTCGATCCGGACCTGATTTTCCGCTCGAACGGAGAAAAGGCGGAGATCAATCGCCGCGCGCTGATTGACCCTGACGCTTTTGTCCCGTGCCCCGGCGAGCCGCTTCAGGCCCTGCGCGCGCTCCTTGCGGAATCGCGCATCAAACTGCCGCCCGGACTGCCGCCGATGGCGGCGGGCGTGTTCGGCTATCTCGGCTATGACATGGTGCGCCGGATGGAGCGGCTTGCGCCTGCCAAACCCGATCCGATCGGCGCGCCAGATGCGCTCCTGATCCGCCCGACAGTGATGGTCGTGTTCGACGCGGCGCGTGACGAGATGTCGATCGTGACGCCCGTGCGCCCTGCGAGGGGCGTCAGCGCGCGCGCCGCCCACGAGGCCGCGCAAGCGCGGCTCGATGCGGTCGTCGCCGCGCTCGAGGCGCCCCTCGACCATGGGTCCGCCGATGAGACCGATCCGCTGCTGAAAGCCGGCGAGCCTGTCTCCAACACGACCGAGGCGGAATACAAGGCGATGGTCGTCAGGGCGAAGGATTACATCGTCGCCGGCGACGCCTTCCAGATCGTCCTGTCGCAGCGCTTCACGTGCCGGTTCGACCTGCCGGCCTTCTCGCTCTACCGGGCGCTGAGGCGGGTGAATCCTTCGCCGTACCTTTGCTTCCTCGACTTCGGCAATTTTCAGATTGTCGTATCGAGCCCGGAAATTCTCGTTCGCCTGCGGGACGGCACGGTCGTCATCCGGCCGATAGCGGGGACTCGGCCGCGCGGCGAGAGCCCGAGTGAGGACGAGGCTCTGGCGGCCGAGCTGCTCGCCGATCCAAAGGAGTGCGCCGAGCACCTGATGTTGCTCGACCTCGGGCGGAACGACGTCGGCCGCGTCGCCAGGATCGGCACGGTGAAGGTGACCGACAGCTTCTTCATCGAGCGCTACAGCCACGTCATGCACATCGTCTCCAACGTCGAGGGCGAATTGCGGGAGGACGCCGACGTGGTGGCGGCGCTTTCCGCCGGCTTTCCGGCCGGCACCGTCTCCGGCGCGCCGAAAGTGCGTGCGATGGAGATCATTGACGAATTGGAGAAGGACAAGCGCGGCATATATGCCGGCTGCATCGGCTACTTCGGCGCCGGCGGCGAGATGGACACGTGCATCGTCTTGCGCGCCTCCGTCGTGAAGGACGGCTTCATGCATGTCCAGGCGGGGGCCGGCATCGTCTATGATTCCTCGCCGGAAGCCGAGCAGATGGAATGCGTCAACAAGGCGCGGGCCCTGTTCCGCGCGGCCGAGGAGGCGGTGCGCTTCGCCGCAAGGGCCAAGCGGGGGCAGTAGGCCTGATCTCGTCGCGTCTGCGTTAATCCTTCGACGCCGAAATGACGCGTCGTTATGGACATGCAGTTGTCGCAAAACCCTCCGAACGCTGCTATATTTGTTGGCGAAAAGCGAGCGGTCATGGTTTCGCGAACAGCGGTTCTCTGGACTGGGGCGGCGACGGCGGCGATAACCGCACTTGGCGCCAGCCTCTATTGGACGCTGCCCGGCATCCTGTGGCCGAAGGACATTCCGACCATAGTCGGCCCGAACCCCCCGCCCACGCCCGGGGCGCAGCAGCGTGCGAAAGCGCCAAGTCCGGGGCCGGCGGTTGCGACTGCGGCGAAACACAGCGAAGATTCCGCGCCAACGCCGGTCCCCGAGGCGAAACCGGCTCCTCCGCCGCCGGTCAAGCCGGCCTTCGACGTCGTCAACGTCGATCCGACGGGGGAGACGGTCGTCGCGGGCCGGGCTGCGCCGAACGCGCAGGTGGCTTTGCTCGACGCCGGCAAGACCCTCGCCCAGACGAAAGCCGACGCCGACGGCAGCTTCGTCATCATCCCGCCGGCGCTCGCGCCCGGGGCGCACAGCCTGTCACTGGCGACGCAGGAATCCGGAACTCCCGAGACCTCAAGCGCGATCCCGGTCGCGGTCCCGGAGCCCCCGTCGAAGACGGCTGCGGCGCCTACAGCGCCGGCTGCGAACGCCACGGCGCTGGCGGAGCCGGCAGCGTCCGCCGAGTCGCCCCGAATTGCGGTGCAGTCGGTCGAGACGAGCGCCGGCGGGCGCATCGTGGCGCGCGGCGTCGCGGACCCCAATTCGACGGTGCGCCTCTACTTGAGCGGCGCCTTCGTCGGCGACGCCAAGACGGGAGGCGACGGCAAATGGTCGTTGACCATCCGCCACGGCGTCACGCCCGGCCCTTACGCGTTGCGCGCCGACGAGATCAACCCGGCCGACGCCTCGGTGATCGCCCGCGCGGAGGCGCCGTTCGACTACGCCGCGCCGAACGGGGCCGAGCCCGGCGCGGTCGTCGCCGACGCGGGGACGTCGGCTGCGGACGTGGTGCTTGATTCGGTGCTGACCCACCATGTCGAGCGCGGCAACACGCTCTGGGGCATCAGCCAGAAATTCTACGGCGACGGATCGCGCTACGAACTCATCTTCGCCGCGAACACCAACCAGATCCGCAACCCGAACCTCATCTATCCGGGCCAGACCTTCGTCGTGCCGAAGGCGCCGAAGCCGTAAGTCATAAGCCGCGCTTCCCCTGCATTGACAAGCTGGAGCGGGTCCAGGAAACGTCCCGTGGCCTTTCCTCGGACCTTGCCTTCCATGACCGACGCCCGCCTACAGACGCTGATCGAACGGGCCTTCGAGGACCGCGCGTCGATCACAACGCAAACCACGGGGGACGTGCGCGACGCGGTCGAGAAAGCGCTCGACCTCCTCGATTCCGGCGAGGCGCGAGTCGCCGAGAAGGTCGCCCGCGCGACGGGGCCAAGTTCGTGGGAGGTCAACCAGTGGCTGAAGAAGGCGGTGCTGCTCTCCTTCCGCTTGCAGGACAACCGCGTCTTCGACGGCGGCCCCGGCGGCGCGGCCTGGTGGGACAAGGTCCCCTCCAAATTCGAGGGGTGGGGCGAGAACCGTTTTCGCGCGGCCGGCTTCCGGGCGGTTCCCGGCGCAATCGTGCGCCGCTCGGCCTATATCGGGCGCGACGTCGTCCTGATGCCGAGCTTCGTCAACCTCGGCGCCTATGTCGACGCGAAGACCATGGTCGACACCTGGGTCACGGTCGGCTCTTGCGCGCAGATCGGCAAGAACGTGCATCTTTCGGGGGGCGTGGGCATCGGCGGGGTGCTCGAGCCCCTGCAGGCGAACCCGACCATCATCGAGGACGACTGCTTCATCGGCGCCCGGTCGGAGATCGTGGAGGGCGTGATCGTCGGTGAGGGCTCGGTCGTCTCGATGGGCGTCTTCATCGGCGCCTCGACCAAGATCGTGGACCGGGCGACCGGCAAGGTCCACATGGGCTACGTGCCGCCCTATTCGGTCGTGGTTTCGGGCTCGCTGCCGGGGAAACCGTTGCCGGACGGTGAGCCCGGCCCCTCGCTCTACTGCGCCGTGATCGTGAAGACGGTGGACGCCCAGACCCGGGCCAAGACCGGAATCAACGAGCTCTTGCGGGAATAGCCATTTCCGCGCACGGATTGGGCCTTTTCAAGGGCTTGCGGCGCCATTTCGGTCCGACCCGCCGTCCGGTCGAGCATTTGCCGGCCTCGCGGCAGGCGCTTCGCCGAGAGCCGTGGGAATGATATAAGTTATTGCAATAACTTATGTTTTTGATCCTTAATGCGGATTTATCGAAACAAATCCTTGCCGTCTTACTCCGGTCGCGGCATAGTGGAGCAACGTCGGGATTTGCGCCAACGGCGCATCCGCATTTTTCGCGCGCGGCCCGCAAAGCCCCCACCGACCCCGCTCGCCGCCGCGTCCGCCGGGAAGGCGCCGCCAGAATATGGACGCGCTCATTGCCCCCCTTGACTTGATCCGGGGCGTCCGGCGCGGCCAGTGGCCGCGCCGACAACGCCGCGGCCCGCTCCTCGGCGGCCCCGCCGCCCTCGCTTTAAAAAGAAAGCCCAAACCCATGGACGCCCCGCCCCACGCGTCGCCCGACGCCACGCCCGACTGCGCGCAGCGCATATTCGACGCGCTCATCGCCGGCGTCGGCCTCGAGGCGATCAGCGTCCTGGAGAACCTGCCGGTCGCGCGCGTCGAATCCATTCTGCGCGAGGAGATTTCTCACCGCTGGGTGGCGCCGGTCGCCGATTTCGCCAAGATCCAGATTGCGCGCCTCGAAAGCCTGACGCTTCCCGTGCTCGACCGGGCGCAGAGCGGCAATCTCCCGGCGATCGACCGCGCGCTCAAAATCTTCGACCGGCTCGACCGCTACCACGGCTTCAAAAGCGCAAACCCGGTGGTCCACCGAT
>DATJXI010000336.1:0-16583 GCA_035500275.1 Roseiarcus sp. | reverse complement strand
GGCGGACGCCTACGCCGACAACTATCTCGTCGACCTGAAGAATGCGGTGATCATGGACGTCGAAGCGACGACGGTCGTTCGCCAGGCGGAAGTCGGCGCGGCCAAGACGATGATCGATCGCACGGCCGAGCGGTTCGACGTCACGCCAGCACGCCTGGTCGGCGACGCGGGCTACGGCTCGGGCGAGATGGTTGCGTGGCTCGTAGACGAGCGCGGGATCGAGCCGCACGTGAAGCTCATGGACAAGTCCGAGCGCACGGACGGAACCTTTTCCCGCAGCGACTTCGCTTTTGACCCTGAAGCCAACGTCTATGTCTGCCCTGGCGGCAAAAGAACTGAAGAAATACCACCGCAACTTTTCGAAGCCGCGAGGCGAGGGCCTGACGAACTGCATCCCTTTCGTAGCTTCTCTGATTCCTCCCTGCTGAGGCGGCAATCGGAATCCGGCATGATTGGGCTAATAGTTCCCAAGCCGCCACTCTTGTGTTATCGATCACATGACAATCCAGCGGGGGCCAATGCGAGGCGGAGCAGAGCGGCGGAAGGCGAGCGGACTCAGGCCAGACGCGACAGAAGCGGCCACGCTGACCGGCGCTGTCACGATGCAGACGGTCGCACGCATGGCGGGCGTCTCTGCGATGACCGTGTCGCGAGCCTTCAAGAGCGATGCGTCCGTTTCTCAGGACACCCGAGACCGTGTGCTCGAGATTGTCAGGCGCGTCGGCTACGTGCCCGACGCGACTGCGCGAGTGTTTGCGACACGGCGGTCAGGCTTCATCGCCGCGCTGGTGCCGTCGCTCAACAATTCGAATTTCGCAGACACCGTTCATGGGATGTCGGAGGTCTTCGACGCCGCTGGCCTGCAAATGCTGCTCGGCGACACGGAATACTCGCTGTCGCGCGAAGAGGACCTGATCCGCGCGTTCCTGCACCGCCGACCGGAGGCGATCATCATGACCGGCGGCGCCCACTCCGAAGGGACGCGGACTCTGCTCACGAGCGCCGACGTTCCGATTGTCGAAACCTGGGACTTGCCCAAGGAACCGCTCGGCGACGTCGTCGGCTTCTCTAATGAAGAAGCCGGCGCTGCGATGTTCGGTATCTCTACGAACGCGGCCGTCGGCGTATCGGTTTCGTTGGCGGCAAGACGAGTTTCGATACGCGCGGGGCGCAACGACGCGCCGGGTTCAAGCTGGCCGCGCGAGCGCTTCGCCTGCCGAGCGACCGCATCGTCCTTGCAGGCAGGACGCCGGTCTCGATGGCGCAAGGCGCCGAAGCGCTGGACGCGATGCTGAACCGCTGGCCGGACGTCGACGCCATTGTCTGCGTCTCCGATCTCTCGGCTTTCGGCGTTCTGGCCGAATGCCAGCGGCGCGGGATCGATGTGCCGGGCCGAATCGCCATCGCCGGTTTCGGCGACTTCGAGGTCGCACGCTGTTGTCATCCGCAAATGACCACGATCGCCGTCGATTGCGCGGGGATCGGACGGCGGGCCGCGGAGGTCGCGCTTGCGGCTGTCGAGGCCCGCAACCGGGGCGAGGAGCGCAAGCCGGAGACGGTGCGAATGGAATTTCACGTCGTCGCCCGCGAGACCGCGTAAGACCGGGGTCAGAACGTGATCTGAACCTTCATCGACTGGGAGCGGTCGCCCGCAAGCTCGAACGCGTCGCGCGCCTTTTCGATCGGGGCCGTTGCGGTGATCAGCGGCTTCACGTCGATCAGGCCCTTGCCGAGGAATTCGAGCGCAAGCGCAAACTCCTCGTGGAAGCGGAAGGTCCCACGCAGCTCGAGCTCCTTGGCGGTGATCAGGTTGATCGGGATCTTCATGTCGCCGCCAAGGCCGACCTGGACGATGATGCCACGCGGCCTGACGACCTCGACGCCAGACCTGAGCGCGGCCTCGGCGCCGGAGGCCTCGAACAGGGCGTCGAAATAGCCCTTGTCCGCGGCGTAGGCGGCAAGCGCCTCGGGCGTGTTGGCGACATTGATCACGCGGTCCGCGCCGACGCGGGTCGCGAAGCTGAGCGCGCCGTCGGCGATGTCGGTGACGACGATCTCGGCCGCTCCCGCGCGCCGCGCTGCGATGACAGTCAGCGCGCCGATCGGTCCGCTCCCGCTGACGAGCACGCGCCGGCCCATCAGCGAGCCCGCGCGGCGCGCGGCATGCAAAGCGACTGCGAGCGGCTCGGCCATCGCCGCCTCCTGAAGCGTCACCCCGTCGGCGACCAGATGCACCTGGCTTTCGCCGCAGACCAGGACCTCGCGGAACGCGCCTTGCACGTGCGGAAAGCGCATCGCGCTGCCGTAGAAGCGCATGTCGAGACACTGGTTCTGCAGCCCTTCGAGGCAGTAGCGGCAATGATTGCAGGGCACGCTCGGGTTGACGGCGACGCGGTCGCCGACCTTCACCAGACGGGCCTGCGCGCCGACCGCTTCGACGACGCCGGCAATTTCGTGGCCGAGGATCATCGGTTCGCGCAGCCGCACCGCGCCGAAGCCGCCGTGATTGTAGTAGTGGAGGTCGGAGCCGCAAATGCCGCCGAAGGCGATGCGAACGCGAATGTCCTCAGGCCCGAGCGCCGGAACTCCGGTCTCCTCGACCCGCAGGTCCTTGGCCGCGTGGGCGATGATAGCGCGCATGGGTGTCTCTTCCTTCAAACGACCGGCGTCAGCAGCGGACGGCCGGCGAAGTGGGCCTCCAGATTGTCTCGCACCAGTTTGCCCATCGCCTGGCGCGTCTCGACCGTGCCGCTCGACTGGTGCGGCTGCAGAATGACGTTGTCGAACTCCAGGAAGCGCCTGTCGATGTTCGGCTCGTTCCAGAACACATCGAGACATGCGCCGCCGATCCGCTTTTTGGCGATTGCGTCGATGAGGGCGGGCTCGTCGACGACGGACCCGCGAGAAACGTTGACGAAGAGGCCCGAGGGACCCAACGCTTCGAACACGCCGGCATTGACCACGTTTCGGGTCGCTTCGCCGCCTGCGACAGCCGCAACGAAGATATCGCTTGCACTCGCAAGCGCGACAGGATTGTCATAGTAGGCGAATGCGGATCCCGCCGATCGCGTGACGTCGCAATATGCGATTGTGACGCCAAAGCCTTCCGCCCGTCGGGCGATGGCGCGTCCGATCCGACCGAAACCGAAAATGCCGAGGGTCTTGCCGCGTAGGCTCGTCCCCAAAGGCAGGTTTGCGGCGGCCCAGGCGCCCGAGCGCGCATACGCGTCTCCGTCCACGACCTTGCGAAGATGAGCGAGCATCAGGGCGAAGGCGAAGTCGGCGACATCCTCGGTGAGGACGTCGGGGGTGTTCGTGACGCGCACGCCTCGCGCGCGCGCCTTCGCCAAATCGATCGCGTCGACGCCTACTCCGTAGCAAGCGATGATTTCGAGCTTCGGACACTTGTCCATCAATGCGGCCGATGCGCCGAGCTCGCCGCGCGTTGCGATGGCCCGCGCTTTAGGCGCCGCCTGTTCAAGAAACCCATCTTTGTCGGCGGCCAACCAAAGCTTGCGGAGGTCGTAATCTCGCTCCATCGGCTGCAAATCCCATTGCGGATAGGCGCCGGTCATGAGCACCGTGGGCTTGGACATTCCCTCTTTCCTCGTATTCTTAGCTACGCCGAGCCGGCGACCTCAAGACGACATGTTATCGATAACAACCGGATTGCGCAAGATGACGACCCGAAGAAATTCTCTTGACATTAGATGTTATCGATAACACTCTTGGCGCAACTTGATTGCGTCGGGCGCCAAGCGCCTGGAGGGAACACGTCGGTGAGCGAACTCGTCAACCGTCTGTTTGGGCTGTCCGGCGCCGTGGCGCTCGTCACCGGGTCGTCGGCCGGCATCGGGTTTGCGCTCGCCCGTGGGCTGGCCGGCGCGGGCGCAAAGGTGGCAGTCAACGGCCGCACGCCGAAAACGGTTGACGCCGCGGTTGCGGATTTGAGCGCCGCGGGCGCCGAAGCTTACCCCGCAGCATTCGACGTGACGGACCGCGGACAGGCAGGCGAAGCGGTTCAGCAAATCGAAGCCGAGTTCGGTCCGATCGACATCCTGGTCAACAACGCCGGCATCCAGCGCAGAGGGCCGCTGGAGGACTATCCCGAAGAGACTTGGCATGAGCTCATGCGCGCCAACCTCGACAGCGTGTTTTTCGTCTCGCAAGCGGTCGCCCGACTCATGATCCCCCGCAAGCGCGGCAGGATCATCAACATCGGCTCAGTCCAGTGCGAACTCGCGCGCCCGAATATCGCACCCTACACGGCGTCGAAGGGCGGGGTGAAGATGCTGACCAAGGGCATGGCGACCGACTGGGGAAAACACGGCCTGAGGGTCAATGCGATAGCGCCGGGATATTTCAAAACCGAACTCAACAAGGCGCTCGTCGAGGATGAAAAGTTCTCGGCGTGGCTCACGGGCCGCACCCCGATGAGCCGCTGGGGCGACGTCGACGAACTCGTCGGCGCTGCAATCTTTCTCGCTTCCGATGCATCGAGTTTCGTTAATGGCCACATCCTCCATGTCGACGGCGGGATCACTGCCTGCCTGTGAAGGGCTGGCGGTCGTGGTGATGGGCGTCGCCGCGCCGGCAAGACGACCGTCGGCCGCCGCCTCGCCGCGGCGCTCGCCGCCGAATTCATCGACGGCGACGATCTTCACACGCACGCAGCGCGCGCCAAGATGCGTTCTGGAATGGCGCTCGGCGACGACGACCGCTGGCCCTGGCTCGACCGGATCGGCGCCACCCTCGCCGCGGGCCTCGTGACCAGGCCAGGGACCATCGTCGCCTGCTCGCCCCTGCGCCGCGCCTATCGCGACCGTCTGCGGGCGGCGGTCGGACCGGAGCTGCGGTTCGTCTATCTCGCTGCCGAACCTCAGGCGATGCGCCGGCGCGTCAGCGGCCGAAAGGGTCACTACATGCCGGCTTCCCTGGTCGACAGCCAATTTGCGGGGCTGGAGCAGCCCCGAGACGAGGCCGACGTGATTGAAGCACCGGCCGAGGCGGATCTGGAGGTCATGATCCCTCGGCTTGCGGCAGCTCTGCGTGGAAATCTACACGGAAGGACTTTGACATGAGCGAATCCTCCTCGCCGTCGGTGGCGGTGATCGGCCTTGGCGTCATGGGCGGCGCGATTGCGGCACGGCTTCTGGAAACGGGCGCGAGCGTTGCGGCGTTTGACCTCGACGCTGCAAAATTGCGATCCTTGGCCGACAAGGGCGCGCGAGCCGCCGTTTCACCGGCCGACGCAACCCGAGGCGCGTCCTTCGTCGTCACCAGCCTCAACTCCGCGAAGATCGTCGAAGCCGCGGTCTTCGGCCCGAACGGAGCAGCGAGCACGGCGACGCCCGAAACGCTCTTGATCGACATGTCGTCGATCGATCCCGAATCGACGCGGGCGCTCGCCGAGCGCTTTCACAAGGACACCGGCGGGCGCTGGCTCGACTGCCCGCTTTCGGGCGGCGCGCCGGGCGCGGTCTCGGGACGCCTCACGGTGATGGCGGGCGGGGACGAAGCCGACTTCGAGCGCGCGCGACCGGTGATGAGCCCACTGACTGCGAATTACACTTTGATGGGTCCGATCGGGGCAGGACAGGCGACCAAACTCGTGAACCAAGTGCTATGCGCGCTCCAGTTTCAGGCGGTCGCCGAGGCCGTCGCGCTAGCCGAGCGGGCGGGGGTCAAGGCTGAGCGCATCCCGGCGGCGCTTGCAGGCGGACGCGCGGATTCGCGCATCCTGCAGGAGTTCGGCGCCAAGATGGCGCGCCGTGATTTTTCGCCGACCGGGCGGCTAGACAACATGCTGAAGGACCTCGACGGCGTGCAGGCGCTGGCGAGGGCGACGAATACGCCATTGCCCGCGACGGCGATCGTCGCCGAAATCCATCGCGGGTTCGTCGGCGCAGGCCTCGGCGGCGAAGACAATGCCATATTGATGCGCCAGTTCGACGGCCCTCTTGAAAATTCTTCTCCCGCCTGAGGCGTGGCGCCAACAAAGGCCTTGCCAAGCGAAAATGTTATCGATAACATGAACCAATAAAAGTCGGGTCAACGACCAGGAAAGGGAGTGCAAATGTCCTCGGCGGCTCAAAATGGCGGTTCTCCGCTCATTCGATTCGATAATGTCGTCAAGCGGTTCGGCGGCGTCACAGCGCTGCGGGGCGTTTCACTCGACCTTCGCGCCGGCGAGATCCTGGCCCTGCTCGGCGAAAACGGCGCCGGAAAATCGACCCTGATCAAGACGCTCGGAGGAATCGTCGAGCCGACCGAAGGATCGATCGAGTATCGCGGCGAGCAATACCGGCATCGTCCGCCCCATTTCGGCGAACATCAGCCGGTCGCCTTCATCCACCAGGATCTCGGTCTCGTCGAATGGATGACGATCGCCGAGAACATCGCGCTGGCGACCGGGTATCCGAGCAAGCGCGGGCTGATCGATTGGGACGCCGCAGAGAGTGCGACCCGCGCCGCGCTCGCCCAGGTCGATTGCCCGCTCCCGCCCACGATGCGCGTCCGCGATCTGACGCGCACGGAAAAGTCGCTCGTCGCGATTGCGCGGGCGCTGAGCGTCGAGGCCGACGTCCTCGTCCTCGACGAGCCCTCGGCGTCGCTTCCTGCTGACGAAGTGCACCGGCTCTTCGACGCGTTGCGGCCGCTGAAGGCGCGGGGCGTCGGGATGATCTATGTCTCCCACCGCCTCGACGAGGTGTTCGAGATTGCCGATCGGATCGCGGTCCTGCGGGACGGAGCGCTAGTCGGAGAACGCCGGGTGGCGGACACGACGCCCGAAGAGCTGGTCTCGCTGATCGTCGGCAAGGCGCTCGACAAGTACGAGGCGACGCCGCGTGCGAGATCGGCGGAGACGAGGCTCGAAGTCAGGAGCCTCACCGTCGAAGGCGCCGGCCCGGTCGATTTCTCCCTCGCGCGATCCGAGATCGTCGGGCTCGTCGGGCTGCGCGGCGCCGGACAGGAGCGGGTCGGACGGGCGCTGTTCGGCGCGCTTCCGCACGGCGGCGAAATCCTGCTCGACGGCGTTCGACCCCTCCTTGACGACCCGGCCGAGGCGATGAAGTCCGGGATCGGCCTCATCGCTCGCGACCGAGTCGAAGAGTCGTCGGCAAGCGGTCTGACGGTCCGCGAAAACATGTTTATCAATCCGAGCGCCATCGGTCGCGGTTTCGCGTCGCCCCTTTCGCCGCGGGCGGAAGCGGAACAAGCGCGGGCAATTGGCGCCCAGGTCGGCCTTCGCCCGAACGACCCCCATCTGCCGATCGAATCATTTTCCGGTGGTAACCAGCAAAAGGTTATCGTCGGGCGCTGGCTCCGCATCGGTGGGCGCGTCCTCATCGCGGAGGATCCGACCGCGGGCGTCGACGTCGGCGCCAAGGCGGAAATCTACCGTCTGCTCGACCAGGCGCTCGAAACAGGCCTCAGCATCGTCGTTGTGTCGACCGACTTCGAGGAGGTGGCGCGCATCTGCCACCGCGCGCTCGTGTTCTCGCGTGGTCGGATTGTCGCAGAGATCAGCGGCGACGAGCTTTCCATAGCGCGGCTGATTCATGCGGCCTCTGTGGCCGCGGCAAACGCGGCATAGGAGGGAACGATGGCTTCCTCGATTAAATCGACGGCTCTCGAACCGACACGCAGCGAGCTGCAGGGCCTCAGCACACTCGACCGGATCAAGCGCTTCGTGCCCGTCTACGGGCTCGTGATCCTGACGGTATTGCTTGCGCTCCTGTTCAGCATCCTGCTGCCCGACACTTTCCCGACGCTTCTGAACGTCCGCTCGATCATCTCCGACAAGGCGATCATCGCCATCCTGTCGCTCGGGGTGATGATCCCGATGGTCACCGGCAAGATTGACCTCACGGTCGGCTACGGCATCGTCCTCTGGCACATCCTCGCGATTAGCCTGCAGACGCACTATGGCGTTCCGTGGCCCATCGCAGTCCTGTGCGTGCTCGCGCTCGGCGCTGGCGTCGGGCTGATCAATGGAGTTCTGGTCGAGGTCGCTCAGATCGATTCGTTTATCGCGACGCTGGGCACCGGCACGATCCTCTATGCGACCGCGATGTGGTACAGCAAAGGCCGGCAGATCGTCGGCGTCGCGTCCGACACGTTCTACGCGTTGAACGGGGCCGACCTATTCGGTCTTCCGATCACGGGCTTTTATGTCCTGGCGCTTTCGGTCGCGCTCTGGCTCATCCTCGAATACCTGCCGATAGGTCGCTATTTTTACGCGATCGGCGCCAATCCGAAAGCCGCCGCCCTGAACGGCGTGCCCGTCCGCCGCTACACGATCCTCGCCTTCGTCGGATCGGGACTCCTGACGGCTTTCGCCGGCGTCCTTCTCGCCGCAAAGCTCAGGATCGGACAGGCGAGCGTCGGCCTTGAATATCTTCTGCCCGCGCTAGTCGGCGCCTTTCTCGGCTCGACGACGATCAAGCCGGGCCGGGTCAATGTCTGGGGAACCGTCGTCGGGGTGATCATCTTGGCGATCGGCATATCGGGCATCCAGCAATTCGGAGCGATGTTTTTCGTCGAGCCTTTGTTCAACGGCGCGACGCTGCTGGTCGCTATCGGAATCGCCGGCTACGCGCAACGCAGGCGCGGAGCCGAACCGGCGCCCGCGCCTGCGACAACGGCGCAATCCGGGGGCGCGCTCGGCAAGACCGCCGCGACCTCTTCTAAGGGAGATATGACATGAATGGGTTGAAAGTCATTCTGCTCGCGAGCGTCTGTGCGCTTGCGAGCGTCTCGCTGGCGCGGGCCGACGATTATGTGGACATGGCGACGAAGGCGGCGAAAGCGGCCACGGCGCGCGCCGACAAGTGGGATGGCCCGACCAGCGGACCCACAGCCGCCAAGGGCAAGAAGATCGTTTATGTCGCGGCAGACCTCAACAACGGCGGCATCCTCGGCGCGTCCGAGGGCGTCAAGGAGGCCGCAGAGGCCGTGGGCTGGAAGGTCATTGTGATTGACGGGCAGGGCTCGGTGTCCGGCCGCACAGCCGCGATGAACCAGGCCTTGACCTTGAAGCCCGACGGCATCGTCGCTGGAGGCTTCGATCCCAATGAGCAGAAGGTGGCGTTCGATACGGCGGCAAAGTCGGGCGCAGTCGTCGTCGGCTGGCACGCCGGCACGCGTCCTGGCCCTGAGCCCGAGTCCCGCATCTTCGCCAATGTCACCACCATGCCGCAGGACGTGTCCAACATCGCCGCCTATCAGGCGATCGCAGAATCGGGCGGCAAGGCGGGCGTCGTCATCTTTACCGACTCGCAATACGAAATCGCGGTGTTCAAGGCGAAAGCGATGGAGGCGGCGATCCAGAAATGCGGCGGATGCAAGGTGCTAGAATACGTCGATTCGCCGATCGCCGAGTCGTCCCAGCGCATGCCGCAGCTCACGACCACGCTCCTGCAGAAGTACGGCGACAAGTGGACGCATTCGCTGGCGATCAACGACCTCTATTTCGACTTCATGGGTCCCTCGCTCGCCGCAGCGGGAAAGAAGGGTGACGCTGCTCCGCACAACATTTCCGCCGGCGACGGCTCCGAGTCGGCGTTCCAACGCATCCGCGCCAAGCAGTACCAGGACGGCACGGTTCCCGAGCCGCTCAACATGCAGGGCTGGCAGCTGGTCGACGAACTCAATCGCGCCTTCAACAAGGCGCCCTGGTCGGGATACACGTCGGGCATCCATCTCGTGACGGCCGACAACGTCGCCTATGACGGCGGGGACAAGAACATCTTCGATCCCGGCAACGGCTATCGCGACCAATACAAGAAGATCTGGGGCGTGAAGTAAGCCGCCTCACGCCGCCGGGACACGCCCCGGCGGCGGCCTTTTCCCGCCAGCAAGGTCTCCTCGACACGTTCAAACGTCTCGCCTTTTTTGAGGGCGCGATCCGCCCCGGCCGGGAGGCCGATATCGACGCCTTCGTGACCCAGCAACTCGTCCCTCTCTGGACGAAGTTCCCCAAAGCCGTGCGGGTCGAGGTGTTTCGCGAGGTCGACGCCGAAGACGGGTCCCATCGCTATCCGATGGTTCTCGAGATCACCTATCCCGACCGGGCGGCGGTCGAGGACGCTCTGGCGTCCGCGGTGCGCGCTGAGAGCCGCGAAGCCACCAAAGGACTCAGCCAGTTCTTCGAAGGGCGAATCTTCCATGTGCTCTACGGGCTCGCCGAGCACAGGCCCGCGCCCGCCGCCCGATAGCGTTCCGCGCCTCCAGCCATGCGATCACGCGGGCGTCCATCGCGCCGCGTGAGTGTTGAGGAATATGGCGTAGAGCGACGCCTGCGCGGTGATGTAGAGGCGGTTCCTGCGCGGGCCGCCAAAGCAGAGATTGGAGACGAGCTCGGGAACGTGGACCCGGCCGATCAGCGTTCCGTCGGGCGCGTAAGCGCGAACGGCGTCGGCGCTCGACGTCCAGAGGTTTCCGTGCAGGTCGACCCGGAAGCCGTCGAAGAAGCCGTTGTCGCAAACGGCGACGGTCTTCGCGTGCGAGAGCGTCTTGCCGTCGGCTCCGACCGCATAGGCGTGGATGGCGCGCAGCGTGTCCTTGACATGGGTCTCGCCGGTGTCGGCGACATAGAGGATGGTCTCGTCGGGTGAGAAGGCGAGCCCGTTCGGCCGCACCCGGTCGCGCGCGACCGCCGTCGCTTCGCCCGTCGCGGGATCGAGCCGGTAGACGAACGCCGCGCCGATCTCGCTCGAGGCGAGCGCGCCCTCGTAATAGCCATCGATCCCGTAAGTCGGATCGGAGAACCAGATCGTCCCGTCCGACTTGACGATGACGTCGTTGGGAGAATTCAACCGTCTGCCTTCAAAATGCGTGGCGAGGGCGCGCCAGACGCCGTCATGGTCAAGGCGCGAAATCCGCCGCCCGCCATGCTCGCAAGCGACGACCCGGCCCTCGCCATCGAGGGCGTGGCCGTTCTGAAACCCGCAGGGCGTCTGGAACACACTCGCCGATCCGTCGTCCTCGACGTACCGAAGGACGCGATCGTTGGGGATGTCGGACCAGAGCACGTGGCGCGCCGCCGGAACATAGACCGGCCCCTCCGCCCAGCGGCTTCCGGTCCAAAGACGCTCGAGCTTTGCGTGCCCGATGATGAGCTTCTGGAAGCGCTCGTCATGGATTTCGTAGTCGGTCATTGCTATCGCTCTCTTGGGCCTTCACCATGGGCGAACAGCGATAGACCGCTTTGTTACCGATAACAATCTTGCGCTCCAGGCAATCGTATTCCTGGACGCGGAGTGCGTTGGTCATGCGGCGAATGAACGCTTCTGGCACAAAGGTGCAGTCTCGCTTGTTCGCTTGGAGGTCCGCTTATGGGATTCCGGCGCGATCGGCTCGACGATTGGAACGGGGCGCGAAGCGACCATTGAAAACTCGGTAGGAGAGCGGTAGGAATTCCCCTGTCATGGCCCCATGGAGCCGGGGCGGCATGAAACTTACGCGGCTACGTGAGTGCTGGACGACCGGGAGTACGCGGTAAGTGAAGCGATGGCGTGCCGCGCTGCGACATTGATGTCTCCGCGCCGCCAGCCATCGGTCACACGTCATCGTGCGGCGTTTCCTCTGAGGCGGTACGGGTCTCTTCCTTCCGTTCTTTCCGATCATCCTCGAACGCGTGCTTCCCCTTCGCGGCTCACAGCGCTCGCGCATGTTCGCCGTCCTCGCTCTGGAGCTTATTGGCCATCCGGATGAGCGCACCGTAAATGGTGACACGGTCATCGCAGGTCAGGTCCACGATTCCGGCTTTGACGACGAGCCCGCCGAGTTCGATCAGATGCCGCGTGCGCCTGCGGCGCTCGACCTGCCAGGTCCGCATGTCATGCCGCGAACGTGCTGCCTGATGCCGGTTGTGCGCCGCCCGGTTGCGCCGAATCGCCACCGGTCTTGAGGTCAGGCGCTGGAGCAGATCGCCGTGATTTGCTTCGAAAGAACGCCGCCCCGCGCTTCGCCCATGCCTCCTTCTTTGCGGAATCCTTCGTCTCGGCCAGCACGATCAGCGCGCCGGCCAGTTCGTCGGAGCTGAGGGCGTCGGCGCCGGTCGAGATGACCAATTCGCCGAGCTGCAGCACCTTGCGGCTCTTGAGGTCCCGCGCCTTGTTCTCCAGCGCCTTCAGTTCCGCATCGAAGTCCCGTGGCTTGCGCATGGCAGCCTCCATAAGCTGTTGATGCAGCGATGATAGTCGAGCGTCTTGCGGAATGCTTCTAGGTTGCCGGGACAGTTGGGGACGGCGTGGTCCCCCCCCCGAGAATTTTCCGAGGGAGGGCGCGCTTGTACGTCGTTCCGACATGCGCTTCGCCGTGCTGATGATCTTGTCGCGATGGCGATCTATCATCTTCACGTCAAGGTCATTGGCCGCAAGTCCGGCTCCCGCGCGGTGGCGTCCTCCGCCTACCGCTCGGCCTCGCGTCTGCGCGACGACCGGCTTGAGCGCAGCCACGATTTCTCCGGCAAGCGCGGCGTCGTCCATTCCGAGGTCATGCTGCCGGAGAACGGCATCGACGACGGGCGCAACGTCTCGTTCGACCTGAAGGACTACGACCGCATCGACCACGGCAATGCCGCGACCATCCACAAGGCGCAGGGCATGACCGTGGACCGCACGCATGTCCTGGCGACGCCGGGCATGGACGCCCACGGCAGCTATGTCGCCCTGTCGCGCCACCGCGACGGCATGGACCTGCACTACGGCCATGACGATTTCGCCAGCCAGGACCGGGTTATCCGCACCCTGTCGCGCGACCGGGCCAAGGATATGGCGTCGGACTACGACCGGCCCGATCCCGCGCGGGAGTACGCCGAGCAGCGCGGGATCGCCTTCCGCGCGCGTGTTGCCGAGATCGTGCGGAAGATCGTGCCGGAGAAGGTGCGCGAGATGTTCGAGGGTCTGCGCCAGCGCGCCGGCGACGAACAGGAGCGGGAACACGGATCGTCGGAAAGAATGCGGGCGGGAGATCCCGAAACGGCGCTTCGCCGCGCCCGCACCAAGGCGCTCATCCGGCATGCGCGCGCCGTGGACGCGATCGTCGCCACCGGGAATGTGGACGGCGGGGCAGTCGCGAGCAGATGCGCGAACTCACCGACGCCCGGAAAGCCTTCGAGGAGGTGCGCCTCCATGGCTGGCGCGAGGCCGAGGCGGCGTATGTCAGAGACCCGGAGCTCGTCCGCGAGGCAGCGACGGGCCAGGTTAGCCGCGCCGTCCGCGCGCTCCAACTCGAAACGGAAATCCGCGCCGACCCGGCCCGTCGCGCCGACCGTTTCGTGGAACGTTGGCATAGGCTCGATTGGACCCGCCAGCGCCAGTACCAGGTCGGCGACATGTCCGGCTACAAGGCGACGAGGGCCGCCATGGGCGACATGGCCAAGAGCCTCGAACGCGATCCGCAGCTTGAATCGATCCTCGCCAACCGCAAGCAGGACCTCGGCATCGGACTCGAATCGGGCCGCCGGCTCGGGCTGGAACTCGCCTTCAGTCACGGCATCAACCTCGGCAGAGGCCGGGGCATCGGACTATGACCCAGCCTATTTTCCGCCCCCTGCGCGCCAGGCTACGACGACGCTCTGAACCCTCTTGCGCGGGCGCAAGCGCTTGTTCTGTCTGGATCAGGAGTTGTCAGAAACAACCGGCAGGAGGCAGCGCAGCCATGCTCGCACCAGACCGTATCGTCCGCCTGAATACCGTTCTCGCCCGGACCGGCCTGTCTCGGTCCACCATCTATCGCGAGATCGCCGAGGGCACGTTCCCGGCCCAGCTCAGGATCAGCGTCAATGGCGCCGGCTGGCGGGAGTCGGACATCAATCGCTGAGTCGCCAACCCCGTGGCCCGGCGGCCGGAGGAACAGGTCTATGACGGTCGGTAAGGCCGCTGTGCCGTTCAGCGCGCGAGCGACGTTTCCGTCAGGGCGTTCGCTTCAACTGATCAAGGCAGTCTGCCCACGCTTGCATCAACTCGATCCTTTCCGGCCAGTAACTCGCCCGGTTGTAGGCACGCCGGATTTCGTTCTGCTCCTGACGCCCGAGCGCGGCCTCGATCACGTCCGGCCGGAAACCCCGTTCGTTCAAGATCGAGCTCGCAGCCGCCCGGAAGCCGTGCGCGGTCATCTCGTCCGGTGTGAAGCCCATGCGTCGCAGCGCGGCATTCATGGCGTTCTCCGACAGCGGGCGGGCATTGGAGCGGATCGAGGGGAACACGAGCGTGCTCCTGCGGCCGACCTCTTTCACCTCGCGCAGCACGGCGAGCGCCTGTCGCGATAGCGGCGCCTCATGCGGCCTCCGAACCTTGGTGCGGGCGCCATTGATGCGCCAGTTTGCCTCCTCCATGTCAATTTCCGCCCATGTGGCGCTGCGGACCTCACCTGGGCGTGCGGATGTCAGCGCCGCGAACTCGAGAGCGCGCCGGAGCGTCGGCCAGCCGTCATAGGCGTCTATGGCCACCAGAAGTGCGCCGAGATGCTTCTCGTCAGTGATCGCGGCCCGGTGCCGCACCTTGGGCGCCTTCAGGGCGCCGCGCAGCAGAAGGGTCGGATCGTCCTTGGCCCGCAGTGTGGAGACGGCGAACCGGAAGGCGGTGCCGATCACACTCCGCAGCCGCCGTGCCGTCTCCCGGCGCCCGCTGCGTTCGATCCGTTGCAGCAGGGCGAGGATTTCCGCTGGGGTGATGTCCGCGATCGGTCGGACGCCGAGGTCGGGGCCGGCAAGATCGACCAGCAGCCATCGGTTCTTCGTGACGGTGGACGCGGCGGCGCCCTCATCCTCGATGCGTTGCAGGTATTCCTTAGCGATGCCCCCGAAGGTGTTCGTCGCCGAGATGACGGCGGTCAGCTTCGCCACCTTCGGACGGATAGGCGCCGTGCGAGAGCTTCTTCTGCTTTCCGCTGAACCGGTACGCCTGGTTCCAGAGCCGCGCACCGCTCGGCTTTACAAGGAGATAGAGCCCGCCGCCGTCGGACAGCTTGTATTCGGTCTCCCGGCCCTTGGCGCCGCGGCACGCCGTATCTGACAAGGCCATCGATGCCTCCCGCTGTTGGCCTCGGGGCAGCAGATACCAGGCCGAGGCCAACATCTGGCCAACAAATCCACGGGATGGGGAGATATGCGACGGTGCCGACTGAGACGGCGAAAGGCCTCAAGTCCAGGAAATTCGCATTGATTTCAATGCTATACGGGATAGCTTGCGACAGTCTGGGATGCGGGAAGAGAGGGGTAATGGTGCCAGGGGCGGAATCGCTTTGGCTGCGTAAGACGTTGAAACTGCGAATATGCTCGCCTCTCTGGAATTTGAAATACCAACACGGATACCATCACCTAACCTTCGTGCCGTGGACTATAACCTAACACAGGATTGACAGGCTGCTAATAGTCGGCACGGGCTCATCTGCTAGGCCGTGTTCACTGCTTTGATCCGGAGCTTTGCTGCCCCGATGCAATAGCATGGAGAGGAAGGCCCCTGCGGTTTTGTCGTAGCGCGTGGCGATGCCGCGAAATTGTTTGAGGGCGTTGACGTAGCGCTTGTTGAGATTGCGCTGCTTGTGGTCTCGCGATCGCATTCGTGATCATTCATGCGCTTGGGAAGCTGATCACCGCCGGGGTCGCGATTCGGACCGTGCTCGAGCCTCGCGAATGGCACAACTTCGTTGCACTCCGCGATCTCTCAGGCGCGGCGGTCCGTACCTGCACCTAACGCTCATTCGATGCGCTCATCCGGTTCGCTTGCCTTCCGAAGGTAGAGGCCACAGGTTCGAATCGTGTCTGGCGCGCCTATTTTATCAATAAGTACAAAGCGATCTCACAGAGTTGTCCAATACCTCGGGATGCACTCGGATGAACAAGCTTGGATGATGAGCATCGCCCTGACGGCATTAAGGACGACCACAAAGGAAGGCCGGGCGCGCCCCGTGTTGATGCACCTTATTTTCAGCCGCACCCGCTCCTTGTTGGCATCCGCGTCAGTGATTTCGATTGTTGCGTTCATCATGCCGAACTTTTGCGCCGGCGCTCCACGGATGAGAATCGTGGCGGCGACAGGTAGGGCAGCCTGTGCTGGAATAGAATGCCCAGATACCCAGGCTGTCCCATGCATTCGGCTGCCGACAGCCTGCATAGTAAGCAGCCCGGGCAAAACCTCTCCTTTGATGCGCGGCGCGATCAACCGCGCCGCCATTAACTGCAAGGCCGAGGCCGTACGGTTCTTGACCATAAAGTGGCCGGACACCTGAGTGACAACGGAACCGTCAACTTGTTTAGATACGCCCCAAAAGCATTGATGCTCGATGGGCGTCACGATGAATTTGACGCGCGCCTCCGAAGCGGCTTTCCGGGCGAGCCATGCCCGCACCGCCGGCCCTACCGCTCTACTAGCGGCCAGAATCCACGCAACGATCGTCGCAAACAGAACGCCTGTGTTGATTGACGGCGGGACCGGTGCTGTCGCGGAAGTGGTTGGAAATTGAAGGCGGCGTAATCTCCGGGTTGTTCAACCCGACCGAATCGGCGCGCCAACGCCGATGGAGATTACGCCATGCAGAGAGATACCACGGAGCAGGCTTTCGCGACGAGCGAA
>DATJXI010000335.1:0-12012 GCA_035500275.1 Roseiarcus sp. | reverse complement strand
GATCGTCTCGATCGGCGACAGACCCAGCTTGCCCAACCGGGGGTCGGTGAAGTCGATGATGTCCGCGCCGCCGTTCAGAGCCAGCTCGGCTTCGGCCGCGTCGGCTACGCTCGCCATCATCAGAGTCATCGGCGGGCCCCCGCGTCGGCCCTGCGTCAGGCTTCGACCGTCTCCCTATAGGAGCGCCAGCGGATCGCGCCCGCCCCGGCCGCGGCTTCCGCCGCCGCCATCGCCTCGATGCGCGCGTGATGCGGCGACTTCCAGCAGGCGGGATCGGTCGCGGAGGCGTCGCCGGTCAGCGCCAGCGCTTGGCAGCGGCAACCGCCCCAGTCGATCTCGCGGCGCTCGCACGAGCGGCACGGCTCCCGCATCCAGTCCGTCCCGCGAAACGCCCCGAACGCTGGGCTGTCGCGCCAGATCTCGGCGAGCGAATGCTCTTTCACGTTCCAGAATTCGAGGCCCGGAATCGACTCGGCGGCGTGGCAGGGCAGGGCCTTGCCGGACGGCGATACGTTGATCGCGACGCGCCCCCAGCCGCCCGCGCAGGGCTTCGGGTAGCGTGCGTAATAGTCCGGCACGACCATGTCGATGACGAGCTGGCCTGAAAGGCGCGGGCGGGCCGCCTCGACAAGCGCGATGGCGTCCATGACCTGTTGCTTCGGCGGCATGAGCGCGGCGCGGTTCAAAAGCGCCCAGCCGTAATATTGCGTATGCGCCACTTCGAGCCGGCGCGCGCCGAGCTCGAGCGCAAGCTCCATGAACGCGCCGACCTGATGCAGGTTGCCACGGTGGATGACCGCGTTGATGGTGAGAGGCAGGCCGGCCTTCGTCACCAATGCGGCGAAGGCCCGCTTTCTCTCCCAGGCGCCGTCGTAGTGGCCGTAGCGGTCGTTGGTCGCCTCGTCGGCGCCCTGAAACGAGAGCTGGGCGTGGTCGAGCCCGGCGGCGACGAGTTCTCCCCAAAGCTTCTCGGAGACGCCGATCCCCGATGTGATGAGGTTGGTGTAGAGACCAGCCCGCGCCGCCGCGCCGGTGAGCGCGGCGATGTCGCGCCGCGCGGTCGGCTCCCCGCCGGAGAGATGCACATGAAGCGCGCCGAGCGCCGCAGCCTCGCGGAAGACGCGCGCCCAGGTTTCCGTGTTGAGTTCGACGCCGGGACGCTCCAGCGCAATCGGGTTGGAGCAATACGCGCAGCCGAGCGGGCACCGGTGCGTAAGCTCGACGAGGACGCCGATCGGCGGCGCGGGCGGCGGCGCGTGGGCGGTCATGTTTCCAACACCCTCTTGGCCTTGAGGTCGCCGAGCATCTTGATGACGTCCTTCTCGATCACCTCGGGGGGCGCGTTATAGCGCGCCGCGAGGTCGGCGACGATGGCCGCCAGATCGCGCTCGCCGTCGCAGAGCCCCAGCACGGCGGCCGCCGTCGCGTCCACTTCGAAGATGCGCTCCGGCGCGAGCAAGGTCCAGCGCCCGCGCACGTCGTCGCGCCTCAACTTGACCCCGCGCGGCAGGCGCGGTCGGTCGGTCGGCGCAATTGTCATCGCCTCAGTCCGGGCGGAACGCGCCGGGCGGAATGGCCCCGCAGACATAGGCGTGATGGAGCGCGTCGAGCTGCGCCCACAGCACGTCCGTCTTGAACTTGAGCGCGGCGACGACGCCGCGTTGCTCATCGACCGTGCGCGCGTTGCGCTTGACATATTCGAGCGCGAAGTCCGCGTCCTTCGGCGCCTGATCGAGCCGGCGGCGGAAATAGGCGACCACCTTCTCGTCGATGAAGTCGTAGTTGGCGAGCATGCCGTCGATGCGGCGGCGATGAATCGAGGGGGCGAACAGCTCGGTTAGGCTCGACGCGACCGCCTCGACAAGCGGCTTCTCGCGCACGAAATGGACGTAGGCCCCGACTGCGAATTTCGTCGCCGGCAGCGCCCCCTCCTGCGAGACCACATAGTCGCGGTCGAGCCCGAGCCCGTCGGTGAGGATGAGCCAGCGCTCGATGCCGCCCTTGTCGCCGCCGTAACCGTCGTGATCGGCGACGCGATGCAGCCATTCGCGACGCAATTCGCGGTCATCGCAGCGGCCCATAAGCGACGCGTCCTTGCGCGGGATGGCCGCCTGATAGACGTAGCGATTGAGCGCCCAGGCCTGCACCTGGCCCTTGTTCAGCTTGCCGCCGTGCAGAAGGTCATGGAACGGATGCAGGTCGTGGTAGCGCTCGGGGCCGACGGAGCGCAGCGCGGCTTCGAGTCCCTCCGGGCTCAAGGGCTCGGAAAAGGCATGCTTGTTCATGGGGCGACCTCCATTCCGTCATAGGCGATTTCCCAGCCCGCCGCCTTCACCTTTGCTTCTTCGGGCGATCCCTCAATGAGGATCGGATTGGAATTATTGATATGGGTGAGAATGCGGCGCACCGATGCGTGCCGGGCGAGCGCCTCCAGCGTCCCGTCCGGCCCGGAAATCGGCATGTGGCCCATGCGCCGCCCGGTCTTCTCGCCGAGGCCGTTCGCGATCATCTCGTCGTCGGCGAACAAAGTGCCGTCAAAGAAGAGCGCGTGCGCATTCGCGATACGCTCATGCAAATCGTCGGTCGCACCGGCGCAACCCGGCGCGTAGACGAGCCTGCGGCCTCCCGCCTCGACAGCGACGCCGACCGTCTGCTCGCCGAGCGCGTCCGTCCTGACTTCGCCTTGCTCCAGCCAGAGCGGGACCTTGCCGGGAACCGGGAACAGCTCGACGGAAAGGCCGGGCAGCGGCTCGAACCTCTCGCCAAGCTCGACCGAGCGGCGCGAGACAATGTCGTGGGCGACGACATCGAAAATGCGGTTCGCGCCGATCGTGTCCAGCGTCGAGCGAGTGCCCCAGATCGTAAAGGGCTGGCGCTCGCGCAGCGCAAGCAGCCCCGCCGCATGATCGACGTCGGTGTTCGTGAGGAGGAGGGCGGTGATCGGCGAATGCCGCCTCTGCCCTTTCGGCTGGATCGCGGGTGTCGCGAGAATCTGCTGGCGAAGATCGATCGAGGCGTTGAGCAAGAGCCAGCTCTCGCCGTCGGCGCTGACGGCGAGGCTCGACTGGGTGCGAAGCTTCACGCGGGGATCGCCCGCCCAGGCGAGTGCGCAGACGCGGCAATTGCAGTTCCATTGCGGCACGCCCCCGCCTCCGCCCGAGCCGAGGACCAGCGCCCGGAGGCGCGGCGGGTTAGCGGGGGACATAGTCGAAGCTCGTCGCGACGCGCATGGCGCCGCCGGGCGGTGGCGGGAAGCGCGCCGAATGCACGAGCGTCCGCGCCGCGGCGTCGAGCTCGGCGTCGCCCGAGGAGCGGGTGATGGCGAAGGACGAGACCGCCCCCGACGGACCGATGGTGAAGGCGACGCCGACGACGCCCCTTGCGCCTCGGGCGCGGGCGGCGGGCGGATAGAAGAGGCGGCTCCGGATCGCGGCGGCCGCCGCTGCGGCATAAGCCGATTTCGCGGCGGCGCTCGCCTCGGTCCTGACCGGCGCCGCCTCGCGCGAGGTCGGCAGGGAGGCGGCTTGCTCGCGACGCTCGGGCTTCGCGCGCCGCTCCGACCTTGAGCGGAGGGTCGGCTTCGGCTCGGGCCTGGCCTTCAACTTCGGCGCTTCGACCGGTCGAGGTTTCGGGGCCTCAAGCTCGACCGGCGCGGGAGGCGGCGGGGGCTCGGGCTCAGCCTTCGCGGTTTCCGGCGGGGGCGGGGCCTCCGCGGTCGGGGGCGGGAGCTGGTTCGCCTCCGGAGGCGGAGCCGTCATCGGGGCCGACTCCGGCGGAGGCGCCGCGGTTTCCGAAGGCTCAGGCGGAGGAGCTTCTTGCTGCTGAGCCACTCGTGGCGGCTCGGGCTGCAGGTCGACAAAGATCTCCCGCGGCGGCTCGCGGCTCGGCGGCGCATGTCGCGGCAGATAGGCAAGCGCCGCGGCGTGCAGCGCGACCACCGCCGCCACCGCCGCCGGGCGCAGCCACGAGGGCCGCAACGCGGGCGGCTCTAGTACTCCGCCGCCGAGCGCCGCCGCCGTCATGGTTTATCTACAGACTCGGCAGGGCGCGGGGCATGACCGCTCGACACAATGGCGATGCGGCGAATGCCGTTGGCGGCGAGCTCGTCCATCACCGCGACGACATCTCCGTAAGACGCGTCCTTGTCGCCGCGCAATTGCACAACGCCGTTCGAGACGGCCAGCTTCGCCTGAACCGCCGCCGCCAGCGTTTCGCGCGACACGGAATCCTTTCCGACCCAGATCGCGCCGTCCTTGGCGACCGCCACGACGACCGGGTCACTGGCTTCGAGCGGCGCGGCCGTGCTCGCTTTCGGAAGATTCACTTTGATGCCTGCCGCCAGCATCGGCGCCGTCACCATGAAAATGATGAGCAGCACAAGCATCACGTCGACGAGCGGTGTCACATTTATCTCCGCGAGGGGCTGATAGAGTCCCTCGCCGATCTTGCGCGGCTTCATCGCCATCAGGGCGTCTCCGCTCTGCGTCGCGGCTCGCCGTCGCGCGCGACCGCCGCCGGGCGCGAGATGAGTGCGAGCGCCCGCTCCTCGACGAAGGATGCCATGTCCTGCCCGAGCCGGGCGTAAGCTGAGCCGATGCGGTTGTAACCGATCGAAGCGGGGATCGCCGCCGCGAGCCCATAGGCCGTCGCCGCCAGCGACTCGGCGATGCCCGGCGCGACCGTCGCAAGGCTCGTGTCCTGCGCCTGCGAGATCGCCGCGAAGCTCGTCATGATGCCCCACACCGTGCCGAAGAGCCCGACGAACGGCGCGACCGACGAGATGACGGCGAGATTGGGCAATCCGCCCTCGGAGCGCGTCAAAAGCTCGCGCGCCGCACGCGCCATCGCATCGGAAATGCGGGCGCGAAGTTCGCTCACCGTCTCGCCCGGGATGCGCCGGCGCGCCTCCTCGTCGCCGGCGATCGCGACGCCGGCCAGGGGCTTGGCGATCTCTTCGCCGGCCCGCGCCGCGCGCACCGCGCGGCGCAGGCGCGCCACCGAAACCACGCCCTCGAGAATGAGCACCCAGCACCACAGCGAGGCGAGGAAGAGGGCGGCCATCACCGCCTTGCCGACGAGGCCGGCGCTGAGGAAGAGCCCGACCGGAGATAGGTCCAATCCCTGCATGCCCTTCGTCTCTCTCCCCGTCAGCCCTGTATCTCAGTTCGGCGCCTGTGGCGAAGGCCGACGCGCCGGAGCCAGCGCCTTCTCATTTCAGCAGATGCAGCAGCGCGGCCCGCCGGACTGCACAGCCATTTGGGCGTCGACCTTCCGTCGGTGTCCGGGTCGGCGCCACCCCCTAGTCAGCCGGGATGCGAAACGCAAGCGGCCCAATTGAGGCGGCTTGCGGTCGGATTGAGGGCGCATCGGAAGACCTCCGCTTCGTTGCTCACAAGGTGAGCCGCAACCCGGCGTAGGCGGCGAACGGCTTGCCCGGGCCAAAGGACCGCGGATCAGTCAGGAACGGCGCCGCATTCGGAAGCGCGGTCGTGTCGAACAGGGCGCCCGCGGCGTAGAAGCTCTGGTCGAACAGATTCTGAATGAGGCCGTACACCTGCAACTGTTTGCCGATCTGATAGGATGTGTGGACGCCGAAGACGGCGTAGCCGGGCGCCTGGGGAAGCGCGCCGTTCTCGTTGCCGAAGATGACCTGGCCTGACGCGGCGACCATGTCGGCGCCGACCTTCCACTTGTCGGTCAGGCTGTAGTCGAAGCCCACCTTCAGCGTGTTCCTCGGAATGCCGGCGATCGGCGCGCCATTGCTGATCGGAATGTCGCCATTCCCGTCGGCGAACGGATTGTACGGCGACGGCTCCATGAAGGTCGTGAGGTAGACGGCGTCGATATAGGTATAGTTGGCGTAGGCTGTCCAGCGGTCGCCGGTCCACTGCGCGCTGACCTCCGCGCCCTGGCGAAGGGTCGTGCCGACATTGGCGTAGTAGCCGAAGCCGGTCGCCTCGCTTTGCAGGGGCAGGATGTCGTTTGCAAGCGTGGTGCGGAAGAGCCCCGCCGACCATTGCAGCCTTCCATATTGGCCGAGATCGTTCTGTCCCCGGAATCCCAACTGGAACGTGTTGCCGACCACCTGCTTGAGCGGCGGATCCGAACTCAGAAAGTTGTCGATGATGCAAGGATTGTTGGGATCGGCGCAACCGAGCTCGAGCGGCGTCGGCGCGCGGTTGGACATCGCATAGCCTGCGTAGAAGTTGATGTCCGGCGTGATCTTGTAGGTCAGGCCGACGGTCGGATTGAGGTGGAAGAATTTCGAGTAGCCGTTGAGGAGAGCGCCGTTCGCGCCTTCGAGATCGATCCCCGCGAAATTGAAACGCGCCCCGCCGGTCACCGTCAGGCGGTCGGTCGCGTGGAACGTGTCGAGCGCATAGACGCCAGCGTATGTGTTGTTCGTATTGGCCGAGACCGGGTTCAGAAAGCTGTCAGGCTCGTCGATAATATAGGGCAGACCGTATACCGGAAGCGACTTGTTCAGGAACGCGGGAACGAGACCCAGCTGGCTGTTGGCGTTGAAACGCGTCCAGCCGTAGTCGAGCGCCGCGCCGACGGTCAGCGTATTGTCGTGGCCGCCGAGCTTGTCGGTGTCGACGGCCTGCACATTGGCACCGACAGAGCGCGATTGCGTCCAGTTGCGGTCGATTTCGCCGAGGTCGATCGTCCCGTTCTGCGAGACGTCGGGAATGAGGTTGCCGAACGTGTCATGCACCGGATTGTCGCCGAGGCACGAGTACGGCGGGCAGCCGTAGACGTCGGTCGCGTTGCCGTCGACGTGCGACTGGTTGAACGCCCGGAAATAGAGCCCGCTCTGGAAGTTCAGCGTGTTCGAATAGGCGTAGCTCCCGGTCCACGCGAGCATGCCCATCTTGTTGTAGGTCGTCTGGGGGACCGTGTAGATGCTGCTCCAGGTGTTCTGCAGTTCCTGGAGCGGTGTGAAAGCCGCCGCGCCGAACTGGGTGTTCCCCGCGGTGAGTTGCAGGTGCGTCTCAAATCCGTTCGCCCGGTAGCCGACGTCGCCATAGAACCGGCTGAGCTGCGAGGCGCTGTCCTCGCGCCAGCCGTTGTCCTGGATCTGCTCGAACGCCGCATAGACGGAGTAGTCGCCGATCTGCTTGCCGTACTGGAAGGCGCCCTGCGCCCGCCCGAAGGATCCGCCGCGGAGATCGGCCTCGAAGCCCTGCCAGGCGAAGCCGTTCTTCATCGTCACGTTGAGCGCGCCGCCGAGCGCGTTGAGGCCGTAGATCGGATCGCCGGTGACGATCGTCATCCTCTGGATGGCGTTCTCGGGAATGAGGTCCCAGTTGACCGTGTCGCCGAACGCCTCGTTGACGCGCACGCCGTTCTGGTAGACCGCGAGACCCTGCGGCGTGCCGCTGACCGGCGAGGCGTCGAAGCCGCGAAAGCTCACGTCCGGCTGGAAGTCGTTGCCCGACACGTTGCCGACGGTCACGCCCGGCGCCTGACGCGCCAGCGTCTGGGTGATCGTCGAGTCGTTGAAGGTCTGAATGTCCTGAGCGCCGGTCTGCCAAACGGAGCCGGGGTATTGGGCGACGTTGATCTCGCCGCCGTTGAGCGGCGTCGTCGGCACGACCTCGAAGGTCGGAAGCTCGATCGTCTGCACTTCCGCATTGGCGTCGGCCGCGCTCAAGAAGACGCCGACCGTCGCCGCGCCCCAGGCCGCCGAACGCGCCATGTCCTCGTCCTCCTGATCGCCTGCTTTCGAGGCTTAAGGCGTCGCGAGCCGGCGCGGCGTCGGGAGGAACGAGACATGCAGCGTCTCGCCGCGCCGCTCACGACAATGAGAAGGATAGCTTCCAACCGCGCCGCGGTTAATTTCAATTATTGGAAGACTTCCGGGTCATGCTTCCCGGAACGTCCGGGAATTTTTCCCAGACGCCGCCTTATCCCGTCCAAACCGCGCCTCGACCACGACGCCGCCGCCGGAGGGCGATTCAATGAAGACCTGTCCGCCCAGCATCCGAACCCGGTCGCGCATGCCGGCCAGTCCCATTCCCGCGCCATCCTCGCCCTGCAAGCCGCGCCCGTCGTCGGCGACGCGGATGACGAGGCCCGCCAGCGCATGCGGCGATGCGTCGCCGGCTTCGGATTTGAACGCGAGCGAAACGTCGATCCGCGTCGCGCCCGCGTGACGAAACGCGTTGGTCATCGCCTCCTGGACGAAGCGATAGGCCATCAAAGCCGCGCGCTCTTCCAGAGCGCTGACGCGCGGATCGACGGCGAGCGTCACTTTCACCTTCGGCTCCGCCCGCCGCCAATGCGCGATGAGCCCGGCGAGCGCCTCCGCGAGCCCCAGCTCCTCGAGCGCCGCCGGGCGCAGGTCGGCGAGCACGCGCCGGTTCTGGCCTTGCAACGCCTCGACCTGCGCCTCGATGGCGCGCGCGGCGGCGCCGGCGGCGGGATCGCCGCCAAGCTTCTTCGCAAGCGCGGCCGCGCTCGCGCGGAGCGCGAAGAGATGCGGCCCGAACTCGTCATGGAGCTCGTGCGCGATGACGCGGCGCTCGTGATCGTGGGCGTCGAACACCCGCTCCGCCAATTCGCTGTTCTGACGATCGAGCGTCCCGAGCGTCTCGGCAAGCGTGTTGATCCTCGCGTTCAGACTCCGAATCTCCGGCGGGCCGCCGCCTTCGGCGCGCGCGGCATGGTCGCCAGACTCGAGCCGCGCCAGCGTTTCGCGCGCGACCCCCAGGGGTTTCAGCGAACGGCCAACGAGAAGAGTCGTCGCTCCCAGGGCGGCCAGGCCCATCGCCGCTCCCACAAGCGCATGATCCCGGGCGCTGGCCCAGGCTTCGTCGATCTCATCGGAGGGATCCGCGACAATGACGATCGAACTCGAACCGCGGCCGTTCAGGTCCATCGGGATGGCGACGACCCTGCTCGGAGCGTTGACCACGGCGTGGAACCATCGCGGCGCCTCCGACCGGCGGTCGGCCGCGGCTTCGATCGCTGGGGCAAGCGACGAATCCCCGATGCCGACCCGCACGTGGCGCAGGTTCTGGAGGCTCGCGACGAGCCCGGCGACCGCGCGCTCGGGCTTCGGCCCGTCCTGCAAATGAACGAGCGCGGTCGTGACCAAATCCGTGGTGAGACGCATGGCGCTCTGGGTTTCGGCGCGCGCTCTTCCGCTCGCCTCGTAAACCCCGTGGGCAGCGTCCACGACGAGCCAGAGCGCGAAGAGGGAGCCCATGATGAGGTTGAGTCGGGCTCTCAGGGAAATCGAACGCCACATCGACCTGGCCTTAATCCGGCCTCAGCGTTGATTTTACCGGCGCTGCTGTCAATGTTCGAACAGGCGTGTTCAAACCGAGAGGCCGAGGTTCGACCGTTGCGAGTGCTCATCGTCGACGATCACCCGATCGTCATTTCCGGCTGCCGGGCGCTGCTCGAGGCCGAGAGGAGCGTCGAAGTCTTCGAGGCGCAGGACGGCAAGACCGGCCTTGCGTCATTCTTCGACTGCCGGCCTGACGTCGCGGTGATCGACTTCAATCTGCCGGGCATCTCGGGGCTCGAGCTCCTGCGCCGGATACTCGACCGCGAGCCCGAGGCGCGGCTCATCATTTTCAGCATGCACGACGATCCGGTCATCGCCGCGCGCGCGATCGAGTCCGGGGCCAAGGGCTATATCGCCAAGAACGACGATCCGGCGCTTTTCGCCGGCGCGGTGAGGGCGGTGGCGGACGGAGGCCTCTACCTGCACCCCGAGATGGCCCGTCAGATCGCCTTCTTGCGCGCGGGCGCCAACGCGAGCGCAATCTCGAACTTGAGCGCGCGCGAACTCGAGATCCTGCGCCTCATCGCGGCCGGCCGCACGATGGCCCAGATCGCTGACGCGATCGACGTTTCCTACAAGACGATCGCCAACAACACCACGCAGCTCAAGCAGAAGCTCGGCGCCCGTTCGGCCATGGAGCTCATGCGCATCGCGCTCGAAGCGAACATATTGGGGGGCGGCGCGGATCGGGCGCCGTCCGGACTTACCTGAGGAGCCGCAGGAGCGCTCGCCCCGCGGGGGCGCCGAGCTCCTTGGCGTCGATCGTCCCTTCGTGGTCCGTGTCCGCGCGTTTGAACGCGGATTCGACGAAGGCGAGGTACTCGTCCTTCGAGACGGTCTTGTCGTTATCAGGATCGGCGGTCGCCCAGTCCGCCTTGGCGATGCGGCCCTTCAATTCCTTGCGGTCTAGTGTGCCGTCGTGATCGGCTTCGAGCCGATCGAACTCGGCGCTCGCCGCCGCCTTCGCCTCGTTGAGGTCGATCGTGCCGTCGTGGTCGGTGTCAAGATTGTGCAGCGCCGACGCCGCGAAGGAGGGGAGGACGACGAGCGTCGCGCCAAACGCCAAGAGGATTGTTCTCAATTTCATGTCGCTCGCCTCCGATCGATTGCTGCAGAAATAACGCGCGTTGGGGGGAGAGGCAATTCGCGCGGGCGCGCCGGAAATCCTTCGGGCCCGGACATTCGGGGAACGGCGGAAGTCCAAGCGCTCTATGCTGGCCATTCTGTGATATACGATCTTCCCAATGGGATTGTTCGGTTCACATGGAAGCGCGGCGGGACCATATTAGGAGCGTGGGAGAGAAAAGAACGAGCAGACCGGTCAGTTTTCCCCAGCGGACGGAACCTGGAGCGTGTCCGACAATCAGATCTGCTACGACCTCGACTTCTACGGGACGGATCGCGGCAAGTCTGTCCACCATGACTCAATCTGCAAGCAGTGGTGGAGGTGGCAAGGAACCGCTGGGTCAAGAACGTTAGGGACCAGCCTCAATATCAGGGCTTTGTGTACCAGACGCACAACGACCGACTGGTCAAAGGCGATCAGGTTTCCGCGAGATATGCCAAGTTCAAAGGGAAGCTGCCGCATAACTGACGGCTGAGCGGACGGGCGCTTCGCGTTCACTCCTCTTCGCGCCGCCCGGAAAGGCCAATCCCTTGGCGATCTTCCTCGCGCGCCGTCATCCGGTCCGTCGGGTCGAGCGAAGAATTCTCGATCACGAGATCGAGGTGGTCGAGGGACCTTCGCACGGCCTCGGCTCGCTCCGGGGTCGTCACCGCGTCCATGAGCCCTGCGAGCGCCGAGCGCAGGCGGCGCATGACCTGAACCGAGGTCGCGCCGTACTGGCGGATTTCGTCGAAGGCGAGGGCGAGGTAGTCCTCCCAGGTCGGCATGGGGACGACGAGCCGAAGCTTGCCGGTTCGATCGAAGCCATACCCGGCGTCGAGTTCGGAGCGGCCGAGGCGGCGGAGCAAGTCTTCGATCTGGTCGATCGTCTGCACCGCCGTCGTGGGATCGTTGACGGCGGGCGATAGGGCCCGAATCGCGACGTCGACAAGCAGCCGGATCGGATATTTCGGGTCCTGTTCGAAGGTGCGTTCGCGGCCGAGGCGGATGGCGTCGCGCAGCGCGCGCTCGGAAAGCGGGGCTCCGCCGCCGTGCACCCGCAGGAGCGTCGCGCCCTCAACCAGCGTGTCGCCGACCGCGCACAGCATCACGATGATCGCGTTCGCCTGTTCGGCCTGACGGACGAGCGCGTCCACGTCGAACCTGGCGATCGTTAGGGGCCGCCCCGAATATTTGAGCGTCAGCGCTGGCGGCGCGAGCGCATCGCGGTCCTGCGCGGAGGGCGGCCTGCCGAGCGCTTTGGCGCCGGCGCGGCCCGCGAACATGTCGCGGATGGCCTCCCGTCCCCGATCGCCGATAAGATGAAGCACGCTCGAGATCTGCAGGTCGCTCAAGCGCTGCATGAGCCTCGCAAACAGGAGCATGCTTGCAATCATCATCAGCCCGACGATCAGCGACGAGAAGAGCGGCACGTTTCCCGAGCCGCCACGGTCCACCCAGGCGAGGGTGAAGAGCGCGTAAAGGAAGGTTGCGCCGAACGCGCCAAGCGCGTGGAAGAGGATGGGATCGCGCGCAAACCACAAGACGAGGCGCGGCGAATAGGCGATGGCGCTGAACTGCACCATGACGAAGGCCATGGCGAAGACGA
>DATJXI010000334.1:0-4135 GCA_035500275.1 Roseiarcus sp. | reverse complement strand
TTCGACCGCGCCGAGACCGACGAGATCTCCATCCTCGTCTCGGGCGATTGGGCAAACTACGACGTCGCCTTCACCTGGATTCCCGGCATCGAATCGCTCCACGTCAGCTGCTCTTTCGATCTGAAGGCGCCAGAGCGCAAGCGGGGCGCCATCGCCGAGCTGACGCAGCTTATCAACGAGCAGCTGTGGATCGGCCATTTCGACCTCTGGAGCGGGCAAAACCTCATCATGTTCCGGCATTCGCTCTGTCTGGCGGGCGGAGCGTCGGCGAGCGACGCGCAATGCGGCGCGGTGGTCAAGGCGGCGGTAACCGCCTGCGAGACCTTCTACCAAGCGTTCCAGTTCGTGGTTTGGGCGGACCGGGAGCCGCGCGAGGCCATCGCATTCGCCGCCTTTGAGACGAGGGGTTCGGCCTGACCGAATTTTAGGCGCGCGCGGGCTGGCGCCCGCGGGCGATTGCGTGTAAGAGCCCCGCTTTCCATTTTCATGCGCTCCGTCGGGGACGGCGGCGCGCGCTTCCCGATCGGAGTTCCTATGGCTGTCCCGAGACGCAAAACGTCGCCGTCGCGACGCGGCATGCGACGCTCACACGACGCGCTGAAAGCGCCCACCTATGTCGAGGACAAGGATTCGGGCGAGTTGCGCCGTCCCCATCACATCGACCTCAAGACCGGCATGTACCGCGGCCGTCAGGTGCTGAAGCCCAAGTCGCCCGCGAACGAAGGCTAAAGCAGCTTTGCACGGCCACAAAAAGCCGGCCCTCGGGCCGGCTTTTTTGCGTCGGCGCTGCTTACGATCCCCGGGCCGCCCCCGCGCCGCCTACGATGAGCAGGCAGGCGAGCCCCAGCGCAGGCGTCGCCTGCGCGACGCCCGCCGCCACGAGAATGAGCGTCGAAAGCACCGGGGCCGCGTAGGAGGCGACGCCGAGGAGCCGTATGTCGCCGTGCTTGACCCCGTAATCCCAGACGTAGAAGGCGAGCCCGACCGGTCCGATCCCCAAACCGAGGATCGCCAGCCACTGCGACGCGCTCGGCGGGACGACTGTCCGTTCGAACGCCAGATGGCAAAACGCCGCGAGCGCTGCGGTCATCAAGCAGAAGCCGGCGACCGCCTCGGTCGGCGCGCCTCTGAGGCGGCGCGACAGGATCGAATAGCCGGACCAAACGAAAGCGCAGCAGAGCGCCAATCCGTAGCCGGTCGAGGCGCTCTGTCCGCCGGACGCAAATGTCGCGCCATCTGATAGAAAAAGGGTCGCGGCGCCGCCGAAGCCCAGAACGGCGCCGACGACATGCCGGGCCCGCAGGCGCTCGCCGGGCAGCGCTGCGGAAAACAGCACGATGAGGAGCGGCCAAAGGTAAGCGATCAGGCTGGCCTCGGCGGGCGGGGCGCGGCGCAACGCCGCGAAATAGAGCGCGTGATAGCCGAAGAGGCCGCCGACGCCGACGAGCCACACAGGCCACGGCTGGGCGAGCAGCGACAGGCGGCCGCGCGCGCCGGCGTAGCCGAGCCCGCAGATCCCGCCGATTGCGAACGTCAGCGCCGCAAGCTCGAACGGCGGCGCGTCGCCCGACTTCGCCGTCAGAAACGCAAGCGACGACCAGAGGAGAACGGCGACGAAGCCGACGAGAGTGGCGGGCGCCGCGGGCCTGGCGGCGTTTGCCTGGAAAGCGTCTGCGACGTCTCCGCCGCCACTTGTTTTCCGCTCAGAAGAACCCACTTCTTTGGTCAACGGAAGTCTTGCCCGCGGCTCGGTTGCTCACGCATCATTACAAAGCTTTCATGTTCGGGCCATCAGCAGGTTAGGCGGCGAAGGGCATTCTCCGGCGGACGTTAAGCCGAGGAAAGGCTGACTTCCCGACAAGGTGTCTTGATGTCGCTTCGTGGTTCGTCCCGTTCTCTACGCGCAGCGCTTCTCGGCGCAGCGGGGATCGCCGCGCTGGGCGGGCTGGCGATCGAGAGGACGTTTGTTCCCGATCACGCGGCTGCGGCGGCCAACGTCATGAACTCGCCGACCTCGTCGCCGTCCAATCCGAACGCCATCTCCCTCTTTCCGGCGGTGGGGCCGGGTTCGTTCGCGGACATCGTTGACCGAGTCGAGCCCGCCGTTGTTTCGGTGAAGGTCAAGGTGACCGAGGCGGAGCAGTCCAGCGACGAAGGCATCCTGCCCGAATTCCCGCCGGACAGCCCCTTCTACCATTTCTTCCGTCGATTCGGACATGGCGACCACGATGGCATCATGCCGCGCCGCCATAGCACCATGGCGCAGGGCTCCGGCTTCATAATCTCCTCCGACGGCTACGTCGTCACCAACAATCACGTCGTCGATCACGCCAGCGACGTGACGGTCAAGACGGCGGACGGCAAAACCATGCCGGCCAAGGTGATCGGCGTCGACAGCAAGACCGATCTGGCGCTCCTCAAGGTGGACGGGACTGGCTTCCCCTTCGTGACCTTCTCCTCGGAGCAACCTCGCGTCGGCGACTGGGTGATCGCGGTGGGCAACCCGTTCGGGCTCGGCGGCACCGTAACCGCGGGCATCGTGTCGGCGCGCGGCCGCGACATTGGCTCGGGGCCCTATGACGACTTCCTGCAGATCGACGCACCCGTGAATCACGGCAATTCCGGCGGCCCGACCTTCAACACGAAGGGTGAGGTCGTCGGCGTCAACACGGCGATCTTCTCGCCATCCGGCGGCAGCGTCGGCATCGGCTTCGCCATTTCCAGCGACGTGGTCAAGAACGTCGTCCAGCAGCTGAAGGACAATGGCGCCGTGACGCGCGGCTGGATCGGCGTCGAGATCCAGCCCGTCACTCAGGACATCGCTGACAGCATGGGTTTGAAGAGCACGGGCGGCGCTCTGGTCGCTGAGGCGCAAAGCAGCTCTCCCGCGGCCAAGGCGGGCGTCAAGAGCGGCGACGTCATCACCGCCGTGGACGGAGAGACCGTCGCCAATCCGCACGAGCTCGCAAGAAGGATCGCGGCGCTTGGGCCGAAAAAGACGGCGACGCTTGCGATCATCCGCGATGGCTCGCCGATGACCCTTGACGTGACGCTCGGCACGATGCCGGCGGACAAGACCGCCGGCAACGAGAATAGCGGCGCCGACGAAAAAGGCGCGTCCGCCCTCGCCAAGCTTGGCCTCACCCTGAAGTTGGGCGACGACGGCGTAACGGTCGCGGACGTCGATCCGGACAGCGCCGCCGCGGACAAAGGCATCAAACAGGGCGACGTTATTCTTGAGGTCGGGGGCAAGGCCGTGAACCGCCCCTCGGAGGTCTTGAGCGCCATCGACACTGCGCGGAACGACGGCAAGAAGAGCGTGCTCATGCGCGTCAAGTCGGATAACGGAGAGCATTTCGTCGCGCTGCCAACGCGAGCTTCGTGACTTAAGTCCGGCGTTCCTAACATAGGGACGCCGGCAAGAAATGGATGGAAGAGTTCATGGGCTAGTCCCCGGCCCTGCGCAAAGCGCGCTCTTCCGTCCAGTCGGCGGTCGCACATTCCCCGCCCGCGCGACCCCGGCAAGGTGGCGGCAGGTCCTTTTTAAGCCCCCCGAGGACCTGCCGCCATTCCTTTGCGCGCTCGCCGCCTGTATATGTTGGTAGCCCATGCGCATTCTTGTTGTCGAAGATGATCGGGACGCAGCCGCATACCTCGCCAAAGCCTTTCGCGAGGCCGGCCATGTCGTCGATTTGGCGCACGACGGCGTTCACGGATACGATCTCGCGATCGAGGGCGGATACGATGTCGCCATCATCGACCGCATGCTGCCGAAAATGGATGGCCTGACCCTGGTCGGCGCCCTGCGTAGCCAGAAGAACGAGACGCCTGTTCTGATTCTTTCCGCGCTTGGACAGGTTGACGACCGCGTCAAGGGACTGCGGGCCGGCGGCGACGATTACCTGGCGAAGCCCTATGCGTTTTCCGAACTCCTGGCGCGCGTCGAAACGCTCGCGCGCCGCAGGCCGAAGGGGACGCCCGAGGAGACCGTCTTTCGCGTCGGCGACCTCACGCTCGATCGCCTGTCCCACAAGGTCACCCGTCGGGGGGAGGAGATCGTCCTTCAGCCGCGGGAATTCCGGCTGCTCGAGTATCTCATGCAGAACGCCGGGAAGGTGGTGACGCGCACCATGCT
>DATJXI010000333.1:0-21634 GCA_035500275.1 Roseiarcus sp. | reverse complement strand
TCGGCGATGAGCCTCTCCGCTCTCGTGGCCGGCGCGGCGCTCGGCAGCTTCGCCGCCGCGGTCCTCTTGGTCAACAATCACCGCGACCGGGACGAAGACGCGCGCGTCGGGCGGAGGACGTTGGCGATCGCGCTCGGCGCTGGAGCGACAAGACGCCTCTACGCGGCGCTGATGGTCGCGCCTTTCCTCCTTCTCGCGCCGCTGTCGCTGCTGTTGCCGCATTCTCATGCGGCGGCGGCGCTGATCTCGGCGCCGCTCGCGTTTCTCGCGGTCGCGCGGTTGTTCCGGGAGCCGCCCGGGCCGGGACTCAACGCGATCCTCGCCCAGACGGCGCAGGTCCAGCTTGCGTTTGCGGCGCTTCTTTGCGTTGGTCTTGTCGTGTGAAATCCTCAGATGGGCGCTCCAAGAAACGCGACTCGACGAAAAACCGGGGCGCAAACCGTTGAAAATCCACGATTCGGAACGCCAAGACTGCCCCTCGCCCAATCCCCTTCGCCGGCCTTGACCTCCCAGCGCCTCACCACTCCGGCCGACCTCGTCGAAGCCGGGCTCGCCCCGCCTGAGCGGCTCGCCGAGCTTGAGGCCGTGGCGGAGCGCTACGCCATCGGCCTCACCCCGGCGCTGGCCGAACTCATCCGGCCGGAGGATCAAAACGACCCGATCGCCCGCCAGTTCATTCCCGACGCGCGCGAGCTCGTCCGTGACCCGTCCGAGACGGACGACCCGATCGGCGACGACGCGAAGAGTCCGGTCAAGGGCCTCGTCCACCGCTATCCGGACCGGGTGCTCATCAAGCTCGTCGCGACCTGCGCCGTCTATTGCCGCTTCTGCTTCCGCCGCGAGCGCGTCGGGCCGGGCTCGGCGTCGCTGAGCGAGAACGAACTCGCCGCCGCGCTCGACTACGTGCGCGCGCGCCCCGCCATCCGCGAGATTATCCTCACCGGCGGCGATCCGCTGACGCTGTCGCCCCGTCGCATCGCCAAGACGACGCAGGCGATCTCCTCAATCCCCCACGTCCGGACCCTACGCTGGCACACCCGCCTGCCGGTCGCCGCGCCCGAGCGGGTGACGACGGCGCTCATGAACGCGCTCGACGCGGGCGAGAAGACGGTCGTGGTCGCCATCCACGCCAACCATCCGCGCGAACTCGCTCCGGCCGCCTGCGCCGCCTGCCGGCGCATGAGCGAGCGCGGCGTCATGCTGGTTAGCCAGAGCGTGCTGCTCAAAGGCGTCAACGACGACGCCGAAACGCTGGAAGCGCTCATGCGCGCCTTCCTCGAAGCGCGGGTGAAGCCCTATTACCTACACCACGGCGACCTCGCGCCCGGCACGTCGCACTGGCGCACGCCCATTGAAGACGGCCAGGCGCTGATGCGCGCCCTGCGGCGCCGGCTCTCCGGGCTCGCGATGCCGGCCTACATGCTCGACATTCCCGGCGGCTATGGCAAGGTCCCGATCGCCGCGCCGTCCATCCGGCCGGACGGCCCGGGCCGCTGGCGGGTTCGGGATCCGCAAGGGATTGAGCGCGCCTATGTCGAGCGCCTTGAGGGCGAGGATTGGCAAAGCTCCGGAGTCGCCGCGGGCGAGGAGCAAGGCTGGCCCAAAACGACGACGAGCGCACGAGCGCACGATCGTCAGCGCCGACGCAATAGACAAAATTGTGGAGGCATGTAATGGCCGAAAAGTATACAACGTCAACACAGTAACCTCCCCATATCTGCTGGGTAAAGAAGCCTTAGAAACTTGCCTTTTGCTGGCGCTCTTCATTGACAGTTTACGGCTGCGCTGATAGCCAGAGGATGCCGATGCTCCGCCGCCGCACGTCGGCCGCGGATCCCGGAAAAGGGGGGGAGAAAGGCCGCCCGCAAGGCGGCCTTTCTTTCCGTTGGCCGTTTCTTTACCGAAACAGCGCCCCGTTCTACTAGACAGGGGTCGGGCCGACGCCCTCGCGCGCGCCCTCGCCAACTCCTCGTCCTCGGCGATCGGTCAACCGGGCGCTAATCGGCGTCGGCGGCTGAGTTGCGACGCAATGTCGCGGCAATAACTCGGCGGCGCCATAAACCGCCGCCACGGTGACGCCGTACGGATCGGCAAGTCACTCTGTCCGGGAGAGGACCCCGATGCGCCTTGATCCGCTTCTGCTGTCGCGAATTCAGTTCGCCTGGGTGGTCGCTTGGCACTTCCTCCTGCCGGCGTTCACAATCGGCCTCGCCTCGTTCATCGCGACGCTGGAGGGGCTGCATCTCTTCACGAAGCGCGACATCTATCTTCGCATTTCGACATTCTGGATCCGGATTTTCGCCGTGTCGTTCGGCATGGGGGTCGTTTCCGGCATCGTGATGCCGTTTCAGTTCGGCACCAACTGGAGCCGCTATTCCGACGCCGTGTCGGGCGTTCTCTCCCCGCTTCTGGCCTACGAAGGGTTGACGGCGTTTTTTCTCGAAGCGGCGTTTCTTGGCGTCCTGCTCTTCGGCCGTAAACTCCTTCCGCCCGGGGCCCATTTCATCGCTGCGCTCATGGTCGCAATCGGGACGTTGGGCTCCGCGTTCTGGATCCTGGCCACGAACAGCTGGATGCAGACCCCGGCCGGATGCGACGTCGTCGACGGCCGATTCGTGCCGAGGGACTGGCTTCAGATCATCTTCAGTCCGTCCTTCCCCTATCGCTTCGCCCATACGGTGGATGCGGTCTACATCACCACCGGATTCGTCGTGGTCGGCGTCGCGGCCTTTTATCTTCGGCGCGGCCGCTTCGTCGAAGAAGCCCGCACGATGCTGTCGATTACGCTGTGGCTTCTCAGCGTGCTGGTTCCGCTGCAGATGTTCATCGGCGACGCGCATGGTCTCAACACCCTGGAACATCAGCCGGCGAAGCTCGCCGCCATCGAAGCCATCTGGGACACGGGAAGCCGCGTGCCGCTCAACCTCTTCGCCATTCCCGACGACGCGGCGGCGACGAACCATTACGAGATCTCGATCCCTGAACTCGGCAGCCTCATCCTGACTCATGACCCGAACGGGACGGTTCGCGGCCTGAAGGACTTTCCGCCCGAGGACCGCCCGCCGGTCGCCATTCCATTCTTCGGCTTCCGCATCATGGTCGGAATGGGCGTGCTGATGCTGGCCCTCGTCGTGACAAGCTGGGTCCTGCGCTGGAGAGGGCGGCTCCATGACGCCGGCTGGTTCCTGGTCCTTTGCGAGCTTGCTTCTCCCCTCGGCTTCCTCGCGGTGCTCGCCGGCTGGGCGACGACCGAGGTTGGGCGCCAGCCGTGGACCGTCTACGGACTCCTGCGCACGGCCGATTCCGTTTCGCCCTCGTTGACCGGCGTCGATGTGGCCCTGTCGCTCGTGGGCTACAGCCTCGTCTACATTCTCGTCTTCTCGGCCGGGATCGCGCTGATGCTAAGGATCGTGCGCGCTGGCCCCGGAGCGCCCGACACGAGCGAGATCGAGAGCGGGCGGCCCCGCCAGCCTGTCCGCAGCCTACCGGGAATCGAAGCGGAGAGCCGCGCATGAGCGGGCCCGTTTTCGACTTCGTTCCGATCTGGACGCTCATCCTCGGCGTGGGGGTTTTCCTCTACGTCCTGCTCGACGGCTTCGATTTGGGGGTCGGGGTGCTCTACGGCTTCGCTCAGGGCCGGGAGGCGCGCAACCTCGTCATGAACTCGATCGCGCCGATCTGGGACGGCAACGAGACTTGGCTGGTGCTGGGCGGGATGGCGCTCCTCGCGGCGTTTCCGCTCGCCTTCGCGATCATTCTGCCGGCGGTCTATTTCCCGCTGCTCATCATGCTGCTGGCGCTCATCTTCCGCGGCGTCGCTTTCGAGTTCCGCTATCGCGACGCGGAACATCGGACCTTTTGGGACTACGCCTTCTGCTTCGGCTCGGGGGTCGGCGCCTTCGCGCAAGGGATCGTGCTCGGCGCCTTCATCCAGGGATTTGCGGTCGAAGGCCGGCATTTCTCAGGAAGCTCGCTCGACTGCTTCACCCCCTTTTCGGTCATGGTCGGCTTCGCCCTCGTCTTCGGCTACGCGTTGCTCGGCGCGGGCTGGCTCGTGCTCAAGACGGAAGGGGACTTGCAGGCCTGGGCGCGCCGGTGGGGACGCGTCGCTTTTGTCGCCGTTGTCGCCGCCATCGCGGCGGTAAGCCTCTGGACGCCGTTCCTTCAGGCCCAGATCGCGAGCCGCTGGTTCTCCTGGCCGAACATCGCCTATTTGTCGCCGGTGCCGATCGTGACCGCGCTCTTCGCCTGGTTCGAGTGGCGCTCGCTCAACGACCGGTCGGAAGCCGCCCCTTTCATCGGCGCGGTCGGGCTCTTCGTCATGTCCTATGTCGGCATCGCCATCAGCCTCTTCCCGCTGATCGTGCCCTACAAGTACACGCTGTGGGAGGCCGCCTCGCCGCCGGCGACACAGGCCTTCCTCATCGTCGGCACGCTGTTCCTGCTGCCGATCATCCTCATGTACACGGGCTGGTCATACTGGGTCTTCCGCGGCAAGGTGCGCGCGGACATCGGCTATCACTGACGCTCACTCCGTTGACTGCACCGACGACAAGAAGGCGTAAATCGCAGTAAACTGCTCGTCGGAGAAGACGCCCTTCCACGTCGGCATGCCCTTTTCCGGGCGGCCCTCGTGCACCGTCTTCCAGTACGTGTTCAGCGCGCGGTCGCCGTACCGCAGCTTGAGGCGCCGGAGGTCGATCTTCTTGACGCCCTGCACGGCGTCGGGCCCGTGGCAGTGGGCGCAGGTGCCGTTGAAGGCCTCCTTGCCCGCGCTGATCATTTCGGGGGTCGCGGGCGGCATGGCCGGCGCCACGTCAAAAGACGCCCCTCCGTCGCCGCCGGCATTGCCGGAGGGCTGAGCGGAAGGCTCGACGGCCGCCGCCGGTGTCGGCGCGGGGGCTGCTGGAGCGGCCGCGGGGGCCGGGGCCGGGGCAGCGGCCTGTGCGGTGACGACGGTGGCTTTCTCGACGACGGCGGGCTTCTCAGCGCCGCCGCTCGCCGCAGCCACGGCGGGCGCGATCCCGTATTTGGCGAGCAGAGCGGGGAACTGTTTCGAGACCTCCGGCAGGACGGCGTCGATCGTATCGCGCAGCGCCTCTGACGATTTGGGGAGCCCGATCGCTGCTGGGAAGCTCAGTCCCGGCCCATCGACCGGGACGATGACAAAGCGCCCGTCATACGCGGTCTGGTTGAGGAAGCCCGCGCTCGGCGCCCACAAGAACGCCACATCGGCCCTTCCTTCCGCGAGCGCCTTCATGCCCTCCTCAGGCGAGAGCACCGTCACCGCGGTCATGTCGTCGCGCGGTCCGACGAGGTTGTGCGGCTCGGTTTCGAACTGCACCGCAACGCGCTTGCCCTTGAGGTCCTCGAGGTCGGCGTAAGTCTGCGCATTCGGCGCGACGATGGCGTAGCCGAGATTGAAGAGCGGCTTGGAGAATATGACCTTCGGCCCCATGAAGTCGTCGCTGTCGGGCAGGCCGATGGTCGCGTCGCATTGCTTGGCGAGCATGGTGACGCGCACCGCGCGCTTGCCGAAATAGGTGCGGTACCAGACATGCGTCACCGGCCGCCCGAGCGCCTTGCCGATCGCGTCGCCGATCTCGTTATAGATGCCGGGTTTGACCGGATCGTTGCTCGAGAAGGGCAGGTTGGTCGGGTCCGCGCAGAGGCGCAGAGCGTTCGCCGGGGCGTCCTCGGCGAGCGCGGGAGGAGCGCCCGCCGAGAACGCAAGAGCAAGGGCGGAGAGAGGCAACGCCTTTGTCAACGCATCGAGACGCATCACTGATCTCCTCCCTTGCCTCATGAGACAACCGCCAGATGGTTCAGTCGATCGCGAAGACGAACAGCGCGCCGCCTTCAGGCGTCGCCGCCAGCATCTTGTTGCCGACCGGTCCCAGGAAGGCCGGCAGCGACACCGTTCGCCCGACGACGATGGCGACATATTGCTTGCCGTTCACCGAATAGGTGATTGGCCCTGCGCCGATGCCGGAGCCGAGGTTCTTCTGCCAAAGAACCTTGCCGTCAGTCGCGTCTATCGCCTGGAAGTCTCCGTGCAGATTGCCGGCGAACACGAGATTGCCGGCAGTCGTCAACGTGCCGCCGTTGAACGGCAGGTCCTCCTTGATGCCCCATTTCTTCTCATGTTTGACCGGGTCCCAGGCCATCAATTCGCCGAGATATCCTTCCTTCGGCAGGACCGGCGGAAATTCTCCGCCCAGATAAAAGATCCCGCGCTTGTAGCTGACGTCGGAGACCGTCCAATCCATGCAGAGATTGTTGGAGGGAATGTAGACGAGGCCCGTATCGGGATTATACGACATCGGCTGCCAGTTCTTGCCGCCGATCAGGTTGGGGCAGGCGCCCTTGGCTGGATGCCCCGGGCCCGCGCGCTTGTCCGGATCCTCGTCCGCGCGGCCCGTCGCGATGTCCCATTTGTGGGCCCAGGTCGTCGGAACGTATTTCTCCGCCGACAGAACCTTGCCCGTCTCGCGGTTGACCACGAAGAAGAAGCCGTTCCGGTCGGCCTTCATCATCGCCGGCACCGTTTCGCCATCCATCTTCAGGTCGGCGAGCACGAGTTCGTTGACCCCGTCATAGTCCCACGCGTCGGCCGGCGTCTGCTGCACCCACCACTTGATCTTGCCGGTGTCGGCGTCGAGCGCCAGCGTCGAAGAGGTGTAAAGGTTGGTCAACTTGCCGAAGTCGCCGTTCCCGGTCGAGCGAACGGCGGAGTTCCAAGGACCGGGATTGCTGGTGCCCCAGAAGACCGTGTTGGTCTTCGGATCGTAGGAGCCGACCAGCCATGGCGCGCCGCCGCCATGCACGGCCGAATCGCCTTTCCAGGTGTCGCCGTTCGGCTCGTCCTTGAGCGGCACGGTGTAGGTCTTCCAGACCAGCTTGCCGGTATTGATGTCGTAGGCCTGAAGGGAGCCGCGCACGCCGTATTCGCCGCCGCCGAAGCCGGTAATCACCTTGTCCTTGACGACCAGCGGGGGCGAGGTGATGACCGCGCCCTGCGTGTAGTCGATGACATCCGCCTTCCACACTTCTTTGCCTGTATTGGCGTCGAGCGCCACGAGCTTGCCATCCAGGCGGCCGGCGAAGATCTTGCCGTCGGCATAGGCAAGGCCGCGGCTGTCGACGTCGCAGCAGGCGAACTGCAGCGTGTCGTCGGGCATGTCGGGCTCATAGGTCCACTTGCGGGCGCCGGTTGCGGCGTCGAGCGCATAGACATATTTCGGTCCCCACGAGGTCGAGACGTACAGCGTGTCGCCGATAACGAGCGGCGTGGCCTCGTTGGAGCGCAGCGAACCGAGCTGGAACGCATAGGCCAGTTTCAGTTTGCCGACGTTGCTCGCATTTATGTCTTTCAGCGGGCTGAAGCGGGTGTTGGCGTAGTCCTTGCCGTAGACCGCCCACTCGTTGGGATCTTGCGCGCCCTTCAAGACCGAGTCGTTCGCCGCGGCCGCTCCAAGGCCACATATCAACATCGCGCTGGCGAGCAGCGCGGTTCTCAAATTCGGCATATGTTCCTCCCGACGCCATTGCGCGAACGCCTTTGCGGCGGAACCTTGCGGCCGGCGCCGCGCGAGCAATCGGCTTCGCCACAACGGCGAAACCGAAGCGACAATAATATGACCGGGAAAACGGCGCTACGGTACTTTGGCGCCGCGATGCCTAGGCGCCGTCTTTCCTTCGTCGTTTGCGCGCATCGCATCCGCCTTGCTCGCCTTCGCGCGTCTTCCGAAGGAGGCGTCTCATGACCGCTCTTTTTGCGCTGCCGATCGACAAGGCGCTGCCGCGCCTGCGCGCGGCGCTTGCGCAGCATACGCGCGCGGCGCTCGTCGCGCCGCCGGGCGCCGGCAAGACGACGCGCGCGCCGCTCGCGCTCCTCGACGAGCCATGGGCGAGGGGCGGGCGCTTTCTCCTGCTTGAGCCGCGCCGCCTCGCCGCGAGCGCCGCCGCGGCGCGCATGGCCGCGACGCTCGGCGAGAGGGTCGGCGAGGCGATCGGCCTGCGCGTGCGGCTGCAGAGCCTCGTCTCGAAACGCACGCGCATCGAGGTTGTGACCGAGGGCGTGTTCACCCGCTTAATCCTCGACGATCCGTCGCTCGATGGCGTCGCCGCCGTCATGTTCGACGAATTTCACGAGCGCTCGCTCGACGCCGATCTGGGTCTCGCCTTCGCGCTCGACGCGCAAGGCGCGCTGCGCGACGAATTGCGCCTCCTCGTCATGTCGGCGACGCTCGACGGCGCGCGCGTCAGAAGCCTGCTCGGCGACGCCCCGCTCATCGAAAGCGAGGGCCGCGCCTTTCCCGTCGCGACGCGCCATGTCGGCCGGAACCCGGCCATGCGCATTGAGGACGAAGTCGCGCGCGCGACGCTGAGCGCGCTCGATGAGGAGCGCGGCTCGATCCTCGTTTTTCTTCCGGGACAGGCAGAAATTCGCCGCGTCGCCGAGACGCTTCAAGCGCGCATCCGCCGTCCGGACGTCGACATTGCGCCCCTCTACGGCGCGCTCGACTTGCGCGCGCAAGACCGGGCGATCGAGCCGTCCCCGCCGGGGCGGCGCAAGATCGTGCTGGCGACCTCTATCGCCGAAACTTCGCTCACCATCGAGGGTGTGCGCGTCGTTGTCGACAGCGGCCTCATGCGCGTGCCCCGCTTCGAGCCGGACGTCGGGCTGACAAGGCTCGAGACGGTGCGCGTGTCGCGCGCCAACGCCGACCAGCGGCGCGGGCGCGCCGGCCGCATTGAGCCGGGCGTCTGCATTCGCCTGTGGGAGGAGGTGGCGAACGGCGGCCTGCCGCCATACGCGGCGCCGGAAATCCTCTCGGCCGACCTCACAGGGCTTCTGCTCGATTGCGCCGCGTGGGGCGTAACCGACCCCGAGCGCCTCGCCTTTCTCGATCCGCCGCCGCGCGCGGCGCTTCATGAAGCGCGCGCGCTGTTGCTTTCGATCGGCGCCGTCGACGCGGGCGGGCGCATCACCGACGAGGGCCGGGCGATTGCGCGCCTGGCGCTGCCGCCGCGCCTCGCTCGGATGGTCGTGGACGCGGCGCGCGAAGGCGACGCGCGGACGGCGGCGGACCTCGCCGTCGTGCTCACCGAGCGCGGGCTCGGCGGCGACGCGGTGGATTTGGGGACGAGGCTCGAGGCTTTCCGCCGCGACCGTTCGCCGCGAGCGGACGACGCGCGAAGGCTGGCGCGCTCGCTCGCCCAACGCGCGGCCGAGGCCCTCGCTCCCGACCCCCCTCCAAACAAGGGAGACAGGCGCATTGGCAGGCTCCTCGCCTCGGCCTATCCCGAGCGCATCGCGATGGCGCATAGGGCGTCGAGAGACGCCCGTCTTTCAACGGGCTATGGCAAGCGCGGCGAATTCCTCATGGCGAACGGGCGCGCGGCCGCGCTCGATGCGCACGATGCGCTTGCCGGCGAGGCGTTCCTGGCGATCGGGGAGGTCGCCGGCCGGGCCGCCTCGGCGCGCATCCTCATCGCCGCGCCGCTGACGCTCGACGACATCGAGGCGGTCGCCGCCGCCGCGATCGAAGCGGCGGACGAGCTCGCTTTCGACCGCGCGTCGGCGTCGCTGCGCGCCCGCCGCCGCCGGCGGCTCCGCGCCCTCGTTCTCGCCGAGCAGACGCTGACCGTCCCTCGCCATGCGGACGCCGCGCTGGCGCTCGCGCGCGGCGTCCTCTCGCTCGGACTCGACCGGCTGCCGTGGAGCAAGGCGCTCAAGCAGTGGCGCGGGCGCGTCATGTTCCTGCGCCGGGCGGAGGGCGAGCCGTGGCCCGATCTGTCGGACGAGGCGCTGACCAAAGACCCCGAGTGGCTCGCGCCGTACCTTGTCGGCAAGACGCGGCTCGACGAGATCGGCCCGGACGACCTGTCGGCGGCGCTTCACGCCCTGCTGCCGTGGGACCTGGCGCGCCGCCTCGACGAGGAGGCGCCGACGCATTTCCTGGCCCCGACCGGCACTGAAGCCGCGATCGACTACGAGGCGGAAGGGGGCCCGTCGATTGCGCTCCGCGTGCAAGAACTGTTCGGCCTCGGCCGGCACCCGTCCGTGGCGGGCGGAAAAATTCCGCTGACGCTCAATCTGCTCTCGCCCGCCCAACGGCCGATCCAGATCACCCGCGATCTACCCGGCTTCTGGCGCGGCTCATGGGCCGGCGTTCGGGCGGACCTGCGCGGGCGCTATCCAAAACACCTCTGGCCGGAGGACCCGGCGAGCGCCGAGCCCACGACGCGGGCGAAGCCGCGGGGAACGTGACGGGCGCTAGCCCTTCGCGCCGGTCGACAATCGCTTCCTGTCTTCCGAAAGGTGTGCTGCAAAATTCTGTTAGTGGGAAGAAAGACGCGGGATCGGGATTCTTGGCCGAAAGGAGCGGCGCGAAGGCGGCGGTTATGCAATTGACGCGTGCATCGTGGCCTAGAGTGCAACCATCCGGCGGACCGGCGTAAGCGAACGGCGAGGTTTTGACAGGTTTCGACACTTAAGCGTTTGAAAAGGCTGGATCGCCGCCAAAACAGCACCTGCCGCGCAGCCGAGTGAAGGCCGATCAGCGCGAGGGCTCGGCGCCCGTGATAATGATCACTTCGTCCTTCTGGACGCGGTTGAGAAGGGCGTGGGCCTCTTCGTCCAGGAGGTCGCGGTCGACGCTTTCGGGGCGGAGGTCCGTCACCCGCCGCTCCCAGCGCGCCCGCTCGTCCTTGAGGGCGTTGAGCTCGCTTCGAAGCTCCTCGGCCTCGGCGTCGTATTTCACCTTGGCCTTGAGCCCGTGCTCGCCGCTGGAGGCGCCCCAGACGAGATAGCCGGTCGCCGCCCCCAACACGAGGTAGAAGACGATCGGCGCCACGATCGAGCGCAGGCGGGTTCGGACGACCATGGCGCCATCGTGGCCGAGCTTGGTAAAGGAGGGGTTACTTCCTTTAGGCCGCCTTGACCGCCGCGCGCCCGGCGAAGCGAGCCTGCTCGCCGAGCTCCTCCTCGATGCGGATGAGCTGGTTGTACTTCGCCAGCCGGTCCGAGCGGGAGAGCGAGCCGGTCTTGATCTGCCCGCAATTGGTCGCGACCGCGAGGTCGGCGATGGTCGAATCTTCCGTCTCGCCCGACCGGTGCGAGATGACCGCGGTATAGGCGGCGCGATGCGCCATATCGACCGCGGCCAGGGTCTCGCTGAGCGTCCCGATCTGATTGACCTTGATCAGGATCGAGTTGGCGACGCCCTCCTTGATGCCGCGGGCGAGGATCTCGGTGTTGGTGACGAAGATGTCGTCGCCGACGAGCTGCCGGTGCGCGCCGAGCTTCTGGGTCAGAAGCTTCCATCCCTCCCAGTCCTGCTCCGCCATGCCGTCCTCGATCGAGAGGATCGGATAGGCGTCGAACAGTTTGGCGAGATACTGAACCTGCTCCTCGATGGAGCGGGTCTTGCCCTCGCCGGAATAGACATAGGCGCCGTCCTTGAAGAACTCCGACGCAGCCGGGTCGAGCGCAAGCGCGATGTCCTGGCCTGGCTTGAAGCCGGCCGCTTCGATCGCCTTCATGCAGAAATCAAGCGCGGCCTCCGCCGAGGGCAGGTTCGGCGCGAAGCCGCCTTCGTCGCCGACGTTGGTGTTGTGCCCGGCTTTTTTGAGCGCGCTCTTGAGCGCGTGAAAAGTCTCGGCGCCCCACCTGACCGCGTCGGCGAAGGACGGCGCGCCGACCGGCATGATCATGAACTCCTGGAAGTCGATCGGATTGTCGGCGTGCACGCCGCCGTTAACAACGTTCATCATCGGCGTGGGGAGCACGCGCGCCGTCGTCCCGCCCACATATCGGTAGAGCGGAAGGCCGGAGGCGTCGGCCGCCGCCTTGGCGACCGCGAGCGAAACGCCGAGGATCGCATTGGCGCCGAGGCGCGACTTGTTCGGCGTCCCGTCGAGCGCGATCATGGTCTCGTCCACCTTGAGCTGGTCTTCAGCTTCGAGGCCCGAGATGGCGTCGAACAGATCGCGGTTCACCGCTTCGACGGCATTAAGAACGCCCTTGCCGCCGAAGCGGCCCTTGTCTCCATCGCGCAGCTCAACCGCCTCGCGCGTGCCCGTCGAGGCGCCAGACGGCACGGCTGCTCGTCCCATCGAACCATCTTCCAGCACCACATCCACCTCGACAGTGGGATTGCCTCGGCTGTCCAAAATTTCGCGGGCAACAACGTTCACAATTGCAGTCATAGGCGGTCCTCCGCTCGGACGAGACGTGCGGCTTTTACGCCACGACCACGCCAAGCGAAAGCGGTTGGAGCGCTGGCATGCCTGGCTGATAAATTTGAGACGCGCCACAGCGAAAAAATTCGCTACGACATGCGTTGCCCCCGTGACACACGCAAAAAAGTGGACTAGCAATGACATTGCGAAAAGGAGGCCGCTGCCAAATCTCTTTTGGCGCCGGACGCCGCAAAGTCTGTGGGAGGACGACGCGTCGCTCTGTCTCTGCCCGACGTTGAGATGCGCGTTTGGGAAAAACAATTTAAGATTGAGCTGATCGGCGCATACGAAGACGAAACAAGGGGCGAGCGGATCAAGCGTCTCGCCCCTTGCTCATGTAAGGACCTCCGCTCAAGGACGTTTCCTTTTCGACCGCTATCGGCCGCCGTCCGCTTCGCCTTCGAGCCAGCCGCGCCGAGTCTTCTCGATGTAGGCCGTGAGCCGTTTCTCTGCGATCGCCTCGCGCGCGCCCTCCATCAGATCGAGGTAGTAGGCGAGATTGATTTCCGTGAGGCCCATCATTGCGAGGATCTCGCCCGACTTCACGAGATGACGCCAATAGGCGCGCGAATAGTCGCGCGCCATGCGCGACGACGAGTGCGGATCGACTGGACGCGGGTCGTCGGCAAATCGCGCGTTGCGCAGATTGAGCCGACCCTGACGAGTGAAGACCATTCCGTGGCGGCCGGCGCGTGTCGGCATGACGCAGTCGAACATGTCCACGCCTCGGCTCAGCGACTGCAGCAGATCATCCGGCGTGCCCACGCCCATGAGATATCGCGGCCGCTCATCAGGCAAACGCGGGATCACGGTCTCGATCATCTTGAGCATGACGGATTGCGGCTCGCCCACCGCAAGGCCGCCAATCGCAAAGCCGTCGAAACCGATGTCGACGAGCGCGCGCGCGCTCTCTGTGCGCAAGGCGCTGTCCTCGCCGCCCTGGACGATGCCGAAAAGCGCTCTGCCTTGCTGGCTTCCGAAAGCAAGCTTCGATCTCTCGGCCCATCTCAGCGAGAGACGCATGGCGCGGTTCGCATCTTCCCGTGACGCGGGCAAGCGCAGGCACTCGTCGAGCTGCATCTGGATGTCCGACCCGAGCAGCCGCTGGATCTCCATCGATCGCTCGGGCGTCAGCTCGCGCCGCGAGCCGTCAACATGCGACTGAAACGTCACTCCCTTCTCCGTGAGCTTGCGGAGCTTCGCGAGGCTCATCACCTGGAAGCCTCCGGAGTCGGTCAGAATTGGATGCGGCCAGTTCATGAATTTGTGCAGTCCGCCGAGCGCGGCGATGCGCTCTGCGCCGGGGGCGAGCATCAGGTGATAGGTGTTGCAAAGCACCACGTCGGCGCCGAGCGCCTGCACGGCCTCAGGGTGCATCGCCTTGACCGTGGCGGCTGTGCCGACGGGCATGAAAGCGGGCGTGCGAATGACGCCGCGAGGCGTGGACAACGCGCCGAGCCGAGCAGCGCCGTTGACGGAATGCACGGCGAAGGAGACGCCGTCGTTCATGGCGAAGGCGCAAAGGCTCGCGGAAAGCGCTCGCTGAGCAGGAGGCATGCGTCGCCGTACGAGTAGAAGCGATAACCGGCACCGATCGCGTAAGCATAGGCCGCGCGCATTGTTTCGAGGCCGCTGAAAGCCGACACGAGCATGAAAAGCGTCGAGCGCGGCAGATGGAAATTCGTCATCAGGGCGTCGACCGCCCGGAACCGATAGCCGGGCGAGATGAAGAGCGATGTCTTTCCCGCGAACGCCTCAACGCGGCCCGCCTTGTTAGCCGCAGTCTCCAAAATCCGCGCCGATGTCGTGCCGATCGCGACAATCCTGCCGCCCTCCTCCCGCGCCGCATTCAGCGCGTCGGCCGTTGCCCCATCTACGCAGCCTTCCTCGGAATGCATTTTGTGGTCTTCAATCTCCTCGACCCTGACCGGCAGGAACGTGCCGGGTCCGATATGGAGCGTGACGCGATGGACCGCGATCCCGCGCGCAACGAGGCGGTCGATCAGCTCCGGCGTGAAGTGAAGCCCGGCGGTGGGCGCCGCGATCGCTCCCGTGCGCTCGGCGAAGATCGTCTGGTAGTCGTCGCGATCATTCTCGATCGGGGCGCGCCGCGCGGCGATATACGGCGGCAGAGGCGCGGAGCCCAGCCGATCAATCGCTTCCTCTAAGGCCGCGTCAGCGAAATCGAAGCGCAGCAACACCTCGCCGCCTTCTCGCTTCTCCTCCACCTCGGCATCGAGCGACGCGAGAAGGCAAACCATGCTTTCCCCTGTCTCGCCAAACCGGATGCGCTCCCCGACCTTCACCCGCTTGGCCGGTCGAACGAGCGCGCGCCAGCGGCAGCTGTCCACGTGCTTGACGAGGGTGGCCTCAATCGTCGCGACCGCGTCGTTCCTGACGCGCACCCCTTCGAGCCGAGCGGCGATGACCCGAGTGTCGTTGACGACAATCGCATCCCCCGCTCGCAAGAATTTCGGCAGGTCAGCGACCCGGGTATCCGTCAGCGAGCCGTCCGAGGCGACAACCAGCATTCGCGCGCTATCGCGCGGCCGGGCTGGCGAAAGCGCAATGCGCTCGGGTGGCAGCTCAAAGTCGAACGCGTCAACGCGCATCGGCGACGAATGAGTTTCAGGCTGCGCGGCGCTCTTTTAGCTCAAGCTCGCCTTGACGATATTGTCCGGGTCTCTGACCGGCTCGCCGCGCTTGATCTTGTCGACGTTTTCCATGCCGGAAATGACCTTGCCCCAGACCGTGTACTGCCGGTCGAGAAAGCGGGCGTCGTCGAAGCAGATGAAGAATTGGGAGTTCGCCGAATTGGGACTCGCCGCGCGCGCCATTGAGACAGTTCCGCGGACATGTGGCTCCGCGTTGAACTCCGCCTTGAGATCCGGATATTTGGACCCGCCCGTTCCAGTGCCATGCGGGCAGCCGGTTTGCGCCATGAAGCCGTCGATCACGCGGTGGAAGACGACTCCGTCGTAAAAGCCTTCCGAGACCAGCCGCTTGATATGCGCGACATGCCCCGGCGCGATCGCGGGGTTCATCTCGATGATGACCGGGCCCTTCGTGGTGTCGAGGGTCAGCGTATTGCCAGCGCTCATGACGTCATGCTCCTATTTCGATCCGGCCACGCGCATGGTGAAGATCTTGTCGGGATTCTCGACCATGCCGTTGTTGGCTTCGGTTCCCGCTTTGATCTTGTCGACGGCGTCCATTCCGGAAACCACTTCACCAAACGCGGTGTATTTGCCGTCGAGGAAGCCGGCATCGCCGAAGCAGATGAAAAACTGCGAATTGGCCGAATCCGGGTCGCTCGAGCGGGCCATGCCGACGATGCCGCGTTTGAAATGGGCGCTGTTGAACTCCGCGGGAATGTTGGGAAGATCGGAGTGTCCCGTCCCGGTGCCCGTGGGATCGCCGGTTTGCCCCATGAACCCGGGGATCACTCGATGGAACGGGACGCCGTCATAGAAGCCGCGGTTCACAAGCGTCTTGATCTGCTCGACGTGCTTCGGCGCCCAATCCGGTCGCAACCGTATAACGACCTTGCCGTACTTCGTCGTGAGGACGACCGTATTGTCGGCGTCTTGGGCCGCACGGGCGGGCGCGGCGGCCAAAAGCAAAAGCGCCAGCGCGGCGCGGCGGCTGATGAGCGGCATGCCAAGGTCTCAGGAAGCTGCGGCAGGATCGCCGCGAGCCGGCTCAATATCAGGTTGGAGGACCTTTGCAACCTCCAACACTGCCCGCGGCGGTCGACAAACTGCTCGAACCATGACATCTGAACGCCGGTCGGCGCGATTGTTTGCCGCTGTGCTGCGCGCAGCCTGAACTCGTGGATAAGGCGAGGAATGACCAAGGAACTGAGCGGTGTGGCGCTGACCGAAAACAGTCTTTACGGCACGATCGTGGTTTGTCAGGCCTTCGTGCCGCCGATGGTGAAGGCCGGCCGCGGCTCGGTGATCACCATCGGCTCTGCCGCGGCGCAGTTCGGGGTCGCCAACGGAGTCATCTACGCCGCGCTGAAAGCCGCCGTCATCCACCATACGCGTTGCCTCAGCCTCGCTGCGGACCGAAGGGGTCCGCGTAAACGCGGTGAGCCCGCGCGCGACCAAGACGGCGCGCTTCGAGGCGACGCGCGTCGTCGATCCCCAGAGGATGGATTCCTCCGGGAAGTCGTTCATTCGCTACGGCGAGCCCGCCGAGATCGCCGACGCGGTCCTTGCAAGCCCGAGAAGCAGGTTCATCAACGGCCAGGTCCTTCGGGTCAACGGCGGCGAGACGCTGTTTCCCGGCTGAGCGAAAGAGAAAGGGGAGGTTTTCAACGTGGCTAACGGCGCTCGCTTCGAAGCCATGACGGCGATCGTAACGGGAGGCGCCTCGGGAATCGGCCTTGCCGTCGCCAAACGCATCCTCGATGAGGGCGGCGCGCAGGTCACGGTCTGGGACGTTGACCCAAGCAAGCTCGACGCGGCCGCCGCCAAACTCGGCGCCAACGCGCGAGTGAAACGCATCGACATTGTCAACCCGGCTGAAGTCGAAGCCGCGGCCCAGGACGCAATGGGCGCGATGGGTCAGGTCGACATCCTCGTGTGCAGCGCCGGCGTCGCGGGATTAAACGAGTATGTCGTCGATTATCCGATTGACGAATGGAAGCGTGTCTTCGACATCAACGTGAACGGCCTTTTCTATTGCAACCGCTTCGTCGCAAAACTCATGAAGGAGCGCAGCTACGGCCGGATCGTCAACATTTCATCAATTGCTGGCAAGGAAGGTAATCCAAGGGCGTCCGCTTACAGCGCTTCGAAGGCAGCGGTGATCGGACTCACAAAGTCGCTTGGCAAGGAGCTGGCCAAAGACGGCGTCACGGTCAATGCCGTGACGCCGGCGACGATCGACACGCCTATTCTAAGCCAGGCCGACGCGGCGCATATCGCCTACATGCGTTCCAAGATTCCGATGGATCGCTTCGGCACGGTGGACGAAGCCGCCGCGCTCATCTGCTGGCTCGCGAGCCGCGAGTGCTCGTTCTCGACCGGGGCCGTCTTCGACCTTTCCGGCGGTCGCGCCACGTACTGACCCGCACTCATGTCGGCCGCCGACTTGAGCGACGCCGTGGGGCGCCTCGGCTTGGCCAGATCAACGGAACACATTCGCGTCACGCCGCTGACCGGCGGCGTGTCGTCCGACATCAGCCTTGTCGAGGCTGAGGGCAAGCGCTTCTGCGTCAAGCGCGCATTGCCGAGGCTCAAGGTCGCGGCGCTATGGGAGGCGCCCATCGAGCGCAACGCGGCCGAGGCGGCCTGGATGCGCACCGTCGCGCGCTTCTTGCCGCGTGCAGTCCCGACGATTCTTGCGGAAGACAAGACCGCCGGCCTGTTTGCGATGGACTATCTGCCGCCGGAGGACTTTCCCCTCTGGAAGGCGGAGCTTCTGAAGGGCGCAATCGACGTGGACTTTGCGGCGGCGGTCGGACGCGACCTGGCGCTGATCCACTCGAAGAGCTCGGCCGACTCCGCCATTCCCGGCGCCTTCGCCAACGACGGCACGTTCGAGGCCATCCGCATCGAGCCTTACCTGCGCGCGGCGGGCCGGAAGCATCCCGACCTCGCTTCGCGGCTTGAGGAGATCGCGGCGACAACGCTTCAAACCAAGCGCGCGCTTGTCCACGGCGACGTAAGCCCGAAGAACATCCTCAAAGGGCCAAGCGGGCCGGTGTTTCTCGATGCGGAATGCGCATGGTTCGGCGACCCAGCCTTCGACCTCGCCTTCTGCTTGAACCATCTCCTGCTCAAGGGCGCCAGAAAGGGCGCCGACAAGGCTGCCTACCTCGAAACTTACTCCGCGCTAGCGAGCGCGTATCTCGCCGGGGTCGACTGGGAGGACGCCCAAGGCCTCGAAGCGCGCGCGGCCGCGTTGCTGCCGACGCTGTTTCTCGCGCGGGTCGACGGCAAGTCGCCGGTCGAATATTTGACGCGCGACAGTGAGCGCGAGGCGGTGCGCGCTTGCGCCGCGCCGCTGATCGAGTCGCCGCCGGGACGTCTCGCAGAGGTGGCGAAGGCGTGGAGCTCGACTCGATGAGCGAGCCCGTCATTCAATCGGTCCATGCCCGCCGCATCTGGGACTCGCGCGGGCGGCCGACGATCGAAACCGAGGTCATGCTCAGCGACGGTGCGCTTGGCCGAGGCGTCGCGCCGGCCGGCGCATCGCGCGGAAGCCGTGAAGCGGTCGAGAAGCGGGATGGCGGAAACAAGCTCGGCGGCCTCGACGTTCAGAGCGCCCTGGCCGGCGTTCGCGACGAAATCGCGCCGGCGCTCATTGGCCGCGATCCTTTCGATCAGCAAGCGATCGATCTCACCCTCGTCGCGCTTGACGGCTCCCCCAACCTCTCGCGGCTCGGTGGCAACGCGCTGACCGCCGTGTCGCTTGCGGCCCTCCACGCGGCCGCGGCAAGCCGCAAGGAGCCGCTCTGGCGCTACCTTCTCGGCGGCACCCCGGCGATCATCCCCTTGCCGCAAATCCAGATTTTTGGCGGCGGCGCGCATGCGGGACGCAGAATCGACATTCAGGACCTCATGGTTGTTGCGTCGAAGGCGAAGAGCTTCGCCGAAGCGCTCGAGACGACCGCCGAGGTCTACTACGCCGCCGGCCGGATCATGGCCGAGCGCGGGCTCCTGCAGGGCGTTGCGGACGAGGGCGGCTGGTGGCCCGCCTTCTCGACGAATGAAGAGGCGCTCGACACCCTCATGCTGGCGATCGAGCGCGCGCGCTTTGCGCCCGGCGCCGACGTCGCGATCTTCCTCGACATCGCCGCGTCCGAGTTCGGTCATGACGGGCGATATCGGCTCGGCCTCGAAAGGCGGGAGCTGGACCGCGACGGCTGGGCCGAGATGCTGCTTGACTGGTGCGCGCGCTATCCGATCCTCTCGATCGAGGACCCGTTCGCCGAGGACGACGCGACCGGGTTCCAGCGGTTCGTCGCGGCTTTTGGCGACCGGGTCCAGATCGTTGGTGACGACCTGCTCGTGACCAGCGCCGACAACGTGCGCTGCGCCGCGCGGGAAAAATCCGCCACCGCGGTCCTCGTCAAGGTCAATCAGGCGGGGACGGTCAGCAGAGCCAAGGCCGCCCTCGACGAAGGCCGCCGCTGCGGGTTCGGAACGATCGTTTCCGCCCGTTCCGGCGAGACCGAGGACACGTCGATCGCGCATCTCGCGGTGGGTTGGGGCGCCGGCCAGCTCAAGGTCGGCTCGTTCTCGCGCTCCGAGCGCATGGCCAAGTGGAACGAGGCTTTGCGCATCGAGGAGACGCTTGGCGCAAAGGCCCGCTTCGCCGGGCTCGACGCCCTGCCCGCGCGCGTGAAGCGAGCGCAGCAGGCTGAACCGGAGGTCTAATCATGAACGCCCTGGCCGTCGAAGGCGGCGCTCTCGCCGTTCCCGCGGCCGATTGGAGCGGAGTGCGCGCCTACAAGGGAATCCCCTATGCAGCGCCTCCGCTTGCGGCCCTGCGCTGGCGTCAGCCGCAGCCGGTCGCGCCGTGGAGCGGCGTCCGGCGCTCGGACGCGTTCGGACCCAACTCGCTGCAAGGCCTCGTGTTCGGCGACATCGATCCGACCATCGTCGGCGTGTCGGAGGACTGCCTCTATCTCAACGTCTGGACGCCCGCTGCGCCAGGAAGCCCGGACCGGCTGCCGGTCATGTTCTGGATCCACGGCGGCGGCTTTGTCGTCGGCTCGGGCTCGGAGCCCCGCTACGACGGAACGAGGCTCGCCGCACGCGGGATTGTTGTGGTGACCGTCAACCACCGTCTCAACGCGCTCGGCTTTCTCGCCCACCCTGAGCTCACAGCCGAGTCCGAGCATCGAGCATCGGGCAATTACGGCATGCTCGACCTGGTCGCGGCGCTGAAATGGGTCCAGCGCAACATCGCCGCTTTCGGCGGCGATCCGAACGCAGTCACCATCGCCGGCGAATCCGCAGGCTCCGAGGCGGTGAGCGCGCTCATGGCCTCGCCGCTCGCGAAGGGGCTCTTTGCAAGGGCGATCGGCGAAAGCGGAGCCATGTTTGCGACCCCGAGCCGCGCGCCCGCCTCGCTCGAGAAAGCGGAAGACGCCGGCCTCGCCTTCATGCGCAAGGTCGGAGCGAAGACGCTGGCCGAGCTGCGCGGCGCGCCCGCCGACGCGATTCTGGCGGCGGCGCCGGGTCTCGGCTATCGGCCCATCATCGACGGATATTTCTTGGCCAAAACCCCGGCCGAGATCTTCGCAGCCCGCGAACAGTCCGACGCGCCGCTCATGGCGGGCTGGAACAAGGACGAGGGTTTTAACTTCACCCTTCTCGCGGGCGACAACGCCAAGGTCCCCTACTCCGAGCTGGTGCGCAACATTTTCGGCGATCAGACGGAGGAGGCGCTGCGCCTCTATCCCGCCGGCTCGCCGACGCTTGACGCGGCCTCGGCGCGCGCGCTCGGCGGCGACCTGACCATCATCCATCCCGCCTGGTCCTGGATCGAAGCGCAGAAGGCTTACGGGACCAGGGAGATTTTCCGCTTCCGCTTCGACCGCTGCCCGCTGACGCCGCGGGGCTGGTTCGGCGACAGCGACAGTCGCGACGCGGGCGCGTTCCACGCCGGCGAAATCCTTTACGTTTTCGACAATTTCCACGCCTTCCCCTGGATCGTCGAGGACGCCGACCGGGCGATCGCCAAGCTCGCCTCGAGCTATTGGGTCAACTTCGTCAAGACCGGCGATCCCAACGGCGACGGGCTCCCGCCCTGGCCATCGTTCCGCAGTGCGGGCGCCCCCGTCATGCTGTTCGGCGCGACATCCGCCGCCGCGCCTGAGCAGAACCGGGAAAGGCACGCCTTTCTCGCCGAGGCGACGGCGCGCATGTGGGGGAGGGGCTAGCTAGCGCGGCGGCCGATCAGGTAGCTCCGTCATCGCGAGGAGCGGAGCGACGAAGCGATCCACAAGAGCGTAGAACACCTTACGATCTCTGCATTGCTTCGCTGCGCTCGCAATGACGGTCATGGTTCAAGCTGCTCGGCCGCCGCGCTAGCTAGCGGCCAAAAACCAACGCTTGGCGCCCGAGCGGGGATGTGCGGATGGGCGGGCGAATTGCGCGAACGGCGGGAACGAGCGCGGCGCGATAGCGGGCGTACAAAGCCCCTACGGAAGCCTTGGCGTCCGCCAAAGCGAAAGATTGAGATGACTCGCCAAAAGTCTGCGGCTGACGAGTTGTGGGCTCGACCAAAGCGCACCAACTGCTTCAACGGCACGTCCCAACCAAGCCTGCCGCCGATCGGATGCGCCGGGAGCCGACGCTTGACCGGCTGATGCTAATTCAATTCTTGGCGGAAAAAGCCGCGTTCGGAGGGTTGGTCGAGATGG
>DATJXI010000332.1:0-3023 GCA_035500275.1 Roseiarcus sp. | reverse complement strand
TGGCGTCCGGTTGCGTCTGACCTTGCGGTAAGGTGCCGCCGGAACTTGGCGAAAACCCTAACGGCGGCGCGCAGAAGAACGGGCGCATGCGCGTCTCCCCGTTTTTTGTCGCCGCATGGCGACCGCGGCTTAAACGGAAAGGTTCAAATTCGAGCCAATTCGCTTTGCCCCAGCGCAACCCGTCAGGCGAGAGAAGCGTCGCCGGCGGCGCCGGCTTCGTCCGAGCCGCCCCGCTCCTCATCGGCTTTGCGCGCGCGACTGGGTCTTCTGCGGCTACGCCGGCGCACATCGAACGCTGCTTGCGCCAGCGCCCGAATGGGCCAAACGAAGTCGCTCGCCCGATCGACCACAGCGACCGCCCGCTCGCCGCGCGTCAATTCCCGGTCGAGTTCGGCCATGGTCCTTGACAGGCCGGGATCGTCGTCGTCGAGCCAGACATTGAGCACGCGCGACCAAGCGAGCGTGAGGCCCTGAAGCTTCACCGCCGCGGCGCCGCCGCCGTCGAGTTCGATGCCGGCGGCTTCAAGCATGAAGCGCATCGAGATCATGACGACCTGATTCATTGCGAGCGCGGCCATCGGCTCTCGCCTCATCCACGCGGTCGCCTCGCGCAGACCCTGCTTGTAAGGGGCCATCGCCTCGAGGCGCCGCATCAGGATGTCGAACAGACGCTCGCGCGGGTTTTCATCCGACAATTCGTCGCTGTCCTGCGACAGAACGGCGCGATCGATGCGGCGCGACAAGCCCGCCAGCACCGCCCCCTTCGACGGAAACGCGTCGCGGAAGTCGGCAAGCGAGACGTCGGCGCGCTTGCAGATGTCGCGAATGGAAATGTCCTCGAATCTGTGCTCTGCGGCGAGCTCCAGCAGGGCGTCGACGATTTTGGCGCGGGAATCGGTCGGCTTGGCTTCGCTCTTCGGTTTGCTGGCCATGGTGCGGCGCTCCTCGATGCATCGAACGCCACAAGTCTATGCTCAGGCGCCGGGCTCGCCAAGTTCATGTCATCCGGCCAATTCCCGCGCGCGCCCCCGCGCCGCGGCGGTCGCCCGCGCCATCAAGTCGTCGAGCCCGTCATCGGCCTGAAGCACGGCGAGCGCCGCCGCCGTCGTTCCTCCGGGCGACGTGACGTTCTGGCGCAGGATCGCCGGCGGCGTCGACGGCTCGCGGCGCATGAGCTCCGCCGAGCCCTCGATCGTGCCGCGGGCCAGATCCATGGCCAGCTCCGCCGGCAATCCGAGCTTCGCTCCCGCCGCCGCCAGCGCCTCCGTCAGCGCGAAGACGTATGCCGGCCCGCTGCCTGAAATGGCCGTCACGGCGTCGATCTCGCTCTCGTCGCGGAGCCAATGAAAGGCGCCGACCGCCCTGAGCAAGCTCTCGCTCCACCGCTTCTGCCCCGTCGTCGTTTCCTCGCTGGCGAAGGCGGCGGTCACGCCATGGCCCACGGCAGCCGGCGTATTCGGCATCGCGCGCACGACCGCGCGCGCCGCAGGCATCCGCGACCGGATGTCGGTGAGCCGCTTGCCGGCGATGATCGATAGGACAAGCGTGCGCGCCGAAACCAGAGGCGAGACTTGCGGCGCGGCCGCGTCAAGGGTTTGCGGCTTCACCGCAAGGACAAGGACGTCGGCGGCCGCCGCGGGGGTGTTGAGAGCCACCCCGCGAGACGCTGCAAGCTCCTTGATCTCCGCCGAAGGATTCGGCTCAAGGATCGTCAACGAGGCGGCATTGAGGCCGCTTCGAAGCCAGCCTGCCGCGAGCGCGCCCCCCATCTTCCCGGCGCCGACCAGCACGAGACACTCCGGCCAATTTTTCATTACCCTCGCCTCTTACCGTCTTTTCGAACTTGGCCGGGAGTCTCGGATTTGAGGCGGAAGGGCGCCAACCCGACTCTCGGAACGGGTGGAACGTTATAGACAGGCCAAGGCCGCAATGGACTTTCTTAGGCTTTTGGGCGTAAAAAGGAAGGAACTGTGGCGAATTTGTCCTAGCCGGCCCATAAGAGTTTCATTATGGGCGGGTGCAGGGCTTCGGCGCGGTAACCTTCATTAAATGGCGAAGCATCAGGTAAGTGAAGTGTTAACCGTTCGGTAGTGGGTGGGGCATGAGTACGAAACCGGTCTCTGTGTGGGTCGTTCTGGCTCTCGGCCTGCTGGTCGGCGCCTGTCAGCCCATCATCCAGTCGGGGGTTCCGGACCCCCAGCTGACCGAACGCGACAAGAAGATGTTTGCGCTCGCCGAGCCGGACGAGTGGCGCATCCCCGACGTCCGCTACAAGGTCCATTATCAGACCAACGAACCGCCGGGCACGATCATCGTCGACACCGGCTCGAACTATGCCTACTACGTGCTGCCCCATGGCGAAGCGATCCAATACCGGATCGCGAGCGGCGCCGAATATATGGGGTGGACCGGTCGAGCGAGGGTCGGCGCCATGAAGGAATGGCCGACCTGGATGCCGACCGCATCGATCATGGAGCGCTGGCCGGAGTTCAGGGTTTATCTCTCGCACGGGCCGCTCGAGGGCCGTTGGGACAATCCGCTCGGGGCCCGCGCCCTCTACCTTTACCAGGGCAACCGCGACACGCTCATTCGCATTCACGGCACCAACGAGCCCTCCGAGATCGGCCAGCACGTGTCCTCAGGCTGCATCCGCATGCGGAACATGGACGCGATCGATCTTTACAGCCGGGTCCACGTCGGCACGCCGGTGATGGTGAAGTAGGGCAGCGAATCAAACCCGCTATAACGGCTAAAACTCGACCACGGTGAAAGTCTATACTTGTTGGCTTGTGTCTACGCACGACAACTAGTTTTCGAAGCTAACCATTACATTGACAGTCTAGTATTTTTCGTGTTAACAATGCCTTCGGTATGTGAGCGCTGCTCGGCTTAATTCTTCAAGGTGAGGTGAAACGCTATGCTCAGGACCGCATCTGGCGCCCTCGCCGCAATCCTTGGAGGGGCGCTCGTTTGCGGACCAGCCCGCGCTGGAGTTTTCCAGTTTTCCACCCACATCGACTACA